>CALXLC010000033.1 GCA_944389095.1 uncultured Alphaproteobacteria bacterium
TCAGCAGGCTTCACATGGGTGAGTGGATAGTCATGATGTTGCGGTACGGCAAAATACCGACTTTTGGCTGGGAGGAACCGATGCCGTGGGAGGTTGACATTCGTCTGAACAGTTATTCCACGGAAACATTGCGTCGCGTTTGTGATTATCGTGAAGCGCATCAACAAAGCATTATCTCCTGCAAACAGGGATAATTAAAACAAAAAGGCCGGGAGTTTTTCTTCCGGCCCTTATCGCTTGGAATAGAGAATATTGACAAAAAAGAGGGCCGATGTTATGGTGCGTTCACTTAAAAATTTTTAACTTAATAATTTTGTTTTATGAATAATTTTTTGAACGAGGCCCGTCAAAATTATGTGGCGGCGATGACCTTATCGGAACAAATTGTCAATCGGCAGATTGAATTGACTTCCGGCGAAGTATTGCAAAGTTATGCGATATTTGTCGGCTGGCAGGAAAAGTTTGACTGTAAAATCGGGCAGGCGGAACAAGATGGCGATGTTGAGCAGGCGGAACATTTTTTCTTGCTGAAAAAGACGTTTGCCGCGTATGAAGTCCGGTATGTTGATTTTTTTGTTGATACGGTTTTTGACATAATGTCTTATTTTAAAAAGACAAATCCAAACAACCTGTCGGAGGAGGACAACAAGGCCGCCGAAATTTTTATGCGGACGGCCGAGAAAAATGAATGGCTGTCCGTTGTGGACTGGCGGGGGCTTTGGGTGAAAGGCTGAATGTTCTATGGAAAAGCATCGGATAATTTCCGGTGCTTTTTTATCGGCTGAAAACGCAATATTTCTTGAGTGTTGTTTTTTTTGATATATGATAAAGCGGAACCATTGAAAGGACTAGGACGATGGACTGTATGTATGATGCCCGGGACAGAAAAGTGATGGAGATTTCTTTTCGGACCAAAAATAAATCCCGGTTGCAGGAGTTGATTGATTTTATCAGAGTTTCGGGATTTAAAAAAATCGGCATAGCCAATTGCAAGGCCGTTCAGAAATATGCGGATAAACTTGCCGATATTTTGAAGCAACAGAAATTTGACGTTGTTGCCGTTAATTGCAAGGAAAGCGGTCTTGATGGCTGCAGTATTTGCGCGGAGATGGCCGGACCATGCTGCGATCCGTTGTTTCAGGCTCGTTTTTTGAATGAACAGCAGACGGATTTTAATATTAATGTCGGTTTGTGTCTGGGGCATGGTTTATTGTTTCAGAAACATTCCAAGGCAGAAGTGACGACTTTTTTGGTTAAGGATTTTGCCACCGGGCACAAGACGGTCGATAATTTGTCATGACCGTCCGTCCTTGACAACAAAGCTTTTTCGTGTTAGGTCTGGCGCAGATAACAAATTTTTAATTTAAATATTTTTATGTATGAAAAAAGAAGATATTTTAACCAAGGCCAGACTGAATCCCGCGTATGCCGCATCCGAAAAATTTTTGGATGATTTGGAAAACCTGGGCGAGGATTTTGATTATGACTGTATTTTGCAGACATATGATGTCTGGGCATTTTGGCACCACAAACTGCAGTGTTTGTATTTTGTGCGCAAGGGCAAAATTTCTCCTGATGCGGAAAGTTGTCAAATCAAACAGCGCCAAAATATGCAGTATTATTTTTTGAATAATCTGTTTTTGCAGCGTGTGGCTAAGATTTTATCTAAAAAGCAAACGATGATTTGCTTTTATGGCAATCGTATGCTGGACAGAGACAATCCTTCAATACGGGAGGCATTGGTTTTGCAACAGATTATGCTGTTGCTGCCTCAATATGTCAGAACACCGGCTACCCAGAATTTTATCGATAGGCTGGATGCCTATGTGGAGGCGCAAAAGCGGATGTATGCCGCGCAATGACAAATTCTGAAAAAAACACTCGGCTTTTGAAAGGGGCTTGAGTGTTTTTTATTTTTAAAGTATAGAAGAATAAGAATATTTGGAAATACGACGGGCAACAGATGATTGAAGAAATAAAAAATTTTATAAAAGAAGCCGGGCGCCTGGCGTTGGAAAAAAGCGGACGGCAGGACCACCGGCTGAATTTTAAGTGGGGAGACGAGGCTGTCAGTTCCATGGTGACGGAAGTCGATACCGAAATCAGTCGGCGGTTTAAAGATTTCGCGGCTCAAAAACTTTCTGCGTATGATTATCTGATTATTGATGAAGAAAGCGTTGCTTCTTTGCAGGGCAGGGTTTTTGAAGAAGCTGCCAAACATGAGTATCTGTTGGTGATAGATCCGATTGACGGGACGATTAATTATGCGGCGGATTTGCCTTTGTACGGCATTTCCATCGGTGTTATGAAAAACGGGCGGCCGTTATACGGTTTTTTGTATGCGCCGGCGCTTGACGAGCTTGTTTATACGGACGGCTGCCGGGTGTGGTTTGAGCATGACGGCAGGCGGGAAGAGCTTGAGCCGAACCGTCCGTCTTTGTCCCGGGTGGTGATGGGGCATGCCTGGAGAATAAAGCTTAAACCGCATCATTTTGACGGGCATTATGTGATGCAGGATTATTTTTCGGCAGTGATTTATTTTGTCTTTTTGGCGCTGGGACAGGTGAAAGCGGCGTTTGTTCGGGCAAATTTGTGGGATATCGCGGCCGGAATGGCTATCTGCAATGTGTTGGGGATGGGCTTTTATGACTATGACAACGGCGAGGAACTGGTTTGTTTTGACGAGGCGCATTTTGAGCGGAATTGCCGTGTGAAAAAAATGTATGTCTGCGGTTTTAAGTCTGATTTCGAGATGATTAAAAACTTGACCTGCGGACTTGTTTTGGATTGATTTGTTCTTGACTTTTCTGAAAATTTTTATATTTTGAAAGGGTTGAACTTATAAATTATAACTTATTATGAAACCAAAAGATTTAAAAGTGCCAGATGTAAGAACGGCATTGAATTTGATGAAGGCTTTTTTGTCAGCGAATATGCTGGATAATGAACTGATTGTGAAAGAAGATAATCTTCCGGCGTATGTCAGATTAGCGCGTTTTACCCGTAATGTTGCGGAAGATGATGTTGTCGGGTGTCCTTGTTTTTTGTGTGATTATGAGGGCTATATTCCCGGGTTTAACAAGGTTAAGAAAGCGATTGTTTATGTTAAGGCTTTCGGAACCAAAACTCTCTGGATGACAAAAATGTTTTTTGTTGAGGAAAATCAACCGTCTTTTTATATTGATGAGATTAAAGACGGTGACAGTTTTACGATGGATGACGGGCGCCGATATGTTTATCGTGACGGCGTAATCAGTCTTTTGTCATAAGGAAATTATTAAAATGTCCCGCTATGCTTTTGGTATGGCGGGATTTTTTTATTGTTTTGCATGTCTAAAAATAGCTCTTGACTATGCGGCGGTTTTAGCTTATTTTCTCTGTCTGTAAGAATAAGATGGGCCCATAGCTCAGTTGGTTAGAGCAGGCCGCTCATAACGGTCTGGTCGTTGGTTCGAGTCCATCTGGGCCCACCATAATAAAAGCCTCTCCGCAAGGGAGAGGTTTTTATTTTGGTAAGAATTTGCCCGTTAGACAGAACGGAGTTATTTCCAAACAACTCCGTTCCATCATCAATCTGTCCGTTTCCGTTAAGGTCTTTGGCAAGCAGTCCATCATCTTTGCCAACCCAACCGGTTTTTTCCGCAAATCCGTTATTATCATGATCAAAATATGCTCCGTTTTCAACTGTTGTTGTTTCCACACCATCTCCGTCTAAGTCCACAATCAGCGGAGAGCAGGTATCGGCAGCTGTGGACATATTACTTTGTACACCTCTAAGAGTAAACCTTTTTTTGTTATCAAAATCTGACGAACGTTAGATTTCTTTATAAACTAGTTATAAAAAATCGCAAGTTTTTTATCTATTTTTATACAAATAATTTTATTTTTTCAATTTTGTAAACATATTTCTTTGCAAATGATCCGCCATAGTAGCCTAAGGGTGTGGAACTGCTCGATGGAACAAAGGATATTTTGAAGTGACCAAAATGAACCTCCACCGGCTAATGCCTGTGGAGGTTCATTTTACAACAGTGTTGTTTTTTTATTTTGTGTCTCAGATAAATGGTCGCGAGGTATGTTTGTCTAATTTGTCCTTGACAGGGCGGCGGATGTGATTTAGCTTGTTGTCTAGAAAGCAAATTATTAACTTAAACTTTATAATTATGGAGAAAAATGAAAAATTAAAAGCGTTAGCAGCCGTTGCAGAAGGTTTTGGGTTGACGGCAGAAGAGGCAGCAGCGTATTTTGGCAAAATTTCTGTTTGCTCTGACAAAACAGAAGAAGTTTCCGTTCAATCTGAAGAAGCTGTATTACCTGATGTTGTTTGTCCGGGAATGTATTATTATTCGGACAGGACGATTTCGGCAGAGGTTATTCCGGAGAAACAGATTTCCGGGGTTGTTGGCTGGGTTGATGAAAGCAGCAAGCACGGTTTGATTCTCGGGTTGCGGGAAACAGAGTTGCCGTGGTCCAGTGTGTATTTGAAGCCCGGTACTTTCAAAAAAAGCGGCAAGGAAAATACTCGTTTGATTTTGGAAGCGGCACGTAGGCAAAACAAGAAGGCGGCGGCGGCCGAATGGTGTGCTGCGTATGCCTTTGACGGCGTCAGGGTCGGTGAGGCGTTTTTGCCCAGTAAAGATGAATTGGTCAAGATATTTAGAAATTTTGGTGCTATTCAAAAAGCACTGGAGGAGATAAAACAGCCTCAGCTTGAGGAGTATGATTGGTACAGGTCTTCGTCCGAGGACTATAACTACTACAACGCGTGGGTTGTGCGACCGTCCGACGGCGATATGTACTACACCAATAAGGACTACGATTACCGCGTTCGTTGTGTCTTTGCTTTTTAACGGCTTTTAATTTTATCCCGGAGTGTCGTTTGTCGGCTGCCGGGATTTTTTTTGCCGGGACTTAAAAAGCAGTGTTGAGAGGAGAAAGAATCCATTCTGAGTTATCCCAAGTTTTGAATAAGGCGGTTCCGGCGTTTTCGGAGAATGCGGCAGCTTTGATTTTGGGTGTGCTTTTGCAGAAAAACAAACTTGACTTAATCCCTTTCGGGGCTGTACCATTAGAAGAATTTTTTTAGGATTATAATGGGTGATATGAATGACTATTCGGACTGAAAAACTTTTGTATCTTGGCATAGATGTCGGTTCCACGACCGTTAAAGCAGTGGTTCTTGATGATAAGGAAAATGTTTTATTTTCTACTTATCAGCGACATATGTCGGAAGTCCGAAAAAAGATTATTTCCATTATCGGCGAGGTTATCCGGCAGTTTCCGGAAAGCAAGTTTCGGCTGAGCATGACAGGCTCCGGCGCCTTGTCTTTGTGTACCAGGCTTAATGTGCCGTTTGTGCAGGAAGTGATTGCCTCCAGCCTGAGTATTAAAAAGCTGATACCCGATGCGGATGTGATTATCGAACTCGGCGGCGAAGACGCCAAGCTGACTTTTTTGACCAGCGGGACGGATTTGCGCATGAATGAAACCTGTGCCGGCGGGACGGGTGCTTTTATCGATCAAATGGCGTCTTTTTTGAATATGAGTGTCAATGAGCTGGATGAACTGGCGCTGCAATACAAGAATATCTACCCGATTGCTTCGCGCTGCGGCGTTTTTGCCAAAACGGATATTGTGCCGCTGATTAACGAAGGTTGTGCCAAAAGCGATATTGCCATGTCCATTATGCAGGCGGTGGTCAATCAGTTTATCGGCGGTTTGGCGCGCGGACGGGAAATTTCGGGAAAAGTCGTTCTTTTGGGCGGACCGTTGGCGTTTTTGAAATCGCTGCGCAAATGTTTTCGCGATACCTTGAAGCTTGATGAAACGACTGCCGTTTTGCCGGAAAATGCCGAGTTGTTTGTGGCCGTCGGCGCGGCGCTGCATGCGCTGAGTTGTTCGGAGCAGGAAATTGATTTGAAGGAAACTGCAGCTGCTTTGGAACAACTGGGGGAAGAAAACGATATTCAGAAGCTGCCGCCGCTTTTTAAAAACAAGCAGGAAAAAGAGGCTTTCGATAAACGCCACAGTCAGAATGACGTGGTTCGTTTTTCGCTGGAGGCATACGAGGGAGATGCCTGGCTCGGCATTGACAGCGGTTCGACGACGATTAAAGCGGTTTTGATTGATGACCAGAATCGCCTGTTGTATTCTTATTACGGTTCCAATAACGGCGATCCGTTTCATCAGGCATTGAAGATTTTGAAAGAAATTTACGGCCGCGCCAAACCGGGGTTGAAAATTAAGGCCGCGGCGGCGACCGGCTACGGCAGCGCACTGCTGAAAGCCGGCCTGCGTCTTGATATTGATGAAGTGGAGACGGTGGCGCATTGTCAGGCATCGACTTTTTTTGCGCCGAACGCCAGTTTTGTTTTGGATATCGGCGGGCAGGATATTAAATGCATGACGCTGAAAAACGGCGTTATTGAAAAAATCGGGCTTAATGAGGCATGTTCTTCCGGCTGCGGTTCTTTTATCGAGAATTTTGCAAAGTCGTTGAATATGGATATGCCGACTTTTGTCGAGGCGGCTCTTAAGGCCAAAAATCCGGTTGATTTGGGAACGCGCTGCACGGTGTTTATGAACTCGAAGGTCAAACAGGCGCAAAAGGAGGGCGTTTCCGTCGGAGATATTGCGGCGGGACTGTCTTATTCGGTTATTAAAAATGCCTGTTATAAAGTGATTAAAATTAATGACGTTTCCGAACTCGGCGACTGTATCGTGGCACAGGGCGGTTCGTTTTTGAATGACGCGCTGCTCAGGGCGTTGGAAATTCAGGTGGGAAAACCGGTTGTGCGTCCCGGGCTGTCCGGGCTGATGGGCGCTTTCGGTGTAGCGCTTCTGGCTAAAAAACGCGGTCCGGAAAACGGCGTTAAGACTAAGCTGCTGGCTCCGGAAGAAATTGATACGCTGCAAATAAAAACCACCAATGCCAGATGTCAGGGATGTGCCAATCACTGTATGCTGACAATTACAAATTTTGGCGGGCAAAAGAAATTTATTTCCGGCAACAAGTGCGAAAAAGGTGCCGGTCTGGCCAAAAACAACAAAATAAATCTTTGCGCTTACAAATATAAACGGTTGTTTGAGCATTATCAGCCGCTGCCCAAAGAAAAAGCAACCCACGGGACGGTCGGCATTCCGCGCGCGTTGAACATGTATGAGGATTATCCGCTGTGGTTTACTCTGCTGACGCATTTGGGGTTCCGGGTTGAGCTTTCGGCGCCTTCTTCCCGAAAAATGTTTTTCAGCGGCTATGATTCCATTCCGTCTCAAACGGTTTGTTATCCGGCTAAAATGGCGCACGGACATATTATGGATTTAATCGAGAAGAACGTTGATTGCATTTTCTTTCCGTGTATTCCGAGAGAGCAAAAGGAATTTGCTTCTCAGGCGGATTGTTATAATTGTCCGGTGGTGACCGGTTATCCGGAACTGTTGGCCAAAAATATTTCAGAGCTGACGGAAAAGGGCATTCCCTGTTTTACGCCGTTTTTGCCGCTGGATGAGAAAATTTTGGCGCGGCGGCTGAAATCTGTGCCGCTGTTTGAAGGATTTTCTTCTTTGCAGCTGCGGATGGCCGTCAAACGCGCTTTTGTGGAATTGCGGCGGTTTAAGAAAGATATTCGCGAGGCCGGCGTCAGAGCCGTGGAGCAGCTGAAACAAAACGGCGAGTATGCCATTGTGCTGGCCGGGCATCCGTATCATATTGATCCGGCCATCAACCATGGTATTCCGGAGCTTATCAATTCTTGCGGATTGTCCGTGCTGACGGAAGATTCCGTTGCTCATCTGCGGCCGAATCCGGAGGCTCTGCGCGTACGAGATCAATGGACGTATCATTCCCGTTTGTACCGGGCCGGAACCTTTACGGCCGACAGTCAGAATCTGGCTATTTTGCAGCTGGTGTCTTTCGGTTGCGGGGTTGATGCCATTACATCTGATCAGTTGGAAGAGATTGTCACCTCCAAAGACCGGCTGTACGCGCAAATCAAAATAGACGAGGGGGATAACCTCGGGCCGGCTAAGATTAGAATCCGCTCGCTGTTGGCCGCGTTGAAAGATATGCAGCAGCGTCAAAAGGATGTCTTGAAACAAAATATAGCCAAGCCGGCAGTCTTTACGGAAGAAATGAAAAAAACGCATACGATTTTGATTCCGCAGCTGTCGCCGATGCATTTTCAGTTTTTGGAGACGGTTTTTGCCAGCGAAGGATACAAGGTTGCCCAGCTTCCGCGGGTAAGCAAGAGCGCGGTTGAGCTTGGGCTGAAACATGTTAACAATGACGCCTGTTTCCCGGCTATCGTCGTTATCGGCCAGTTGTTGCAGGCTATTCGCGACGGTAATTACGATACAGATAAAATTGCGCTTTTGATTTCGCAAACCAGCGGCGGCTGCCGGGCTTCGAACTATGCCGGGCTTTTGCGCCGGGCGCTGATTCAGTGCAATATGGCGCATATTCCGGTGATTACCATGAATGTCAGCGGCAATGTGGACAGTCCCGGTTTTATTCCCGGCCGCAAGATTTTGCTGCGCTCTATTATGGCGGGGTGTTACGGTGACGCGCTGATGCGGATGTTTAATCGTGTCCATCCGTATGAAAAAGTGCCGGGAAGCACGCAGAAGCTGCTTAACCGCTGGGTTAAAATCATAAAAAAGAACTTAAAAAGCGGCAATATTTTGACGTTTAACCTTAACATGTTCCGGATGATCCGGGAGTTTGACAAGCTGCCGCTGCAGGATGTCAAACGCAAGCCGCGCGTCGGACTGGTCGGTGAGATTTTGCTGAAATATCATCCCGATGCGAATAATCAGGCCGCCCGGGTTATTGAAAGAGAGGGCGGCGAGGCAGTTGTTCCCGATTTGATGGATTTTATGCTGTACGGGTTTTATGATCATATCTTTAACTACAAATATTTGCAGGGATCCTGGAAGGCTTATGCCGTCAGTATTTCCAGCATTGCCCTTTTGGAATTGTGCCGGGGCTCCATGCGTCTGGGCTTTGCCTGCTCCAAACGGTTTGAACCGCCGGTTTTTTTCAAAAATCTGCGCAAAAAAATCCGCGGGCTGCTGTCTTTGGGGCACCAAACCGGGGAAGGGTGGCTTTTGACGGCCGAAATCGTCGAACTGTTGGAGGCCGGCGTCGATAACGTTTTGTGCATGCAGCCTTTTGGTTGTTTGCCGAATCATATTACCGGAAAAGGTTTTATCAAAGAAATCAAAAAGCGTTTTCCGAAAGCCAATATTATAGCGGTTGATTATGATCCCGGCGCCAGCGAGACCAATCAGATTAACCGCATTAAGCTGATGATGTCTATTTCAAAGCAAGAAGAAAACTTGTCTTAACAGTGAAAAAACATGGAAAAGGGAGCCTTCGGAAAGGCTCCCTTTAAGCGTGTCCCTTATACACGGCCGGCAGAAAGTTTCAGGTTTCCGGTCTTTTTTCTGCGTTTGAAAATATAACAGCAGATAATGACAAAGGTTGTCATGGTTTCGGAAACCGGCATTGCCAGCCAAATTCCCGGTGTTCCCAAAGCGCGGGGCATTATTATAAATGCCGCAATCAGAAAAACGAAACCGCGCAGCAGGGCGAAAATTGTTGCCGGTGTGTTTTGTTTTTTTTTGAAGACAAATTTGACAAAATGTTTCAAATGCAGTATAATTCAAAATTGTTATTAATTATTTTATTTGTATTATGTCATTTTCCGCGTCAGTTGATGTGAAGTGACAGAAACTATCCACTCACTGGCAAGCAGGGAGCACATAATTTTGAAAAGTGAACGGTTAATGCCCTTTACGTTGAGGCAGTCAGAGCGAAGCACAGTACCTCTTATGAAAAACCAGACAGCTTTTTGAATTATGCCCGAGAGGCTTTTGAGCGCTTTAAATCACATGTCTGTGAAGTGCGAAAGCAAATAAGCAGGCATGAAATTTATGGAAAAATTTTGGATTAATTTCAACGCAGAAATCCAAAATCTTGTTATTTATAGCTCCCGTTACTATTGGGGAACCAATCCCTGGAACAGACGTTGTGAAATGCTTTTCCAAATCGGGGAGGCGTACTTTATGTATACCTCTTGGGGGAATTATACGGGATGCGGCAACAGCTTGAAGGAGATTACTTCCGAAGAGTACAAGCAGGAAGTCTCCCGTTTGCGGCAGGAACTTCCGGACGGCCATGCCAATGACGGCAAGACGGTCTATAGCCTGAAAGAAAAGGTTTCGGGCAGGTTTGAAAATGGTCTTTGCAACAGCGATTGCCGGCTGATTTCAGAATCGCCTTTGAAGGCGGCGTATGATGCGGCCAGAGAAGAAGCATCTCGTAAACAGCGCGCGGAAGAAAGAAAAAAGGCACTTGAACGCAAGGCGTTTGCGCGCAAGTGCGGAAAAATCGCCCGTAAGCTGGGTGTCGGTTTTGAGAATGCCCTGGCTTTCGGCGGCGATGAAACCGAACTCAAAAACTTTATTCTTTCTTTGGCTGATGCCAGGGAACAGATACGGGAAATGAGTTCGAGAGAAAAAAAGGTTCTGTATCATGAGCTGTTTGAATGCGGTCGAGCCCGTAAGCGGACAGCCATGGAAGAGTTGGGAATTTATATCGGTTCTGCCGATCCCAACCGTATCCGGCTCAATGAGTTGGAAGAGCTTTTTGACTAAATTTAAAGGTCCCGGACAAATTGTCCGGGACCTTTTTGCGCTATTTTTTATTTTTCCGGAAAAATTTTTTGCCGTTCTTTGATAATTTCGGCATCAGTCTGAGCTTTTTCAAGACTTCCGGTTTCGACGGCTTTTTCATATAATTTGATTTTGTAAGATATCCGAGCCATATGCTTTTTTAATTTTTGCATTTCCGTTTCGAGATTTTTTTGGTGCTGTTTAAACATTTCCAGACGTTTCTCCAGCGTGGAATCTCCCTCCAAAAACCAGTCAATGTATTGTTTGATACCTTTTAAGGGCATACCTGTTTCTTTGAGGCACTCAATCATTGACAGCCAGTCTAAGTCAACATCCGTAAAAACACGCAAGCCGGATCCGCTTTTTTTGACAAAAGGCAGAAGGCCCTCTTTTTCATAATATCTCAGTGTGTGTGCCGTCAAACCGGTTTTTTTTGCAACTTGTCCGATTGAATATCCCATGATTTTTCCTCCGTTTTGCCTTACCATAGGTCCGGGAAAATTTTTTGTCAAGGAATTATTTGACTTAGAGTTACCTCTAGACTGCAAAAAATCATCACATCATCAAAGGTTCAAAAACCGGTGGCGGATGTGTGTGTCCGTTCTGTCTCCTGAAGAGAAGAAAAGTTTTTGAACCTTGTCGATTTTATATAAAATTTTTTGCAATAATTCAATGAATAATTAAGAGTGGTGGACAAGGAGGGCTGTTTTTGCAAAAACAGAAGCTTTAACTTTTGGCAAAAAGTTTTATTCGAAGATTTTGAAAGGTTTGTTATCAGGCTGTTTTTGCTTATTTATTGTCTTGACAAAAAAATGCGGCGGGGGTAAAAAATCTATATGATATTTATTTTTATTAAATTATATGGCTTATGAAAACAATCAGATTGAATCTCCACAATTCTTTAGTGAAGAATGGTGTGAGCATTGTCAAAAGAAATCCGCGGCCGGGCAACTATCTGTTGAAAGACGGGCGGGTTTCTGAGGAAACTGTTTTTGCTCAGGAAAAAGGTGTTTTTCTGGAGGAAAGTGTTTGGGTTCCGGTGGCATCATTGGTGCCGGGAGAAAAGAAATTCAGTGCGGTGCAGGCGGTTGCGTTTTGTCTTGAACAAGGTTTGCGTCTGCCGATGCTGGGCGAGCTTTTCCCGTTGTTAGAGTATTCAAAACGCAATGTTTTTAACAATGCATTGAGTGCTATCGGCAAGTATTCCTGCAGTGTGACGAGCGATCCGTTGTCTTCCTGCTGGTATCAGGAAGTGTTGTTTGATAAGGCAGCCGGGGAACGCAGTCTGTTAGCTGTTCCGGCTTCTTTGTCAGTCAAAGAGTCTTCCGAGGCCATGGTTATCGGTAGCGGTGTCTGCGTGGTATCCGGCAGCGGGAAGGGACTGATACGCGGCTGTGACGGCAATTATTACGAGGGAAGCTGGAGCGCTTGGCCTCTTGAAAAAGGCGAGGAGGTTTTGCTGTCTCCCGGATTACGCTTTTTGTTGCTGGAGGGGCGGTATCTCTTTGCCGTTTACGGCGGGTGTCTTTCCTATATGGATGAGCATCCCCGTTATAACAAAGAGTTGGGAATTATTTTCGGTGAACATGAGATGTATCAGGTTCTCGGCAATAATCTTTGCTGGATGCAACCTTCTCGCCATTCCAGCGTTTGTGAGTTTGAACAGTGTGACGGCAAGCTGGTTATCCATTGCAGCGATGAGTCTTATTTTGGCGGCGGCCGTAATTTCGGCGGAGAATTTACCGACGTTTATACGCGTGATGCCGACGGTTTCTATCATCGCGAGGAATGATTTTTATGTTTAAGAAAAGCCTTCGGATATATCCGAAGGCTTTTTTGCAATTATGACGGTGCGGTTTACTCGTCGTTCGCGGCCAGATTGTCATCCCCGATGAGTTCGGTGCTGAGATGTCCTGCATCGGCTTTGATTTTATTTTCGATTTCCTGGGCGATATCGGGATGCTCTTTGAGGAAAATTTTGGCGTTTTCACGTCCCTGGCCGAGTTTTTCTCCGTTATAGGCAAACCAGGCGCCCGATTTTTCTACAACATTGGCTTTTATGCCCAAATCCAGCAGCTCGCCGGTTTTGGAAATGCCTTCGCCGTACATAATATCAAAATCAATAACCTTGAAAGGAGGCGCAACCTTATTTTTGACGATTTTAACGCGGGTCTGGCTGCCGATGATGTCTTCTTTGTCTTTGATTTTTCCGACGCTGCGGATGTCAATGCGGACGGAAGCATAGAATTTCAGGGCATTACCACCGGTAGTGGTTTCGGGATTGCCAAACATGACGCCGATTTTCATACGGATCTGGTTGATGAAAATAATCAGCGTGTTGGAGCGGGCAACCGTCGAGGTAAGTTTGCGGAGGGCCTGGCTCATTAAGCGCGCCTGCAATCCCATATGGGAATCGCCCATTTCGCCTTCCAGTTCAGCTTTGGGAACCAGCGCGGCAACCGAATCGACGACCAAAACATCAATGGCTCCGGAACGAACCAGGGTATCAGTGATTTCCAATGCCTGTTCGCCGGCATCCGGCTGAGATATCAGCAGGTTTTCAATATCAACGCCAATCTTTTTGGCATAAGAGGGATCCAAGGCATGTTCGGCATCGATGAAAGCGCAGGTTCCGCCTTTTTTCTGAGCCTGAGCAATGACGCTCAGCGCCAGAGTGGTTTTACCGGAACTTTCCGGGCCGTAAATTTCGACAATGCGGCCGCGGGGCATGCCGCCGATACCGAGCGCCAAATCCAAGCCGAGAGAACCGGTAGAAATGGCTTCGATGTCAACATGGGCGTTATCTTGTCCGAGCCTCATGATGGAGCCTTTGCCAAAAGCTTTTTCTATTTGGCTGAGGGCGGCGTCTAATGCTTTATCCTTATCCATAATTTTGCTTCCTAATTTTGGTTAATCCGAATCGTTGTTTATAATATGTTCTATTTTTGTTCTTTTGGCAAGAACTTTTTGCCGTGAAATCTGTTTTTGTTTTTCCGACGGCGATAATCATTTGAATTTTCAAAATTTTCTGGAATACCGTGATGTTCGCGGAATTCTCCGACGGCCGCAGTGACGACGGCGCCGAAGATGACCGTTACCCAGCAGCAGTATATCCATATCAGCAGGACGGGCAGGGTGGCCATGGCGCCGTAAAGGGTTTTATAGGTGGTACCGGCGGAGATGACCAGACCGAAAAATTTGCGCAAAATCAGAAAAATTCCCATAGCGATGACGGCTCCGACAAGAGCGTCGGCAAAGCGTACTTTTTTGTTGGGCACCAGCACATACAGAAGCATTAACGCCAAAACCGTGAACAGGGTCGGAATTAAGAAGCTGAGATAAAACTGGGAGCTGATGATGGCTTCCGGCATAAATTTCTGGAGCGTGTAAACATAGCCGCGGAGAGACAGGCCGCTTCCCAAGAGCAGCGGTCCAAGGGTGATGACCGTCCAGTACAGCGTGATTTTGGTTTTGATGTTGCGGGGTTTGTATACTTTAAAGATAAAGTTGAGGCTGTTTTCGATGGTTGACAGCATTAAGATAGCGGTTACGGCAATGCCGATGACGCCCATAGCCGTCAGTTTGGCGGTTGCATTGATGAAATCGGCAAAATATTGGCGGACTTCCTGTTCGGTATTGGGGACGAAGTTTTGCAGGATAATTTCCTGAAACTGTTCTTTGACGTTTTCGAAAACGGGAAAGGCCGAAAAAATGGCCAGACTGATGGCAATCAGCGGGACAATCGCAATCAGGGAGGTGTAGCTTAACGAGGCAGCTACCCGAAAAATCGTGTCATTTTGAACGCGGCGAAACAAAAATACGGAAAAAAGCCTCAGACTTGCCCCGAAGGAACGAGCCTTCTCTCCGATGTCGGAAGATAACTTATGCAGATACATACCAGACCCTTAAAAAAAATATTTACAAATTACGTTAAATTTTATAGAAGTCTAGCATAGAATTCAAGTTCTATTCATTTTATAAACAATGTATGAGGAAACGAACGATGACTGAAACAACGGCTTTGATGGCTGGAAAAAAAGGTTTGATTATGGGCCTGGCCAATGACAAATCCATTGCCTGGGGAATTGCGCAGGCATTGAATGCGCAAGGTGCGCAACTGGCAATTTCTTATCAGAACGAGGCTTTGGAAAAGCGTGTTCAGCCGCTGGCGGCCCAGCTTGACAAAGAACCCCTGCTGATTAAATGCGATGTTTCGGACTCGGCCAGCGTTGAGGCCTGTTTTAAAGAATTGGGCGACAAGTGGGGCAAAATTGACTTTTTGGTTCATGCCATTGCTTTTTCTGACAAAAATCAGCTGAAAGGCCGCACCATCGACACAACCCGCGATAATTTCAGAATGACGATGGATATTTCCTGCTTTTCTTTTCTTGAAGCCTGCAAATATGCTTCTCCGATTATGAACGAGGGCGGCGCGATTGTAACCCTGACTTATATGGGCAGTGAGCGCGTTTTGCCGAATTATAACATTATGGGCGTGGCCAAAGCGGCTTTGGAGGCTTCGGTTCGGTATGCCGCCAATGATATGGGCGCTCAGGGTGTCCGCGTCAATGCCGTTTCCGCCGGTCCGATTAAGACGCTGGCTGCTTCCGGAATCGGTGATTTTCGTAAAATTCTGCACTGGAATGAATTGAACGCGCCGTTGCGCCGAAATGTGACTCAGGAAGAAGTCGGCATGGCCGTCATGGCGTTGCTGTCTCCTTGCGGCAGCGGAATTTCCGGCGAAGTTATCCATGTTGACTGCGGTTATCATACCGTCGGTATGCTGGCTTTGGATAATGCCAAAGAAACGGCTGCTTTGCTGATGGAATAATTTAGCATTGTAAAAAGATGATTTAGCTGTTGAGTAAAAGCTCAAAAGGGTTAGAATGAGGGGCATTGTTGAAAGCCCCTCATTTTTTTTGGATATATGAGATGTCAGAAAATGTTTCCGCTCTGGATCAAAAAAGCAAGTATTTTTTCGGCAAGATTTTAGTCCGCTCTCTGATTTATGCTTTTGCGCTTTTCGGTGTGTTGTTGATTTTGCTGCTTCTGGCGCTTATCGGCTTAATCGGACAAGATACTTCGGTTGTCGCCGATGTGCCGTCAAAAGCCGTGTTGACGGTTAATTTCGACGATGTTTATGACGAAAGCAGCCGGAGTGATTTATTCAGCGAATTCAGCGGCGGTGCCGGCATGTCTTTTCATGATTTGGTGACGGTTTTGGAAACGGCGGCCGTCGATCCCAGAGTTCAGGCACTGGCCGGCAGGGTGCATATCAGCGGTCTGGGAATGGCGCAGCTGGAAGAGTTGCGGACCGCCGTTGCCGCTTTTCGTTCCAGAGGAAAACCGGCATATATTTTTGCACCGGGGTTCGGCAGTTTCGGCGGCGGCACGGGAGAGTATTATCTGGCAACCGCTTTTGACGAGATTACCATGCTGCCGAACAGCGATTTGGGTGCCACCGGTGTTTATGCCGAAATTCCGTTTTTTAAAAACATTTTGGACAAGGTCGGCGCCAAGGCGGAGTTCTTTACGCGCTATGAGTATAAAAATGCCATGGTTTCTCTGACGGACGGTACGGCTCCGGCGCCCTTAACGCGTTCTGTCCGCGGTTTGACGGAAAATTTGAATCAGGTGTTCGGTGACAGCATGGTTGCGGCGAGGTATCCGGACGGCGACGGGCTCAGTGCCGCGGAAATCAGAAGGCTGTCGCCGATGTCTGCCAAAACGGCCAAAGACAAGGGGCTGATTGACAATATCGGTTTTGAAGGTGACTGGCTGGCGGCAATCAAAGAACGCCACAATGCCGAAACGGCCGATGCCGGAACTTATCTGCGAAACATTCGTTTTTATCAAAAAGCACCGTATGTCGCTTTGGTGGTTGTAGACGGTTTAATTTCCGACGGGTATAGTTTTACCAGTCCGACAGGAGAGGCTGTCGTCGGTGTGCAGAGCGTGCTGGCGCAGATTGACGAGCTGCGGGAAAATAATGATTTGAAAGCGGTGGTGCTGCGGTTGAACTCTCCGGGAGGAAGTTATGCAGCTTCCAGCGAGATTCTGCATGCTCTGAACCGTCTGAAGGCGGACAAAAAAATCCCGCTGATTGTTTCCATGGGCAATTATGCGGCGTCCGGCGGTTATTTTATTGCTTTGGCCGGAGATAAGATTTTTGCGGATGCCGCGACGCTTACCGGTTCTATCGGTGTGTTGGGCGGAAAGGTTTCCATTGCCGGACTGTGGCAAAAGCTGGGGGTCAACTGGCTGGTTGCCGGTGCGGCGGAAAATGCCGGCGTCAATAGTGTCAATCGCCCGTTCACAAAAGAACAAAAAGAACTCATAAACAAATCATTAGATGCTATCTATGAAGATTTTACTTTAAAAGTTTCGCAAGCCCGGAACATTGATTTGAAAAAGCTTGATAAGCTGGCGCGGGGCAGGGTGATGACCGGCAAAACGGCCGTTGAAACCGGTCTCGCCGATGAAATCGGCGGCGTTTCTGCCGCTTTGACCTATGCTTTGCAGGCTGCCGGGATTAATCCGGGCGACAAATACGGTCTTCTGGTTTATCCGCGTCCCAAGACGCTGCAGGAGAAACTCAGCGAGATGCTCTCCGGCGTGCCGGTTGTTCGTTCTCAGCAGATAAAAGCTCAATTAGGGCTTGATATTAGTGCGCTTAATATGCTAAAAAGGCTGCAATATGACGCGGTTATGCTGCCGCTGGCGTTCAAATATTAAAAGGAAAAAGAAATGGCTATAGATAAAGAAACCGTCAGAAGAATTGCCTTTTTGTCACGACTTCGGGTGGAAGACGATAAGATAGAGGCTGTCGAAAATGAATTTAACAAAATCCTTAACTGGGTCGAGCAGTTGAAAGAGGTTGACACCGAAAGTGTCGAACCGCTGATTTCGGTGAACGAAAATCATCTTATCCTGCGAAAAGACGAGGTGACCGAAGGCAATCAGGCAGAGGCGGTTTTGGCTAATGCGCCGATGAAAGAATACGGTTATTTTGCCGTGCCGAAGGTTGTGGAATAGACGGCGGAATATTTTCCGGTGATGAGTGAAATAATTTGAATTGATAAGAAGAAAGAAAAATGGCTGATTTAACAAAACTGACAATCTCTGAAGCCCGAAACGGCTTAAAAAATAAGGAGTTTACCACCGTCGAACTGACGGAGGCTTATTTGAAAAAGATGGACGAGTGCCGCAAGCTCAACGCTTTTGTCTGTGAGGCGCCGGAAAAAGCCCTGGAGCAGGCCAGAGCCAGTCAGGAAAAATATAATCATAATTCTGCCGGCGACTTGGAAGGGATTCCTCTTGGCATTAAAGATTTGTTCTGTACCAAGGGAATGGCCACCACCGCGTGTTCCAACATTTTAAAAGGTTTTGTGCCGCCTTATGAATCGACGGTTACTTCAAAGCTGCTTGAGGCCGGGGCTGTCTTTTTGGGCAAGTTGAATTTGGACGAGTTTGCCATGGGCGGCAGTAACGAGACTTCCGCTTTCGGCCCCGTGGTTAATCCGTGGAGCAAAGATGTTCCTCTGGTTGCCGGCGGCTCGTCCGGCGGGTCTGCCGCTGCCGTGGCTGCTGATATGTGCGCGGCGGCTACCGGAACGGATACCGGCGGGTCAATTCGCCAGCCGTCGGCTTATTGCGGTGTTACCGGCATGAAACCGACTTACGGACGCTGCTCTCGTTACGGAATTATCGCCTTTGCGTCTTCGCTGGATCAGGCCGGGCCGATTGCCAAAGATGTTCGTGACTGTGCGATTATGCTTAAAACCATGGCCGGTTATGATGCCAAAGATTCAACTTCCGCCAGAGAAAATGTTCCTGATTTCGAGAGTTTTTTGGGACAGGATATTAAAGGGATGAAAGTCGGTATTCCGGCCGAATATCGTGTCGATGCGCTGGACGAAGAGGTTGCGGCTTATTGGCGTAAGGCTTCGGAAATGCTTAAATCACGCGGTGCAGAGATTGTTGATATTTCTTTGCCGCATACCAAATATGCCCTGGCGACCTATTATATTGTCGCTCCGGCGGAAGCGTCTTCAAATCTGGCGCGCTATGACGGTCTGCGTTACGGCAACCGGGTTGACGGTGCTCATCTTGACGATATGTATATCAATTCGCGGACGGCCGGTTTCGGCCGGGAAGTCAAACGACGGATTATGATGGGGACGTATGTCTTGTCTGCCGGCTATTACGACGCTTATTACCTTAAAGCGCAGAAGGTTCGCCGTCTGATTCGCGATGATTTTGTCAAGGCTTTTGAAAAATGTGATTTGATTTTGACGCCGACGGCGCCGACGGCCGCTTTCCCGATAGGCGACAAATCCATGCAGGATAATCCGATTTTAATGTGGCTGAACGACATCTTTACCGTGGCGGTTTCTTTGGCCGGACTGCCGGCAATGAGTCTGCCGGTCGGACTGTCTTCTCAAGGACTGCCGCTCGGCATGCAGCTCATCGGCCGGGCGTTTGACGAGGCCAGCATTTTCAAAGCGGCCGCCGGATTGGAACAAGATATTGCTTTTAGAGGGATAAAATAAGATGACAGGGATGATTATTGAAGGTAAAACCGCAAAGTGGGAAATTGTCTGCGGGCTGGAGATCCATTGTCAGATTATTTCCAAATCAAAGATGTTTTCCGGTGCGTCGACGCATTACGGTTCGGATGCCAACGAAAATGTCTCGTTTATTGACGCCGGAATGCCCGGTATGCTGCCGACTCTTAATGAGCAATGCGTGCGCCAGGCGATTAAGACCGGTTTGGGGCTGAATGCCAAAATCAACAAATATTCGGAGTTCGCCCGCAAAAACTATTTTTATGCCGATTTGCCGCAGGGATACCAGATTTCGCAATTTAAGTATCCGATTGTCGGCGAGGGTTTTGTTAAAATTGATTTGGAGGACGGAAGCAGCAAAAATATCGGAATTGAACGCCTTCATATTGAGCAGGATGCGGGCAAGTCCATTCATGATATTTCGCCGACCAAGAGCTTTATTGATTTAAACCGGGCCGGGGTCGGACTGATGGAAATTGTTACCAAGCCCGATTTCCGCTCGCCCGAAGAGGCCGGTGCCTTTCTGCGCGAACTGCGTTCAATTGTCCGTTATCTGGGAACCTGCGACGGTAATATGGATGAGGGGTCCATGCGCTGTGATGTCAATGTGTCCGTCCGCAAAGTGGGCGAAGAGGGTTTTCGGACCCGCAACGAGATGAAAAACGTCAACTCGGTCAAATTTGTGATGCAGGCTATTGAATCCGAAGCCCGCCGTCATGTCGAAACTTATGAAAACGGCGGTACGATTGAGCAGGAAACCCGTCAGTTTGATCCGGCAACCGGCAAGACCAAAGTCATGCGCAAAAAAGAATTTGCCCATGATTATCGCTATTTTCCGGAGCCCGATTTGCTGCCTCTGGTGCTTGATGACGCGATGATAGAGGAAATCAAAGCCGAAATGGTGGAACTTCCCGATGCCAAAAAAGCCCGCTTTGTTCATGATTTGGGGTTGACTCCCTATGATGCCTCTGTTCTTTGCGAATCCAGAGAAACCGCCGAGTGGTTTGAAAAAGCCGCGTATGGTCATGATGCCAAAAAAGTGGCCAATTGGATGATGGGTGATTTTTTTGCCATGCTTAACGAAAAGAAAATTACGCTGGAGGAAAGTCCGATTTCTCCCGAAAATCTCGGAAAGCTGGTTGATTTGATTACCTCAAACGTCATTAACGGCAAAACCGCCAAAGATGTTTTTGAAATTATGGCGGAGACAGGAGACTCTCCCGATAAAATCGTGGAAGAACGCGGTTTGAAACAGGTGACCGATACCGCTGCCATTGAAGCGGTTATTGATGAGGTTATTGCCGCTAATCCTGATAATGTGGCCGCTTACAGAGGCGGAAAAGTCGCTTTGATGGGGTGGTTTGTCGGACAGGTGATGAAGGCTTCTAAAGGAAAAGCTAATCCGGGAATGGTGAATGAACTTCTGAAAAAGAAGCTTTCCTAACCGCACGCGCGGCGTGGGCGAAGACTGGCTGCCTAAATAATCTTTAAGTAGGCGCGCGGTGGCAGCGCCACTGGCACGCACGGCGTGAGCGAAGACTGGCTGCCTAAATAATCTTTAGGTGGGCGCGCGGTGGCAGCGCCACTGGCAATATCTAAGCGGCTGTGGAGAGGCTTCCACTTTTCTGGTGGCAGCGCCACTGGCATAACTTAAGCGGAGGTGGAAAATATTCCACTTTTCTACGGCTATAGTATAGGTTGAGGGTTAAATAAAGGTTCAAATTGTTTTGGGTTTGGGCCTTTTATTTTTTTGTTGCAAAATCGCCTTGATTTATTATCATAATTTCGTCGTCCGGTGAGCGGACGGCGGAGTGTAGCAGCTCCTTACAGTAAAATAACAACTCCTCTTTCGGGGAGCTGCCGATATAAGCGTATTCATATGTCGAATAAGGCAGACTGTCACTGTAACAGTTGCTAACTCCCCGCCTTGACGTTGCTTAAGGCGGTTTTGTTTTAATCAAAACAAATATGGAGTTACCAAATGTCAAATAAAGACGAAATCAAAGACAAAATATATCTCAATCTCGGCCGGCAGCTGCAAACGGCGCGGATATCGCGGGGCGTAACCCTGCAGGAAGGCGCGGCACTAATCAAAGTCTTGCCCTCAAAATTGCCGCTTTTGGAAGCCGGAGACAGACCCCGGCTCAGCAGGCTTCACATGGGTGAGTGGATAGTCATGATGTTGCGGTACGGCAAAATACCGACTTTTGGCTGGGAGGAGCCGATGCCGTGGGAGGTTGACGCTCATGTGAACAAATACTCTACGGAAACGTTGCGTCGTATTTGCGATTATCGTGAAACTCATCAGCAAAATATTATCCCGGGCAAACAGGGATAATTAAAAACAAAGGCCGGGAAAACTCCCGGCCTTATGTTTAGAGTGAAGGGGCAGGTACCGGAAGCTTCGGCGCCGGTGCATTGGCGGCGTTTTCCGGCAGAGGGCCCTTCATCGGGGCATCAGCCGTGGGCAGAGGGCCTTTCATCGGGGCGTCAGCCGTGGGCAGAGGTCCTTTCATCGGAGCGTCAGCCGTGGGCAGAGGGCCCTTCATCGGGGCATCAGCCGTGGGCAGAGGGCCTTTCATCGGGGCATTAGCCGTGGGCAGAGGACCTTTCATCGGGGCATTAGCCGTGGGCAGAGGACCTTTCATCGGAGCGTTAGCCGTAGGCAAGGGGCCTTTCATTGGGGCATTAGCCGTAGGCAGAGGACCTTTCATCGGAGCGTTCGGGCCGACTTGGAGATTGGGAAGGCCCTGAGCGGCCGGATTGTCCAGCAGGTTGTTGAACATGGCATGGTTGATTTTGTCGCCGACTTTTATCTGGTGGCGTTTGACTTGTCCGGCATTGAGTTCAATGACGGCGCGTACAGGCGTGTCGCAGATGATTTGCGCTTCGGACATCGGGGTTGCGTTTTCTTTAATCATGATGATGCTGCTGTCTGCATCAATAAACAACATGTCCAGAGGAATTTTGGTGTTTTTCATCCACATGGCCGTCGGGCGTACCGGATAAATGTTGAAAATCATACCGCTGTTCATTCCGAGCTCTTTGCGGTGCATTAAACCGGTGGCCAGTTCCTGCGGCGTATTGGCAACCTCGACCGCAAAGCGGATATCGCCGTTGACCGTTTTGATAATCAGCGGGGTTGTCGGTTTGGTTTCCGGTTCCTGCGAACAGGCGGCCGCCAGTGCGACAAGCATAAAAATTTTGAGGAATTTAGACATACTTGCTCTCCTTGTGTTTATCGGCATTTAATTTGCGCGGCTGCCATTGCGAGACGACAACCGGGCCGTTTTGCGAAATCATGATTTTTTTTGGCATGACCTTCCGGGCCTGGCGAAAATTTTCCGGTGTCAGGCTGTTTTTGAATTTGGAGGCCATTTCGTAAAGGGAAACGACGTTTTTGCGCCCGGGCTGGTAGTTGTCGGCATAGCTTTGCGAATTTTTGATGAATTCGCCGAGGTCGCGGATGCTCAGCGAGGCGTATTTTTTCCAAATCAGGGATAAAAAGGCGTCGGCTTCCGGAGACAGACGCGGCAGCGGCATCAACGGCCGGCCGAAAGACAGTGCGTGGCTCAGCGTCGGATCCGAAAAGCCGTTTTCGTCGCAGACAAAAAGGCTGGGCATCAGGTAATCAAAATTATGCGTCAGGGCAAAGTGAATCTGCGCCAGAGACAGCAGATGATGCAGCTTTTCGTTTTCCAGAAGCAGGCCTTCTTTTTCGGCTTGTCTGAAAAACCAGTTGGCGGCTTCCAAGGACGAATTTACAGCAGGCGCCGGCATGTTTTTACCTCCCGGGTGATTAAATTTGAATTTCATTATAATATAACCGGCGGGAAATACAAATGAATATTGAAAGATAAACAATGTTAATTATCTGCTAAAAAAAATGTTTTTGCTCTTGTGTTATGCAACATATTCGGTTATCTTTTGCCTAAAAGGTTTTTTGTGATTTTTTTGACAGGAATTATCTATGTTAGCGCTAAAAAAATTAAGTTTGTTTTGCGGGGCGGCCTTTCTGGTTTTGCAGCTTGGCGGCTGCGCCTCGGCAATTTTTCCCGATATTGACGAAGAGGAAGACGATGTTGTCGTCGGCGAAGGCGGACGTCTTGTTCGTGAAAGCAACAGTCTGAAAGCCGATGAAGAAAATGCCTCTTATGAGGGCGAAGACGACGGAGAAAACGATGCCGACGAAGCTCAATCCGAGGAGGAGGCTCAGCCTGCCGGGGATGAAGAATCGGATAAGGACGTCAGTGACCTGCTGTCTGAATCTGATGAAGCCGAAAAAGCGGCCGCGGCGGAAACCATTCCGGTTATGAGCGAGGATTTAAAGTCGGACAAACCGGCGCAGCCGGCGGTTCAGACCATTGAGAATCTGACGGAGGCTTCTGCCGGTCCGAGTATCAGCTATCGTCTGGATACAATTTTGTTTGCCAACGGAAGCGCGGCGGTTGATTCGTCTTACAACGAGACAATCAAACGGGCGGTAAAGGCGGCCAAGGCCAATGATGCCAAAATAATCGTTTATGGTTACGCCTCCAGCCGCACCCGCAATACCGATCCTGTATCGCATAAGATGGCTAACTTTAAAGTTTCTTTGGAGCGGGCTCAGAATGTGGCCGCGGCTTTGCGTCGTGCCGGTATGCCTGCCGACCGGATAAGCATTGAGGCTTTGTCGGACAGCGCACCTTTGTATCAGGAAGTGATGCCGGAAGGTGAACGCTTGAATCGACGGGCGGAAATTTATATTTCTTATTAGCTTTGCGGGAGATTTGTTTTGACGTCCAGAGGCGCGGTTTTTTCCCGCCTCTGGATGTTTGTTAAAGTCAATTCGGAATAAAGGTGCCAGAGTGGATAGCGGTGATAAGGATATAAAGTCATTGGGCGGAAATCTGTGGAAAGTTTCCGAAGCAGACGAGCGCGCGGCCGAACAGATGGTGCAACGTTACAATATTCCCTATATTACGGCGCGAATTATGGTGTTGCGCGGTGTCGGTGTTGATGACGTACCGCTTTATCTGGAGCCGAAAATCAATGCTCTGATGCCGAATCCGTTTGTGCTGAAGGATATGCAAAAAGCAGCGGAGCGGATTGCTCTTGCCGTTCGCGAAAAGCAGAAAATTGCGATTATCGGAGATTATGACGTGGACGGAGCCACGTCGTCGTCCGTGTTGCGGCTGTTTTTGGAGGCTGTCGGCAATCCGCCGGTTATTCATATTCCCGAGCGTGACGAGGGGTATGGTCCGAGTCGGCAGGCTGTCGATGATTTTCATGCCCAGGGTGCCGATTTGCTGATAACTTCCGATTGCGGCACAACGGCGTTTGAGGTTTTGGAATATGCCGTTTCGCTGGGGATGGATGTTATCGTGCTGGACCATCATGAGGCCGAAAGCCGGCTTCCTCAGGTTTATGCCGTGGTGAATCCCAAACGGCTTGATGAAGACAACGATTATCCTTATTTGCGCTATATGGCGGCAGTCGGCGTGGTGTTTATGACCGTGGTGGCCGTTAACCGCGAGCTGCGGGAATCCGGTTTCTATCAGGGAGACATTAAAGAACCGGATTTGATGAAATGGCTTGATCTGGTGGCGTTGGGAACCGTTTGCGATGTCGTTCCCCTGAAAGGGCTTAACCGCGCCTATGTCAGTCAGGGACTTAAGATTATGAGCGCCAGGCGAAATATCGGTCTGACGGCATTGATGGACAAGGCCGGTATTTCCGGGGCGCCGACGGCTTTTCATATGGGGTTCGTTTTGGGGCCGCGAATCAATGCCTGCGGCAGAGTCGGGGAGGCATCAATGGGCAACCGTCTGCTTTGCGCGCAGGATACTTATCAGGCGGATTTGCTGGCCGAAAAGCTTAATGAATTCAATTTGCAGCGAAAAGACATCGAAAATTATGTTATGCTGAAAGCAATTGAAATTTTGGAAGGAACGCCGCAGACTTATCCGATTGCGTTTGTGTATGGCCGTGACTGGCATCAGGGGGTTATCGGAATTGTGGCCGGAAAGTTGAAAGAACGGTATAATCTGCCTTCTTTTGTGATGTCGGTTGAAGATGATGAGGTTAAGGGGTCGGCGCGCTCCGTTCCGCAGGTTGATTTGGGCGCTTTGATTATTGCCGCCAAAGAAAAGGGGCTTTTGACCAAGGGCGGCGGGCATACCATGGCGGCCGGGTTTTCGCTTAATGAGGATAAACTTGAAGAGTTTCGGGAGTTTGCCGGAAAATATGTGATTGATAAAATCGGCGGGGAAGCGATTACGCCGGTGATTGAAATTGATGCTGTGCTGGATGCTGCCGGTGCGACTTTGGAATTGGCGGAAAGTTTGGAAAAACTGGAGCCGTTCGGCGCCGGAAACAGCGAGCCCAAACTTTTGCTGAAAAACGTGCGGATTGTTCGGCCGTCTCTGGTCGGTGTCGGGCATGTGCGCTGTGTGCTGGTGTCTTCAAACGGCGGAAGTCTTAAGGCGATGGCTTTTCGATCGGCTGACAACGAAATCGGCAAGACGCTGTTGAATTCCAAAGGCGACGTTTATGATGTGGTCGGCGTGCTGCGCAAGGATACCTGGGGCGGAAGAGTTTCCGTTCAATTTTTAATCGATGATGTGAGAAAGAGTTGAAAATGCCTGATAAAAATGTCAAAAAAAGAGCCCAAAACATTAAGAGAATTCGGTTGGAACGCGAAAAGGCCGTGTTTATGAAAGTCGGCGCCAAACTGAGGGCATATTTGTTTACCGGTATTTTGGTGACGGCTCCGGTGGCGATTACTTTTTATATGGCTTATAAAT
This sequence comes from uncultured Alphaproteobacteria bacterium, assembly GCA_944389095.1. Taxonomy (GTDB): domain Bacteria; phylum Pseudomonadota; class Alphaproteobacteria; order RF32; family CAG-239; genus CAZU01. Next base: position 26,027 of record CALXLC010000033.1, read on the forward strand.
TTATTTTATGGGTGGATAAATTTGTCGGGCAATTGATTCCGCAACAGTATCTGCCCTCAAATTATCTGCCGTTTACCATTCCCGGGTTGGGGTTGGTGGTGCTGATTGTGGCGCTGATTTTGGTGGGAATGTTTGCGGCCGGATTTATGGGGCGTTTCTTTTTGCGGCTGGGGGAGTGGATTGTTTATAAGGTTCCTCTCGTTTCAAGTGTTTATTCTGTCTTAAAACAAATATTTGAAACGTTTTTTTCAAGTAAAACTCAAGCTTTTAGCAAGGTTGTAATGCTGGAGTATCCGCGCAAGGGGATTTGGATTTTGGGGTTTGTCAGTGCCGATTTGGGCGGAGAGGCCAAAGAAAAATTTGACGAGGAAATGCTGGCCGTTTTTATTCCGACGACGCCGAACCCGACATCCGGTTTTTTGATTTTTGTTCCCAAAAAGGATACGATTGAAATGAATATGACCGTGGAAGAAGGTTTAAAATATGTTATTTCCGGCGGTTTGGTCGAGCCGAAGTAAAAATTTTCTGAAAATATGGCGAAGATTGCGGCTTAAAGGCCGCTTTTGCTAAAAATATTTGACAAATTCCGGGGTTTGGGGTAATCTCGCCGCCGAAAAAAAATTAGTATAAAATATTATGATGGAAAAAAAGCCGGAAACAGGGAATGGAACAGTCAAATTTGATTGTACCCTGCAGGAATTGTTTGAAAGTGAAAAACGTTTTAAGGTATTGTCCGTCTCGGATTTTCAGAGGACCTCAAAAACTCGTCGGGAAGTAGCCATAATTCAGGTGAATGAAGAAGGCGGACGTTATGATGTCGAGTATTTGTGCTTTCGTTTTTTTGAAAAAGATGACAGGCGCATGCTCAGGCGCTGCAGAAAACGCAACGGTGAAAAAGACGAATGTTTTTGCGAACACAGGCTGACTTTTTCTGAGCTTGACGACAAAAATTTTTTTACGGGAAAAAGCATGGTTTTTGTTTTGCAATGGGGAACGAGCTGCGTTGCGGATCAATATTACTATGAAGCAGTGTTGGCTTTGCGGCTGGACGGCAAGCTTGTTGACAAGCAGAAATTGCGAATCCGTTATCATCACGGCGAGCTTGATTTGGCGCTCAAGTCTTTCGGCGGTCTTTATAAGGTGTTGCCGCCGGGCATGCTCAGGGAAGCGTTGGTACATTACGTCCCTTGCGTTTATGACAACAATGTCGAGGATTTTGATGCGACTTACCGCAGACTGTACTGGCGGGAGTTTTGGAAAAAGCTGTTTTTCAAAAAATAATTTTGCCGGGAAAACAATTTGAGAGGGAAAGAGCGGAACAGGCGCTTCCCTCTCAATTTTTTTTTAACAATTGTGCAGAAAATGCTTGATTATTTTTTGAATGTGCTATAAATCTACACCTGCTTTAATGCTTAAGCATGTGCGGCCATGGCGAAATTGGTAGACGCGCAACCTTGAGGTGGTTGTGGGAGTTCTCCCGTGAAGGTTCAAGTCCTTTTGGCCGCACCATTTGTGTCTGCCGCTTCTTTGGAAACAGCAATTCTTGAATTCTTTGAGACGGGGAGGGTAATGATGAGCAAACGTTTCAAGCGCGACCTGCTTCCAAAATCAAAGATACTCAAAAAAAAGAAAAAATCTCAAGAAAATCAGGGGTATAAATTCGGCATTGGTCCGAAAATCATTAATTCTGTCAACATTGCCCTGCGCGAAGATGACAAACTGCACCTGTGCAAGATTGTCGAAGGGTTGTCGGAATATGATTTGGCCGATTTGATTGAAGCGCTGGATTTGGCTTCTCGCAAAAAATTAATCGAAATTCTGGGCGATAAAATTAATCCGGAGGTTTTTCCGGAATTAAACGACGTGGTTCAGGAGCAGGTTATCGAGACCTTAGATGAACCGCAGATTGTTAAAATCGCCAATGAATTGGACTCGGATGAAGTTGTTGAAATTCTGGAGCATATGGATGAAAGCGAACAGAAGAACATTATTCAGCAGCTGGATCCGGAACTGCAGTATCAGGTTCAATCGTCTCTGGGGTATCCCGAAGACTCGGCCGGCAGAATTATGTCCCGCGAATTCGTCAGCATTCCCGACTGGTGGACGGTTAAGGAAGCAAAGGCTTATTTGCTTAAGAGTGAGGAGCTGCCCGAGAATTTTTATGAAATCTTTTTGACGGATGATAAATTCCGTCCGACCGGGCAAATTGCGCTGGACAAGCTTTTGCGCGCCAAACCGTCGCAGAAGCTGTTTGATGTTATGGACGGTGAGATTGTTCCGATTGACGTGATGACGGATCAGGAAGAAGTGGCCCACATGTTTCGGGAATACGGCTGGATGTCGGCCATGGTGGTGGACAATCGCGGGCATTTGGTCGGCGTTATTCTGATTGATGACGTGGTGGACGTTATTCATGAAGAGGCTTCGGAAGATATTATGCATTTGTCCGGCGCCGAAGAAGGCGATGTGTACAAGCCGGTTTTTTCAATCTTTAAATCCCGGGTTTTGTGGCTGATTACCAATCTGGCGGCAACAATCGTTGCGGCATCGGTGGTTAAGGAGTTTCAGGACGTTATTGCCCAGATTTCGATTTTGGCGGTGCTGATGCCGATTGTGGCGTCAATGGGCGGAACGACGGGAAATCAGACGCTGGCAGTCGTCGTGCGGGCGCTGGCGACAAAAGAACTGACTTCCCGAAATACGCTGCGGATGATTGCCAAGGAATTTGCCGTGGGGTTGTGCAACGGGGTGTTGTTTGCGGGACTGATTTGGCTGATTACGCATTTTTGGTTTCCGGAGCATGCGGTAATCAGCGTCATTATCGCCATTGCCATGTTGCTGAACTTGACAATTGCCAGTTTGGCCGGAATTTTGGTGCCGTTGGCTCTGAATCGGCTGAAAGTCGATCCGGCGATATCTTCCGGCGTCTTTTTGATTGCCATTACGGATTCCGGCGGGTTTTTCGTCTTTTTGGGGTTGGCCAAGCTGATGTTGTTTTAAAATCTGTCGAAAACTCTGCATATCTCCCACATAATCCTTTTTATTTGTGAAAGAATCCTTATAATATGCTTAAATGGGTTTAACAGGGAGTTTAATCGTTGTTATTGGGTTTATCTGTGGCGCTGGTTGTGCTGGCTGCCGACCAAATCAGCAAATTCTGGGTTTTGCATGAATTGCTGGGCGAACAGTCTGTCATTGTCTATGCTTCGTTTTTTAATGTGGTCAGGGCATGGAATACCGGCGTGAGTTTTTCCATGTTTAACAATTACGGCAATCTCGGGGCCATTTTGTTGTCTGTCGTTGCCTTGGTCATCGTGGCTTTTCTGCTGTATTGGCTGAAAGGAGAAAAAGACCGTCTGGCGCAGGCGGCGCTGGGGTTTATTATCGGCGGCGCAATCGGAAATGTTTTTGACAGGGTGAGACTCGGGGCGGTTTTTGATTTTCTGGATTTTCATATAGGCGAATCGCATTGGCCGGCTTTTAACCTGGCAGACAGTTTTATTTGTATCGGTGCGGCGATTTTGATGCTGCAAAGTGTGATAAACGTCATAAAAAATAACGAGGTGAAAAAATGAGAAAGATTGCGGCTGCAGTTTTTATGCTGCTGGTTTTGGCCGGATGCGGCAATATTAATCGCGAAACGCTGGGGATGAACAAGAAGGCGCCCAATGAATTTATGGTGACTACCCGGCCGCCGTTGTCGCTGCCGCCCGAATATGATTTGCGGCCGGTCGTCGAACCTCAGCAGCAGGCCTCGGACGACAAGGATTTAAGCGAAGGCGAAGAAGGTCTGCTGGAGCGTTTGAGCAATAGTGGTAAGGAAGCGGATTGATAAGGTTATTTTACATTCTTCTGGGAGCGGTTATGCTTGCGTCTGTTTCTCCGGCGCAAGCAAAGCTGTTTAATGGCGAAACGTTTTATCTTGACAACGGTTTGCAGGTGATTGTTATTCCCAATCACAAGGCCCCGATTGTTAAGCATATGCTGTGGTATAAATCGGGCAGCGTCGACGAGAGGCCCGGACGGGGCGGTTCGGCTCATTTGCTGGAACACCTGATGTTTCGGGGAACCCGGAAAATTCCGGGAACCCGTTTTAATGATTTAATGGAAGAAAACGGCGCGGAAAGCAATGCTTTTACCGGGCAGGACATGACGGCTTATCATCAGCTGCTGGATATCAGCCGGCTGGAACTTGCCATGTTTCTGGAAGCGGACAGAATGCGCGGGCTTGAGGTATCCGACAAAGATTTCGGATTGGAAAGAAAGATTGTATTTGAAGAGCGGCTGCAGCGGATTGACAATAATCCGGCGGCTTATTTCGGCGAAGCGCTGCGGCGCAGTTTGTGGCAGGAACATCCTTATGCGCGGCCGGTCAGCGGAACAGCAGAGGAAATTTTGCAGCTGACGCGCCAAGATATTGAGGATTTTTACAAAACTTATTATGCGCCGAATAATGCGGTTTTGGTGTTGGCCGGAGATATTGACGTGCCGACGGCCAGAAGGCTGGCTGAGAAGTATTACGGCGGTCTGAAAAAACAAAAACTTCCCGCGCCGAAAGAATTTCCGAAGCTTGAGAACAGTTTTAATGCCAAACTTCGGATGTCCCGGCCAAATATTAAATCGGTGCGGGCGGGCAAAAATTTTGCCGCGCCGTCTTATAATGTCAGGCCGGAGGAAGTTTATGCTCTGAGTGTGCTGTCGGCTTATATGGGGGAGGGTGAAACCTCCAAACTGCATAAAAAGCTGGTTCTGCGCGACAAAAAAGCTTTAACGGCGGAAACTGCGTATGATCCGGCAGCGCGGAGTTACGGCAATTTTTCAATCGGGGCGGTCCCCGCGCCGGGTGTTTCTCCCGAGGATTTGCTGGACAGCCTTGATAAGGCCTGGGCGGAGGCATTGGCAGAATTGAGTGTCGACGAAGTTGAAAAGACCAAACAGCGGATGCTGGCAGGGCTTGTTTATTTGCGCGATAATCCGGAAGATGCCGCTTATATTGCCGGCGCCATGACCGTTGCCGGCGTTTCGTGGGAGGAAATCGAAAATCAGGAAAATGCGATTAAACAGGTTACTTATAAAGATGTTTTGAAGGCGGCGCGGGTTTTGCAGAATTCGCCGCAAGTTACCGGTATTCTGGAACCTGAGAAAGGAGAGAACAGATGACGCATCCTCCGTTGTATCGCAAATCTCCTTATCGGGGATTAAAAATTGTTTTGCTGGCGGTCATTTTGATTTACGGCGTCGCGGCAGGCTATCGAAAGTATTTCCGTTTTAATCCGGAGACGTTGGTGACGGAATCTGTCTTGAAAAATAAAAATTTTGAGGTTCCGGTTGAAGAAATCGTGTCTCCCAAATATAAAATCAAGGCTTATTGGTTTTATGACAATACAACTCCGATTGTCAGCATGAGCTTTTTGTTTAAGAATGCCGGGTATGCCACGGACGGCGCCGAAGAACAGGGAATTGCCCAGTTGGCGGCGGCATTGTTAACCGAGGGAGCCGGCGGGCTGGACGGACAGGCTTTTAAAGAAGCTCTGGCCGAGCGGGCCATCGGCATTGCATTCAGCGCAGGCAAAGATGATTTTCAAGGAAGTCTGCTGACGACGCGGGATAATTTGTCCCGGGCGGCGGAGTTGCTGGCGTTGGCTTTGGGGCAGCCGCGTTTCGACACCGGTGACGTTAGTCGTCTTAAACAGCATTTTTATGAGGCTCTGAAACGCCAGAAAGAACAGCCGGCCAGTGTTTTGGCTTTGGAGTTGAATCAGAAACTTTACGGAGCGCATCCCTATGCCCGTAATCCGCTTGGCAAAGCGGAAACGATTGCCGCAATCAGCCGGGCGGATCTCAGACGCTTTGTCAGGGATAACCTCAGCCGCCAGAACCTTATTGCGGGAATTGCCGGGGACATCAGCCGGGAAGAGGCGGAGAGCCTTTTGGATGAAGTGTTCGGGGTGTTGAATGACAACGGACGGATTAATTTTGTCCGTGATGCCGAGGTCGATTTTTCGGCCCGCCGGTTTGAAATAAAATATCCGTCCGGACAAATTATGTCAGTCAAGGCGGCCAGAGGCGTCAGGCGCGATGATGCGGATTTTTATCCGCTGTTTGTTGCCAACCAGATTTTGGGCGGTTCCGGCCTGACTTCGCGATTGTCCAAGGAAATCAGGGAAGAAAAAGGTTTGACGTACGGTGTTTATTCTTATTTGGGGCTTGATGACAAGTCGCCGTTGCTGATGGCCGGTTTTGCATCTTCTCCGGATAAGTATCGTGAGGCGGAGCGCCTGTTTGAAGAACAGTGGCAAAAAATGGGGACCGCCGGGGTGAGTGCGGCGGAGCTCGAACAGGCGAAAAAGTATCTGACTGCCTCGTATAATCTGCGTTTTGCTTCCATTATGACGATTGCCGATATTTTGACGGCAATGCAGAAATATAATCTGGGATTGGATTTTTTGCAGAAACGGAACGCATATGTGCAAAATGTGACGCTGGAAGAAGTCAACCGCGCCGCAAAGAAATATTTTGACCGCAGCCGTCTGGTCAGCGCGGCTATCGGCGGTTTTGAGAACTAGAAAAGGAGAACCGAAATGTTTGGGAAAAAGAAAGAAACGGATAAGACCAGAGCATGGAAAAAGCTGGCGCATCATTATAAGGCTTTTCGCAAAACCGAAATGCGCGATTTGTTTAAAAAAGATCCGCAACGCGCCGAAAAATACAATATTGTGCTGGACGGTCTGATGCTGGATTATTCCAAAAACCGCATTTCCGACCGGACGATGCGTTATTTGCTGGCACTTGCTCAGGAGCGTAAGCTTAAAGAAAAAATCGACGCCATGTTTTCGGGAGAAAAAATTAATATTACCGAACATCGGTCCGTGCTTCATGTGGCGTTGCGCAATCGCGACAATACGCCGATTTATGTGGACGGGGAAAACGTTATGCCCAAAATTAACGAGGTTTTGGGAAAAATGCGCGATTTTTCGGAAGCTGTGCGGCTGGGCAAATTTAAAGGACAAACCGGCAAAAAACTGACCAATATCGTTAATATCGGCATCGGCGGCTCGGATTTGGGACCGAAAATGGCGGTTGAGGCGTTGCGTAAATATTGGGGAAAAGGGCTGAATTGTTATTTTATTTCCAATATTGACGGAACAGCCTGCTGCGAAGTGCTGAATAAAATTGATCCGGAAACGACGTTGTTTATCGTTTCATCCAAGACCTTTACAACCATTGAAACGCTGACCAATGCCAAAACCTGCCGCAAGTGGCTGACGGACGCTTTGGGCGAACATGCGGTTGCCAAGCATTTTGTTGCGGTTTCAACCAACGAGAAGGAAGTTGAAAAGTTTGGCATTAATCCCGAAAATATGTTTGAGTTTTGGGATTTTGTCGGCGGACGCTATTCCATGTGGTCGGCTATCGGTTTGTCGATTGCGATTATGGTCGGCATGGATAACTTTGATAAGCTGCTTGACGGTGCGCATGCCATGGACGAGCATTTTAAAACGGCGTCGTTTGATAAAAATATTCCGGTTGTTTTGGCGTTGCTCGGTATCTGGTATAATGACTTTTTCGGTTGGAAAAGCCACGCCGTTATTCCGTATGACCAGTATCTGCAATATGTTCCGGCGTATTTGCAACAGTTGTCGATGGAAAGTAACGGCAAGTTTGTTTCTAATGACAACAAGTATGTCAAATATAATACGGCGCAGGTTTTGTTCGGCGGGGCGGGAACCGACGTTCAGCATTCGTTTTTCCAGATGATTCATCAGGGAACGACGCCGGTGCCGTGCGATTTTATTATTCCGGCGATTTCTCATAATGAAGTCGGCGACCACCATGAAATTTTGATTGCCAACGTTTTGGCTCAGGGTGAAGCGCTGATGCGCGGGAAGACCGTTGCTGAAGCGGCCGAAGAACTTAAAAAGGCCGGTAAAAGCAAAGAAGAAATCAGTTTCTTGAAGAAATTTAAAAGTTTTCCGGGAAATCGTCCTTCCAATACGCTGATTTTTAAGAAAATAGATCCATATTCTTTGGGGATGCTGATTGCCATGTACGAACACAAGGTTTTTGTTGAAGGCGTTATCTGGAATATTGATTCTTTTGATCAGATGGGGGTTGAGCTCGGCAAGCAGATGGCTCTGAGCATTTTGCCGGAATTGCAGGGGAATGCCCTTGGCATAAGACATGACAGTTCAACGAATAATTTGATTAAAACAATTAAAAAGCTGAGAAAGTAAACAATGCCCATTCGGATTCTGCCGTCAAATCTGGTAAACCAAATTGCCGCCGGCGAGGTGGTAGAGCGGCCAGCCTCCGTTGTTAAAGAACTGGTCGAGAATGCCATTGACGCCGGAGCAACTTCAATAGAGGTTCGTTTGGCCGACGGCGGGAAAAGTTTGGTGACAATTACGGACAACGGGAAGGGGATGTCTCCTGAGGAACTGGAATTGGCCGTGGAACGGCACGCGACATCCAAGCTTCCTGACGACAATTTGTTTAATATTAATTTTCTTGGATTTCGTGGTGAGGCGCTGCCTTCAATCGCTTCTGTGGCAAGACTGTCGATTATCAGTCGTCCGAAAGATGCCGACAGCGCCTGGAAGATAGAGGTTAACGGCGGTGAAAAATCAAAACCGGTACCGGCTTCTCATCCCTTCGGAACCCGGATTGAGGTCAGAGATCTGTTTTATGCCACGCCGGCGCGGCTCAAGTTTTTGAAAACAGGTTCGGCAGAGACAACGCAATGTGTCGATATACTGAACAGGATTGCTTTGGCCAATCCTCACATTGCCTTCTATTTGTATGACGGCGAAAAGAAAAAAATTGCTTATCCGGCCTGCAACGGTGATTTGTTTGATGCCAGGCTGGAACGTTTGAGCGCGGTAATGGGACGTGAATTCGGCGATAATTCAATTTTGATTGATGCCCGGCGGGAGACCCTGCATATCAGCGGGTATGTTTCTTTGCCGACGCTGAATAAGGCGAACAGTCTGTCGCAGTTTTTGTTTGTCAATAACCGTCCGGTGCGGGACAAGCTTCTTTTGGGGGCAATCCGCGGCGCTTATCAGGATGTGCTGGCGTCGGGACGCTATCCGATGTGTGCGTTATTTTTTGATATTGATCCTAAATATGTCGATGTCAATGTTCATCCGGCCAAAGCGGAGGTGCGCTTTTATGATAATGCTCTGGTGCGCGGTTTGCTGGTGAGCGCTATTCGTAACGCGTTGAATCAGCATGCCAACCGAACCAGCAATACAATCAGTCTGGAGGAATTGGTTAAGGATAATATTCCGGATTTCGGTCGTGATATTCCCGATACGCTGACAGCTGAAGAACATTTGATGCCGCAAAGTCCGCTTCGTAATTACGGTTATCAGTCCGTTTTTTCGCAATCATCCCGGCGACAGGCCGATTTGCCCGAGTTAGAACGCAAATTTTCCGTAAAGGTAGAACCGGAACCGGTTCTGTCTTCGGGAGGCGATATCGGACCGCTCGGTTTGGCAAAAGCACAGTTTCATGATACCTATATTATTTCTCAAACCGAGGACAGTATTATTATTGTCGATCAGCATGCCGCCCATGAGCGTATTGTTATGGAAAAGCTGAAAGAGGGCTTGCGTTCGGGAAAAACGGCGGCGCAAATGCTGTTGATTCCGGAAGTTGTCGATTTGGAGCCGTCGGCCAAGGTCAGAATTCTTGAAGCGGCTCCGGAACTTGCCAAAATGGGACTGGTTTTGGAGGAATTCGGAACGACGGCGGTGATTGTCAGGGAAATTCCGGCTCTGTTACGGGATACGGACGTCAAAAAACTAGTGGAGGATGTTGCCGAGCAAATGGCCGAATGGGGCAGCGGTTTTGAACTGACGGAGAAACTTCATCTGGTATGCGCGACGATTGCCTGCCATGGTTCCGTGCGTGCCGGAAGACGATTAAACTCCGAGGAAATGAACCGACTATTGCGCGATATGGAAAAAACGCCGCACTCCGGTCAATGCAATCACGGCCGTCCGACTTATGTCGAACTTAAAATTGCAGATATTGCCAAGCTTTTTGACCGTTAAGATATTTTCTGCCGTAAAAGAAGCGCTTGACTTCGGACGGGAAGGGGCGTATTCAGAAAAAAATATTTTTTATGGATGATTTGGTATGATTAACAGCGTTTTTATGCAAGGGTTGGGTGCTGCCGTTGTGGCGGGGTTGATTACCGGCGTCGGCGGTTTTATGATTTTTTTAAAAAGAAAATATTCTCAGGAAGATATTAATTTTATGCTGAATCTGGCGGCGGGGGTTATGCTGGCGGCTTCGTTCTTTTCTCTGCTGTGTCCGGCAATGGACAGAATCAGAATGTTTGATCCTGATGTGCATGTGGCAGGATTTTGGTATGCCGGCGCCGTATTTGCCGGAGTGGCGCTCATCTGGCTGCTCAACGAGGTTTTGCCTCACGAGCATAATACCATGGGACATCACGGCTTGCGGTCCTTCAGTCTGCGGACGGCCTGGCTGTTTATTATCGCCATTATGCTGCACAAACTGCCCGAAGGACTGGCCGTCGGCGTGGCGTACAGTGCCGAGGATTTTATTAATCCGCACAGTCTGGTTATCGGTATTGCTCTGCATAATATTCCCGAAGGTTTGACGATTGCGATTTCTTTGGTGGCGGCAAAAGTTTCCAAACTGCGGGCGGCATTTACCGCTTTGCTGGTGGGGATGGTTCAGCCTGTTGGGGCGCTTGTCGGTTTGCTGACGATGGATTTCAGTGATAAAATCGTTCCTCTGGGAATGGCCTTGGCCGGCGGCACGCTGTTGTTTGTCGTTATTAACGAGATACTTCCGGAAACTTACGGAACAAAGAAAACCGAAAAGTCGGCTTTTGCCGTATTTGCCGGCTTTATCTTTATGGCTTATCTGAATATGGTGCTGGATTAAAAATGAAAGAAGACTGGTCTCCGACGGAAATTTTTTCGCCGATTTTGATTGAAAATTATATCAGGTTTGAAACGGCTGCCCAATATATTAAAGCTTTGGAAGAGGGTGCTTCCGGAGATGTTGTCGTTTCGGCAAAATTTAAAATTTCCAAAGCTTATTTTGAGCAGTTGAAAAATTCTGATAATCAGGCGCCGCTGCTGGGGTTGACGCTTGATTATGATGAAAATACGGAAATTCTGACCGTTACCGTCGACGCTTATTTTAAAGAGTTGTATGAAAACAAGATTATGCGTGACGTGGCCTTGAAACAATGCGAAGACTGTAAAGAGAGATATTCTAAATTTATTTCTCTTGCCGTATAAGCTGCGGTAAATTTCTTTCATATAAAGTGGAAAAAAATATTGACGTCGCCCAAAACATAATATACATATACTCTGGTACCACGGAGAGTTGGCAGAGTGGTAATGCAGCGGATTGCTAATCCGTCATCGTGAATAACGATGCACAGGTTCGAGTCCTGTACTCTCCGCCACTTCAAGCCGCCTTTAAAGAAGGCGGCTTTTGTATTGGAGACAGGACTACGCTCAGGAATGCAGGTTCGCCGTGGTCGCTGTCGCTTCCCTTGCTCACCAGCATTTTCTGAGATGTTGCAGATAAAAAACTGACGAGGGGTCAGTTTTTTACTTAGCCATTCTGTACTCTCCGCCACTTCAAGCCGCCTTTAAAGAAATGATATTTTCTTTATTTGAATTTTTAGTAACTTCTTCGGAATTGTTGACCTAACTATTGGTTTTTTCTAATATAAGAATAGAACCAATAGCTAATAAACAATTTGAGCCGGTATAATTATATTGTCAGGTGTGTGTTTACAGATGAAAAGGATTCAGAATGAATACACGAACAATTTATCCCAAAATAAACAAACAGTTTTCCTCCCTGAACGCCGGAGCTTTGTTTATGAAAAGAGGCGTTAAAAGGTTGCAGGTTGTCTTCTATCTGGCAAAGGCTCATAAGAAAAATTTTGATAATATCGCCTGGATTGCTCCGACAAATTATCTGGCAACCGAAGATTATGTTAATGATATTCGCGAGGCCGCGGGGAGCTTGTTTAAAAAAATCTGTTTTTTTTCTATAGAACATATTTCCCTGGATGATAAAAAATATCTGCAGCTGTATGAACTGGCGGATGCAAAACGCGTCTTTTGCGTGGTTGACGAGAGTATTACTATTAAAAATGCCGCTGCCGGACGGACAAAACGTCTGTTGTCCATGAAAAATAAATTTAAATATCGTCTGATTTTATCGGGAACGCCGCTGACTCAGGGATTGATTGATTTGTATTCACAGACGCAATTTATGGATTCATCCATTTTGAATATGACGGAAACTCAGTTTATGCATAAATTTCTGCCGCTGTATGTTGATGATTTCGAGGTTTGGAAAAGATGGTCAAATCCAAAGGATGAGGCCAGGCTGGTGCAGATAATCAATCCGTATGTTTTGGTGTGCGAACTGGAAGATAATATCAAGATAACTTATCATAATCAGGATTTTGATTTGACGCCGGAAGAGGCTGCCGTTTATCAGTTTGAAAAAGAAGCTTTTTTGAAAGATCGGGAGCAGGTGGCTTTTTTGCAGGTCGTGCAGCGTTTTCAATACCTCTATACCATTTGCAAGCATAAGGTTGACGCATTGTTTAAATTGGTGAATCAAATTCTTGAGCGCAAAGAAAAAGTGATTATTTATACCAAATTTTTGAGTGAAGTTAAGTTTTTTAAGGAAGCAGGCGGGTTTGGCGAGCACAAATTTGTGGTGATGTCCGGAAATTCTAACAAAGACAAGGCGTTAACCGGGTTTGAACAAAATATTGATATCATGATATGCACATATAAAGTTGAAAGTCCTCGACTTAATCTGAAAGGATGTAATAATATAATATATTTCAGTCAGACTTTTGATTATAAAGATAAGCTTCATACACTGACAAGTTTTTATAATAAAGATGTCCTGAATGTGAATGTTTATGATTTTTGGGTGGGGACAAGGCTGGAAAATTTGATAAAAGATAATTTACATCGCAAGAAAAATGTACTAAGTAATGTATGTAGGATGATGTCGAAAGACGAGGCTTTGAAACTATGAAGATTTATACTGACAAAAATGTTTATGAGGCGACTCAGGAACGTATAAAGTTTGCTTTTGATAATTTTGAGAATGTTTACGTTTCTTTTTCCGGCGGAAAAGACAGCGGTCTGCTGTTGAGTATGGTTTTGGACTACAAGCGTAAACATAACATTACAAAAAAAATCGGCGTATTTCATCAGGATTTTGAAGCGCAATATCAGTTGACGACGGAATATGTCGAGAGAATGTTTGATCAGAATATTGATGATATTGAACCCTATTGGGTCTGTCTGCCGATGGGATCCCGCTGCGCGGTGAGCAATTATCAGATGTACTGGTATCCCTGGGATGATGAAAAAGAGGATTTGTGGGTTCGGAAAATGCCGGACAAGCCCTATATTATTAATTTGAAGAACAATCCTTTTGAGTTTTATAAGTATAAAATGGCTCAAGAAGATTTGTATGCCGAATTCGGCAAGTGGTATGCAAAGCACCATGAAGGGCGGACAATTTGCCTTCTGGGTATTCGCGCCGATGAATCCATTAACCGGTATCGGGCTTATGCAAACACGCGCAAAACATTGATGAAAAATTCCCAGTGGACAACCAAGATGGATAAGAATTTTTATAATGCGTATCCGATATATGATTGGTCGACCAAGGATGTCTGGATTGCTTACGGCAAAGAAGGGTATGATTATAACAAAATTTATGATTTGTATTACCGGGCCGGGTTGTCCATCAGTCAGATGCGGGTTTCAAGTCCGTATCATGAAAATGCCAAAGAAAGCCTGAATTTATACCGCGTGTTGGAGCCGGCTACCTGGGCTAAAGTCGTGTCGAGGGTAAACGGCGCAAATTTTGCCGCCATGTATGGAACGACAAAGCTGATGGGCGTGGGCAGAATTACTTTGCCCAAAGGGCATACCTGGCGTTCTTATGTTAAGTTTTTATTGGCAACTTTGCCGGACTCGGTTCGGGAAAATTATATTGCCAAATTTAAAACTTCCATCCGTTTTTGGTGGAAGAAAGGTGGTGTTGTGTGTGACGAAGCTCTCAAAGAGCTTGAGGCCTGTAATTATAAAATCCGGCACAACGGTCGGAGCGGGTATAATAAAAACAAAGACCGCATTTTGTTTTTGGGGACGCCCGACGATACGGATGATATCAAATCGACGATTGATATTCCCTCATGGAAAAGAATGGCGGTTTGTATTCTGAAAAATGACCATTTGTGCAAGCACATGGGTTTTGCCCAGACTAAAAAGCAAACGATGAGAGAGAAAGAGTTAATTCAGAAATATAAAAGTCTGTAAATAAGGATTGAGCATGAAAGATTTTGTAAGTCCCGTATATAATGTTCAGGCTGTGCCGGTGGAGATGGTACAGGCGAACGATTATAACCCCAACCGGGTGGCTCCTCCGGAAATGAAACTGCTTGAACTGTCAATTTGGGAGGATGGTTTTACCCAGCCGGTTGTTTGTTATCATGACAAAGAGGCCAACAAATATATTGTGGTTGACGGTTTTCACCGCTATACGGTTATGAAAACAAGCGAGCGCATTTATGCCCGCGAGCACGGCAAGCTCCCTATAGTGGTTATTGATAAAGATTTGGGTGAACGCATGGCTTCCACCATTCGTCATAATCGTGCCCGCGGCAGTCACAATGTCGATTTGATGAGCAATATTGTGTCCGAATTGCTTGAAATGGGCAAAAGCGACAGTTGGATTTGTAAAAATATCGGCATGTCGGCGGACGAGCTTTTGCGTCTGAAGCAGGTTACCGGTTTGGCCGCGCTGTTTAAGGACGAAGAATTTTCCCGCAGTTGGGAAGTTAAGTAATTTTTAGCGGAACTCTTTAAGCTGTCGGGAGAGTTATTATATTAGTCTTGATTTTGGTTGATGCAATTAAAGGAGAGGCTAATGGAAAATATCAGGCTTAACAATGACAGCGAGATGCCGGTTATCGGGCTTGGAACATGGCAGTCCGGGCCGGGAGAGGCGTATCAGGCGGTCCGCTGGGCTATTAAGTTGGGGTACAAGATGATTGATTGTGCCCCGATTTACGGTAATGAAGCCGAAATCGGTCAGGCCATTGCCGATGCCATCAATGAAGGTGATATTAAGCGTAAAGATTTGTTTGTGATTTCCAAGTTGTGGAACGACTCTCATGCTCCGGAGGATGTTGAGCCGGCGCTTAATAAAACCCTGAAGGATTTGCAGCTTGAATATCTGGATTTGTATCTGATGCACTGGCCGGTTGCCCAAAAAAAAGGAACCGCGCTGCCCCAAACTTCCGCAGATTTGATTCCTCCGAGCGATCTGCCGCCGGAATTAACTTGGGCGGCCATGGAAAAATTGGCGCAAAGCGGAAAAGTGGAATCTATCGGCGTTTCTAATTTCAGCCCGGTGAAACTCGGTAATCTGCTTGAAAAAGCGGAAATTGTTCCGGCGGTGAATCAAGTGGAGTGTCATCCGCTGTTGCCGCAGAATGATTTGTTGGATTTTTGTCGTAAAAACAATGTAGCCATGATGGCTTATTCTCCGCTTGGTTCTCGTCAGAAGGGGCCTCAGAACGTGCTTGAAAATCCGGCAGTTATGAAAATTTCCGAAAAACTTCAGGCATCTCCGGCGCAAGTTGTTTTGGCCTGGCAGCTTCAACGAGGTGTCAGTGTTATTCCAAAGTCTGTGCATGAGGCGCGTCTGAGAGAAAATTTTGCGGCGCAGGTTCTGAAACTTGACGATGAGGATATGGCGGAATTGTCAGGTTTGCAGCCGATGAGGCGTTTTATCAGCGGGGCAGGGTTCATGCTTCCGGAAACCGGTTATGACAATCTCTGGGATGAGAAGGGTTAAACAGTTGTTTGTTTAATTGTTGATGAGAAAATCGGCCAGTTTTTCCGGCTCGCTCCAAACAATTTTGATTTCAAGGACTTTGAAATTTTTTTGGAGTGCGGCCGGAATTTTTACAAAGTCTTTGGCGGTGGTGTAAAGCTCGGCATTCAGGCTTTGGGCCGTCGTTATCAATTGTTGCAGCTCTTTTTCTTCGTAAAAGTGGTGATCCGGGAAATCATAGGTCAGCAACAGATTGAAGCCGAGTTTTTTTAGCGATTGATAGAATTTTTCCGGGCGGCCGATGCCGGCGAAGGCAACAACATTTTTGCGGCTGTCCGGCGGGGAAACGGGCTCCATTCTGCCGTAGAAAACCGGTTTGCGGGGGTAGCGTCGAGCCAAATTGAATCGGTCGTCGCCGATAATTGCCAGCGCGGATGCCCGGGCCAGTCCCTGGGGCAAAAATTCCCGCAGCGGTCCGGCCGGAATACAGAATCCGTTGCCGAAGCCGAAACCGCCGTCAATGACAATCAAAGACAAATCTTTATAAAGAGAGGGATTTTGAAAGCCGTCATCCATGATAATAAAGTCGGCACCGTTTTTTTCGGCCTTTAACGCGGCCAGATAGCGGTTTTTATTAACGACAACAGGGGCCTGACGCGCCAGCAAAAGCGGTTCGTCGCCGACTTCATGGGCCGAGTGTTTGTCTGTATCAACAATTATGTTTTGCAGTTTTCCTCCGTAGCCGCGAGTGATGAAGTAAGGTTTGTGTCCGCGCTGCTGCAGAAGTTCCGCTACGGCAACCGCCGTCGGGGTTTTTCCGGTGCCACCGGCCGTCAGATTGCCGATGCAGATTACTTTCGGGGTGACTTTTTCAGGGGTGTGTAATTTTAGGCGCAGGGCTGTCGCCAAGCCGTAAAGACATCCCAGAGGATAAAGAGCGCATGATATTAAATTTTTGTTTTTCCAATGCGTTGGCGTTTTCATTTAAAGAAATCCTTTAACTTTATCCATGATGCCGTCCAGAACTTTTGCCTCTCCGGCAGCCCAGTTATAAGCCAGACTGCGTCTGGTTTTGAGAAATTCGGGATCTTTTAAAAGCCGCAATACGGTTTTTTCCAGTTCTTCGGGGGTTTGTATGCTGATAACAGCGTCGGCCCGCCGGGCCCGGTTCATGGCATCGGTAAAGTTGTGCAT
The DNA here is from genome assembly GCA_944389095.1 of uncultured Alphaproteobacteria bacterium. Classification (GTDB taxonomy): domain Bacteria; phylum Pseudomonadota; class Alphaproteobacteria; order RF32; family CAG-239; genus CAZU01. The sequence continues at coordinate 43,106 of CALXLC010000033.1, forward strand.
ATACGGACCGACAATCACGGCATCGCGCATGCGGGCGGGTTCCATAAAGTTTTGTCCGCCATGCGGAATCAGCGAGCCGCCGATGAAAACAATATCGGCGATATCATACCAAAGCCCCATTTCACCAATGGTGTCGGCGATGTAAATGTCCGTTTCGGGTGCCGGTTTCTGCTTTTGGGAACGGAGAGCCGTTTTCAGTCCGGATTTTTCAATATCGCGGCGGATTTCTTCTCCGCGCTGCGGATGCCGCGGGGCTATAATTGTCAGAAGTCCGGGAATCTCTTGTTTCAGGCGACGGTGTACTTCCGCAATTTTCAGTTCTTCGTCATTATGAGTGGAACTGGCCAGCCAAAGCGGACGTCCTTGTACAAGACTTTGAAAGTCTTGTTTGACTTTTTCATCTATGGGAAGCGGCAATCCGGCATATTTGAGGTTGCCAAGGCAAAGAGCTTCGGGGGCGCCGAGCAGCTTTAAGCGCCGGGCATCTTCATCCGACTGTCCGAGGCACAGCGTAAAACAAGACAGCAACTCTTTACAAACAAAACTGAAAATTTTCCAGCGTCTGAAAGTTCGGTCTGAAATTCTGCCGTTAATAAGAATAAGAGGAATGTTGTGTGCTTTGAGACCGGACAGTATGGACGGCCAGAATTCCGACTCGAACCACAGAGCAACGTCCGGGTGCCAGTATTTGAGAAAACGTGAGGTGAATTCCGGTTTGTCAATCGGTATAAACTGATGAAAAGCGCGAGACGGCAGACGTTTTTTCATGACTTCGGCAGAGGTTACCGTACCGGTTGTCACCATGACGTGCGCTTCGGGACAGGTGTCCAGAATTTTTTGAATCAGAGGCAACATGGATACAGACTCTCCGACCGAAGCCCCGTGCAGCCAGACCAGCTTTCCTTCCGGACGCGGCAGCCGAGGGTTGCCGATGCGTTCATTGAAACGGCTGACATCTTCTTTTCCGTTTTTTTTGCGTTTTTCTATATAAGGGCGGATAATCAGAGGATAAAATGCAGAAATCAGAGTATTATATGCTTTAATGAACATTGCCATTCCTTTCGTCTCGTTTGATTTTGCGGCTGTTTATATCCGGGCGGACAGGTTCCAGACCAAGTTTCTTGTCGCATTCAATGCTGATGTCCACCAGTTGTTTTTCAAAACGGCGGCGGTAGTCCTCCAGTTGCTCCGGCGAGGCATCCGCCGGGATAAACATAGGCTCGGAAACTTTGACAATGCCGCGGCCGAAGGGCAGGGGAATCATCATTTTATCCCAGGCTTTGTTCATCAATTTTGCGGGGGCAACGCTGTAAGAAATGCCAATAAGGGGTTTTCCGGTTTTTTGAGCATAAAAAAACGGAGATTTGTTCATCTGCATGCGCGGGCCGCGCGGGCCGTCGGGAATAATGCAGATTGAAGTGTCATGTTTGAGCGAACGCATTAATTCCAAGGCCGCGCCGCTGGCGTTTTCGTTGCTCGAACCGCCGATGGTGCCGAGACCGAATCTTTGCAGAAGTCCGGCAATCATCCGGCCGTCCCGATGCAGCGATACCAGGGCGTTAAGCTCTTTTTCCTTGTTCCAGAAATACGGCAGCATCAGAGCCCGGCCGTGCCAGGCAACCAAAATAAGTCCCTGATTGTCGTTCCACAGCTTGTAGAAATTATCCAGACCGCAACGTTGCCACCGGGTTGTTTTTCCGACCAGACGGGCATAAAGGTATATGGCTGACGATATTACCTCGACTGCCGCGGAAGATTTGGTAATTTTTTGAAAAATTTTTTTAAAGAAATGTTTGACAGAGTTCATGTTTTTTAAGCTTGAGAGCCGCTTACGGTGTCAGTAACGCTGATGCCGATGGTTTCCCGGTCGGTGACGACGACTTCTCCGTGACCAATCAGAACATCATTGGCATAAATATCCACATAATCGTTGATATCACGATCCAGTTCCACCACGGCGCCGCGGCCGAGTTTGAGCAGCTGGTGGACGCGCAGGGTGGCGGTGCCCAGCGTTACATGTATGTCGACCGTAATGTCATCATTGGATAAGGCGCGTTTTCTTTCGGCAGCCATCATATCTCTCCATTGTTAATTTGCAGCTCATTATATAAGTTATTTTTTTATTCTGCAAATTTTTATTGCCATTTATCAGATAATTTTCCCCCTGAAAGATAAAGCTGTGGATTAGTGAGATTGCAATTGCCCTTGCGTTTTAACTGTGTCAAAAAAGTTATGTTTGTGCGTTGCAGAAGAGAGAATCTTTTCTTATATATTATGCATGATATTTTGTTTTTAAGGTGATTGAAATGGCTGTGAAGAAAGAAAAATATCCGGTTTTGCCGCTGCGAGACATTGTTGTGTATCCGAAGATGATTGTTCCTCTGTTTGTGGGGCGGGAAAAATCAATTAACGCTCTGCAGGAGGTGGTGGATACCGACCAAAACATTATTCTGGCGACTCAGAAAGACGCGGCCGTCGAAGAACCCGGCAGCGACGATATTTTTCATGTCGGAACCATCGGGTCGGTTTTGCAGTTGCTGCGTCTGCCCGACGGAACCGTCAAGGTGTTGATTGAAGGACTGGAGAGAGTCCGGCTGGATAAAATTTACAGCACCGATGCTTTTATGGAAGCCAATGTAACGGTTTTGCCGGAGAAGACCGAAAAGGCCGATGCCGAATTGGAAGGATTGGTGCGGGCGGTTTTGTCGCAGTTTGAAGAATATGTCAAGTTGTCCCGCAAGACTCCGCCGGAGGTTTTGGCTGCCGTCAATAATATTACCGATTACAGTAAGCTGGCTGACACCATTGCTTCGCATCTGGCCTTGAAAATCGAAGACAAACAGGCGTTGCTTGAGGGGCAGACCCTGAGCGAAAGGTTTGAAAAAATCCTCGGCTTTATGGACGCAGAAATTACCATGCTTGAAGTTGAAAACCGGATTAAAAACCGTGTGAAAAAGCAGATGGAAAAAAGCCAGAAGGAATATTACCTGAATGAGCAGATGAAGGCTATTCAGAAAGAACTCGGGGATGATGACGAGGACAGCGAAATTGCCGACTATATGAAAAAAATCGAAAAAACGAAGTTATCCAAGGAAGCCAGAGAAAAGGCACTGGCCGAAGTCAAAAAGCTCAAAACCATGAGCGGCATGTCGGCCGAGGCAACGGTTGTCCGCAATTATCTGGACTGGCTTCTGGATATTCCGTGGAAAAAACGTTCAAAGGTCAATCGCGACCTGAAAAAGGCCATGGCGATTTTGGAAGTAGATCATTACGGGCTGGAGGAAGTCAAAGAAAGAATTATCGAATATTTGGCCGTGCAGTCGCGTGCTGATAAAATCAAAGGTCCGATTTTGTGTTTGGTCGGTCCTCCGGGAGTCGGTAAAACATCGTTGGGCAAGTCTATCGCCAAGGCAACCGGACGCAGTTTTGTCCGCGGATCGCTGGGCGGTATGCGCGACGAGGCGGAAATCCGCGGTCATCGCCGGACTTATATCGGTTCCATGCCGGGTAAAATTATTAAAGGCATGAAAAAAGCCGGAACCTCAAATCCGTTGTTTTTGCTTGATGAAATAGACAAACTCGGCAACGATTACCGTGGTGATCCGAGTTCGGCGCTGCTGGAAGTGCTGGATCCGGAGCAAAATGCGGCTTTTAACGATCATTATTTGGAAGTTGATTATGATTTGTCTGACGTGATGTTTGTGACGACGGCCAATTCTCTGGATATGCCGCGGCCGTTGCTGGACCGTATGGAAGTTATCCGGTTGTCCGGTTATACGGAGGACGAAAAGCTGCAAATTGCCAAACGGCACCTGATTCCCAAGATTTTTAAGGAAATGGAAATCAAAGACAAAGAATTGGAAATTTCCGATGAAGCGATTTACAACATTATCCGCTATTATACCAGAGAGGCCGGCGTGCGCAATCTGGAGCGCGAAATTTCCAAAATTGCCCGCAAGGCAGTTAAAGAAATTGTGCTCTCCAAAGAAAAGAAGCTGAAGGTGACGGCCAAAAATCTAGATAAATATCTCGGCGTTATCAAATATCGTTTCGGTGAGGCCGAAGAAAAGGATCATGTCGGTGTGACAACCGGTTTGGCCTGGACGGAAGTCGGCGGCGATATCTTGTTTATCGAGGCGGTTGACATGCCCGGAAAAGGCATTATCAAGCAAACTGGAAAACTTGGCGACGTCATGAAGGAATCGATTGAAACGGCTTATTCCGTCGTGCGGTCTCATTCTATGGATTTGGGAATTAATCCCGAAATTTTTGAAAAAACGGATATTCATGTTCACGTGCCGGAAGGGGCGACGCCCAAAGACGGGCCTTCCGCCGGTATCGCCATGTATACGACCCTGGTGTCCGTATTGACGAAGATTCCGGTTCGTAAGGATGTGGCAATGACCGGAGAAATTACGCTGCAGGGCAGGGTGCTGCCTATCGGCGGGTTGAAAGAAAAACTTTTGTCGGCTTTGCGCGGCGGAATCAAGACGGTTATCATCCCTAAGGATAATGAAAAAGATTTGGCCGAAATTCCTCAGAATGTCAAAGAGGGGTTAAAGATTATTCCGGTTTCGGAAGTGTCGGAAGTTTTGAAAATTGCCCTCAACGGCAAAATCAAACCTTTAAAGCAGTTGTGCAGTTGTAAGCCGCTGCCCCGGCAGGAAAATGCTCCGGCAAATTAAGTTAAAAGGAAAGCCCGTTTTAAGACGGGTTTTCTTTTGTCCGGATTTTAAGAGGCGAATCATCTTGCTAAGACTCTGTAAGAATCGCGCGGGAATTCGGCTCTTTGGGCAGAGAGAAAAGTCCGGTTACGCTTTGTTTGAGCGAAAAAATTGTTTTCTTGCGGGATAAAAATCGGCAATTTATGTGCATAACTTCCAAAAAATAAGGATTTCCGCGGGGAAAAACGTTGATTTCGTTTGACTCATATAAAAATAGATGTTCAAATTTTGATGTGGTCAGAGATTTATCTCCACATTTGGTTTTTAACTTATATTAGAGGGAGTCCTCACCGTGAATAAAAATGAATTGATTGCTAGCATTGCTAATGAAACCGGCCTTACCAAAACTGATTCTGCTAAGGCTTTGGATGCTTTTGTTTCTTCTATCTCCAAGGCTCTGAAGTCTGGCGATGAAGTTCGTCTGGTTGGTTTCGGTACTTTTGCAGTATCCAAACGCGCCGCTACCACCGGCCGCAATCCGCGCACCGGTGCCACCATTAAAATTCCGGCCCGCAAGCAGGCAAAATTCAAAGCTGGTAAAGCTTTGCAAGACTCTGTAAACTAATATAAAAAGGGGTCGGATTTGTCCGGCCCTTTGGTTTAAGGGATTTTAACGGGATTCATAATTTGAGTCCCGTTTTTTTTGTTGACCGGAGGGAGGTAAAGAGGGTTTATCCTGTTATGAAAAAACCGCCGTAAAGGCGGTTTTTATGGTGGGCGCTGAGAGGTTCGAACTCCCGACCCTCTCGGTGTAAACGAGATGCTCTTCCAGCTGAGCTAAGCGCCCATCTTGTTTACGAAGGACTTTATACACTTATAAAAATAATTAATCAAGCAAAAAATTAAAAAAAGTGTATTTGAGGATTTTTTTATTTTTTTAATTATTTATGAGATTGTTTTTATGAATTAAAATTCTGTTTATATACATAATATGAAATGTATTTCATAAAATATGCCGGGCAGAAAGCATGACTTTTTCTTAAAAGTTTGCTTTGTTGTTGCCAATTTGATAAAGAGTAATTATATTTTTATTGATTGGAGCCTTTTTGTTTAATTAAGGAGATTAGGTATGAAAAAAATTAATTTGGGAATTTTGACTGCTGCGTCTGTTTTGGTGCTGAGTGCTTCGGCAATGGCTGATAATCATTTGGGCGGCGGTTTTCAGGGGCCGAGCGCCGTTGATGTTGTTACTGTCGAACAGGCCAGCAAAATGAAAGACGAGTCTCAGGTTATTTTGAGGGGTAATATTGAATCTTCTTTGGGTGACGAGAAATATTTGTTTAAGGATAAAACCGGTTCCATCAGAGTTGAAATTGATGACGATGACTGGAAGGGACTGGTTGTGAAACCGACGGATACGGTTGAAATCAAAGGTGAAGTTGATTCTCATTTGATGAAACCGAACGATATTGACGTCGAGAGCATTTCTCTGGTTAAATAAGCCAGTGTTTTGATGAAAACGCCCTGCCGAAATGCAGGGCGTTTTTGTATACGCGGGCGGAGGGGGCTTGTCAAAAGAGGAATTGCAAAATATTTTATGATGATATATTTTAAATTGAAAACGACGAATAAAAGGACTTTTTCATGAAACAAGAGCTTTTGGCGCCGGCCGGAGATATTGAAGCGGGGTATGCCGCTTTTTATTACGGTGCAGACGCTGTCTATTTGGGATTGCAGCAGTTTTCGGCCCGTGCGACGGCAACAAATTTTGACGAGCCGTCTCTTAACGAATTGACCGGTTATGCTCATTCTCTCGGCCGGAAGGTATATGTGGCCATTAATACGCTGGTGCAGGAAGCTGAACTCGGCGATTTAATGAAAAGTCTGGATATTTGCGTCCGCTGCCATGTCGATGCGTTAATCATTCAGGATTTGGGCGTGGCCGGAATTGTTCGCAAAGTCTATCCGGAACTGGAGTTGCATGCCAGTACGCAAATGGCCGTACATAATAAAGAGGGGGCTCTGGCTTTGCAAAAGGCGGGCTTTTCGCGGGTTGTTCTGGCACGAGAACTCAGTCTTTCCGAAATTAAAGAAATTGCGGCAATTCCCGGTCTGGAGACCGAGGCTTTTATCCACGGCGCATTATGCTATTCTTACAGCGGTTTGTGTTTGTTTTCTTCCATGGAAAACGGACGCAGTGCCAATCGCGGCAAGTGTTTGTATCCCTGCCGCAGCCTTTTTAGGGGGGAGGCCGGCGAAAAGCATTATTTTTCCATGAAGGATATGGCCTTGGGAGAAGATGTCATTCGGATGCCGGTTACGTCTTTGAAAGTTGAAGGACGAAAAAAGACGGCTTTGTATGTGGCTGCGGTTACCGATTATTATCGTAAAATTCTTGACGGAAAGGGCGCCGATAAAACTTCCGAGGATAATATCAGGCAGATTTTTTCCCGGCCATGGTGCAAGTTTCATTTTCGCGGGCGAGACAAAGATATTATTGACAGGGATTTTGTCGGCCACCGCGGGCTGGTTATCGGAAAAGTCGAGAACGTCGACAAAGGCTGGTTGCGTTTTAGGACCGGACATGCTGTTTCTCGTTATGACGGTATACAGCTGGATGTTGCCGGGCAGGAAAAGCCGTTTGGTTTTTCGGTACAGGTCCTGAGGGTTAACGGGCGGAATGTTTTTGAGGTTCATGCGGGCGAAACGGCGGAAATCAAACTTCCTCCGCAAACACCGGCTTTACAGAGGGGGCAGACAGTCTATCTGGCTTCTTCCGGCGCGGTTAAGGGAGAATATCGTTATGAGCGTCCGAAGCCGGGAGCCTTTAAACAACGTCGGGAGATTGATATCAGGGTCGATATCGGTGCCAATGCCGTCACGGCGCGGGGAGACGGTGTCGAAGTGTCTGTTCAGGGCAGTTTTGCCGCGGCGGAAAATCCTCAAAAAGTTGAAACGGCTGTGCGGACGGCTTTTGAAAAATGCGGTAATGCGGATAAAAAACCGGGGCGGATTGAGGTCTCTAATCCGGACGGCCTTTTTGTGCCGGTTTCGGTTCTTAATCATTTGCGGCGGGAGTTATATGAGGCATCCGGTGACGGTAATGTTTCGCGCTGTCTGCCGGAAACTGAGCACAGAATGCACGGCGGCGGAAAAATGCTGTTAAAAACCGATCGTCCGGAAAGTTTGACTCTGATAAATTTTGATGACTGCGAGGAAATTATTGTCCTTTTAGATGAGAATTTTGACGAGAAGCGTTTAAAGGGACTGCCGCATCACAAACTTCGGCTGGCTTTGCCGGCGGTCAGCCGTAAAGCGGAAGTTTGGGCAAAGCTCATCAATCGTCTGCTGGCTCAGGGGTATCGCAAATGGGAAATAGCCAATTATTGGGGATTGTCCGTTTTGCCGGAAAAGGGAATCGACTTGAGTTTTGATTATCCCCTGTATGTGTTTAACACTCAGGCGGCACAAACGGCGGCCGAACTCGGGGCCTCCCGGGTGACGTTGTCCGTGGAAGACAGTTTGTCCAACTGGCAGAAGTTGGCGCAGAAATCTCCGCTGCCCGTGGTTTTGCCGATTTATGAAGACGTGCCGTTGTTTCGCAGCGCGGTTTGTATTCGCTCCAATGCCTGTAAAGATTGTCCGCACGGCGAAAAATGGCTGGAATTGAAGCAGGGAAGCAGAGTCTATGATGTTTTGTCCAGGAATTGCTTTACGATGCTGTTTGACAGGGAACCCTTTTGTGCGGCGGCGGAAGCGGCGGAGGTTCCGGCAGATTTTTACCGGGTGGATATTCTTTATAAAAAATATACGCCGGAGCAGGCGGCGCATATTTGGCAAAAAGCTTGCCTCAGGCAGGATGTCTGTCCCTGCCGCAAAGGAAATTTGTACAGGAACGGCGGATTTTAATTTTTTTCTGAAAAAAATTGAACTTTCGGCAGAGCGTTTTCGTTTTACTGATTGTAAGGAGTGAAAAATAATGAGGGACGATATTTCAGAACTGTTAAAAGAGGCCAAACCTCTGTACTTTGCCCGCAAAACCCGCCGCCGGAGAATTAAAGCAGCTCTGGCCATGCTGGTCTGCGTGGTGATGCTGCAGTCTTTTTATCCGAGGAGCGAACCGTTGCCTGCCTATAATTGGTATGATGCCTTTGCTTTGACGGATTCAACAGTTGCCGACAATACCTCGGTGATTGAACAGATGGGATTGCCGACAGATGATATGGGCTTTTTAATGGTTGTGTAAATGAAACAGATAATTTTGGAAAACAGGCAGCGTATCAGGGCTATTATCCGCAAGCTGACCGGAAGCGATAATGAAGATATTGAGCAGGAAGTGTATATTAAAACCTGGCGTAATCTTGAAAATTATCACGAAGAAGGTAAATTTAAGCAGTGGATAAGCGCGTTGACGGCCAATGTCTGCAGGGATTATTTCCGGTCCAGACAATTTAAGACCGAAACGCTGCAGCTGAATGATGAAGAAGTGTTGGATAATCTGCCCTGTGAAAGCGAACAGGAACAAATTGTGGACAGCAAGCTGCGGCAAAAGATGATTTTGAAGGCCGTAGACGAACTGCCCAGAAAACTGAGGCAAGTTATTGAACTTTATGAGTTTGAGGACATGTCTTATGAGCAGATTTCCCGCAAGATTGGGGTGCCGGAAGGAACCATTAAGTCCCGTTTGTTTAACGCTCGTAAAATTTTGAGTGAAAAACTGCAAAATCTAAAAGGAGAATAAAATGAAGAAAACATTGATTTTATTATGTGCATCGGTGTTTATGCTGACGGCCTGGACGGTTCAGGCCGCGGAAAAGCCTGAAGATATGCCGCCGCCGCAAAAAGAAAGAATTGCACCGCCGGAGCAGCGTCTGGCCGATGATTTGGGGTTGAGCGACGAACAAAAAGCTCAGGCCGAGAAACTGAGAACGGACAGCCGGGAGAAAATGAAGCCTTTGTTTGAACAGATGAAGGAACTGCGGGCCAAAATGGATGAATTGCGCAAAGAGAATATGGCTGCTTTTGAAAAGCTTTTGACGCCCGAGCAGAAAAATAGGTTTGACCAGATGAAGAAAGATCATCCGCGTCCGCCTCATCGCCGCAAGGGGCCGCACTGGGATCGGAGAGGCGGTCCCGACGATATGCCTCCTCCGCCGCCGCATCATGAAGACCGGCACAGATTTGACGATTAATTTTATTAAAAGGGCTGCTTTGCGCAGTCCTTTTATTTTTGCTTGCGTCATTTGTCAGCGGGGTGTAAATTGCCAAAAAAAGAAAGGATGAATATGCGTAAACTCGGCGTTAAGTTGTGGACAAGAGATGTTTTGAAGAATAAGGCTTTTTTTGATGATGTGGCCGAAGCCGTCAGAAGAAAAGAGTTTGAGTATGTCGAGTTGTTTGTTTTCCCAAATACATATGAGGATACGTTTGAGGCCGTCAGGGAAGGATTGCGCGGCTGTCCTGTTATTATCCATAATTCACACAGCGCTTATGGGTTTGATTGCGGAGACAGCGACGCATTGAAGAATAATTTAAAGGATATCGGAGATTCTCAACGTTTTGCCGATGCATTGCATGCGGATATTATTATTGTTCATGCCGGTTGCGGGACGCTGCCTCAGAATATTGACGAGACCATAAGGCAATTTCGGCTTTTTAACGATATGAGAATCGCCGTGGAAAATATGGCGGCTTTTTGTATGGTTTCAAAAAAATTTCAGCATGGTGTTTTTCCCGAACAGATTGAGCGGATAAAAGCGGAAACGGGCTGTAAGTTTTGTATGGATTTTTCTCATGCCGTGTGCGCGGCTAATTATTACAAAAGAAAACCTGTCGATATTTTAGATGATTTCAGACTTTTGGAGCCGGATATGTATCACCTGTGCGACGGAAGGCTGCAGGGCATTGATGATGTGCATCTTCATTTCGGCGAAGGCGACTTTGATTTGGAAACCATAATTAATCGTTTTATTGACGAGGAAGCCAGGGTGACGATGGAAACCGGTTATAAACCGCCGTTAAATGCCGATCCGTGGCGAAAAGACAGGGATTATTTCCGCAGGCTCGAAATCAACTCATCGACAAACTGAGGCAATGTTTTACCGGCCGGGCCGTAAATGTGACGGTCAAATAAATAATTGTTGGCGGTTGGTTCAAGCGTAAATTCAACGGCGTCAGCGCCATAGTATTTGACGGTTTGTACAAAGCCGGCTGCCGGATAGACAACGCCGGAGGTGCCGACGGATAAAAATAAATCGCAGCAACGCAAGAGTTGTTCTACTTTGTCCATATAAAGCAGATTTTCTCCGAAAAAAACAATGTTTGGTTTCATCATGCCGGCAATTCCGCAGGAGGGGCAGACCGTTTCCGTCGTTACATCGTTCCAGCTTTCCAGAATGTGTCCGCAATTGAGGCAGACGGCCTGGTTGATTTGCCCGTGGATGTGGTAAACATTTTGCGAACCGGCCTTTTCGTGCAGCGTATCGACGTTTTGGGTTATGACGGAAACTTCTGCCGGATATTCTTTTTGCAGTCGGGTCAGCGCAAAATGCGCCGGATTGGGATGAGCCTTGAGGATTTCCGGTTTGAGGGTATTGTAAAAATCATGGACAAATTCGGGGTTGCGTTCAAAGGCTTCTACCGTTGCGACATCTTCCACCCGACGATTGTTCCACAGACCATTGGCACCGCGGAAAGTCGATAATCCCGATTCAGCCGAAATTCCGGCGCCGGTCAGAATGACGATATTTTTGTAGAGACGCGTGTTATCCATTTTTATTTTCCAATAAATTTTAAAGCCATTATAAGACTTAAATATTTATTTGGAATAATGTTCTTTGTGGCGGTTGATAATAATTGCCCGGGTATTGCGTGTTTGTTCCGGTTCTTTGGGCAGCAGCCATTCCCCTTCCGCCGCAATGAGGATATCCGGGTGCGACTTGATGCTGACGCGGTTATGAGGGGATAAATTCAGACTGAAGGGGAAGCCAATTCTGTTGTCGCAGGTAAGCGGTTGAGCCAAAGATAACGGGTGTAATTCTTCAGGCATTCGCATTTGTGACGAATAGGCCAGTGTGTGCCGGTATCCTTTGGCCGACAGAAATTCCTCCGCATAGGCATAAAGGGCCGCTGCCGCCGGCTCGACCGGTTGTCCGGCGGCGGCACAAAAGTTTTCCAGTTTGGCAAAGTCCCGGAAGTATCGTATGCGGAGCGAAGCCGCGATTTCGTTTCGGCGCGAGCAAACAAGATGCGTTGCCGTCAGATTGTTTCCGTCTTGCAACAGTTTCGGGTTGTGTTTTTGTTGAAATTCGAGCAGATTTTCCATTTCAGTCAGTGTCCTGACTATGGAAACCTCATATCCTGGTTGTTTTGCAGGCGTGACGGCCGGCAGAAATTGTCCTTCCGCAAAAAGTTCACCGATGTGGTTTCGTCCCTCAGGAGCGGCAATGATTTCTGCTGCTGACGATAGTTTGACAGGGTTTTCCGCCGGAGGAATCCGCAAAGAGACAGGATACAGTTTGATGCCTCCCAAGTCTAAAAGAGCCGCGTCGGGCAGGGGATCATGACCTTTGTCCAGCCAATGACGGTAAAGTCCCTCCTTGCAAAAGCAGTGGGTTTGGGCATATCCTTTGTGTGAGATGAAATCTCTGGTGTATTCCAAAACATTGTCTATCAATCCGGGAATCCGCAGTTCCGGATTTTTGCAGAATCGTTCCAGCCGGACAAAGTCGCTAAAATAACGTAATCGCATTACCGCGGCAATCTGATTGTCTTTTTTGGCGATAATATGGGTGCCGCTAAAATCGTTTCCGTCAAATTCAAGATTTTCTTTTACGCTTTGTTTTTCAACAAATTCCTGACGCCTCAGGGCAAAAGATGCCCGGAGATCTTCTAAGTTGCGTATGATGTCTATTTCAATTTTTTGTTCCATAAGAAAATAATAATATTGACCTTTAATAGTTTTGAAGGTACTACTTTGATAATACAGACTTATAATATTAGACACTTTTGATAGTGAATCGTTGAAATGAGTGTGAAAAAGAAAGTTTTGTTGATGAGAAGTCTCCTGTATTTTCAGGAAACCATCCGTAATGGCAAGATTACGCTTACTGCCCAAAAGAACGGTATCAAGATTTCGAATCTGAGCAAAATGCTCAAAGATTTGGAGGAAGAGTTGCATGTGCAACTGTTGCATCGTTCAAGGGACGGCGTGCGTCCGACGACGGCCGGCAAGCAGATTTATAATATGACGCTGAGGGTAGAGGAAAAATTGCGCTTGTTTGAAAGTATTTTATCCCGGCGGGAGGATGAGATTAAGGTTATCAGAGTCTATATAGACGGGGAGTTTGAAGTCGATCGTCTGGATGATTTTTTGAGAGAAAACGAGTTATGTCTGGTGGAGGCCGCCGACAGTCTTGAAACAGCCGATTTGGCTGTTGTCCGGGATAAACCCGCAGATACCGGTAACAAAGCCGTTGTCAAACATACCATCGGTTCAACAATTAAACAAGATGTCTATTTTATATATGACGGTACTAATGAGGAGGCCGTCAAACTTTATAAATTTTTGGAAGCCTCAATCATGTAGTTAATCAGACATCTGACTTTGGGAATATCTTTGGAATCCTTGTGGCTGATTATCCATAACGGGTGGCGGACGGTGAGGTTTAATTTCGGCAAAGGGATTAAATCGTTGTCTTTGGCGGCAATAAACGTTGGCAGCAGCGATATTCCGATACCTTGTTTGACCATGCACAAAAGCATGGATGACGAATTTGTGGTGGCTTTCAGATTGGCCGCGTTTGAAATGATGTTGTTCCATTCGGGCCAGAGGCGGAAATTGTCACGGGTGCAGATGCTGTGATTGTGAATCAGGTCATCCAGATTTTCCGGCGCGCCGTATTTTTTGACATAATCGGCAGAAGCATAGGGTTTAAAAACGATGTTGCCGTGCGAAATAACGGCGGCATCGCTAAACACCGGTTTTTGATAAACTATTCCCAGGTCAATGTCGTTAATGTGGTTTGGACTTTCCAATGAGCAATGGATGTTTAGATGAACCTTCGGATATTCTTTGTAAAAATCTTCCAGATAGATGGAAAAGAAGTCGGTACCGACACCTTCGCTGCTCCAGACGTTGATGTCTCCGGAAATATCGCAGATGTTGTTGGCAAAAGTTTTTATCTGGTGCAGAGAGTCTTCCAAGGCACAGGCTATATTGTAAAAGGCGCGTCCTTTTTCCGTCAGCTGCACGCCGCCGTGCGTCCGGTTGAACAGCTTGCAGTGGAAATGTTCTTCGGTTTCTTTCAGGGAGCGGGACAGATTTGATTCTTTGATGCCGTTTCTCTGGGCTGCCGATTTTATTTTGCCGCATTTGGCTATTTCCGTAAAAATAAATATTTTTTCAGCCAGTTCGGTGTCTTTTTTGATCGTCATAACCATCCCTGTTTTATATGTCTTATTTATGAAATAAGGTGTGTTATTTTTGCTTAAACATGAAATATATTACATCCGTAAAATTTATTTGTACATATAAAAGTTGAGGGAGAACGTAAATGTTTAAAGAAACCGCGGGGATAAAGGAAAAAGAGGACCTTTCTTTCGTTCAGGTGCGTGACGATTTTGAGCGGCTGATTGAAAAACTGCAAAAATTAAAAATGCGCGATACCTATTTTTTTGCCGATGTCGCGTTTGAACAGTTCAAAAGTGAAACTGATAATTTAATTCATTGAAAATGCTTGAGAATTAGGTCAATTTGTTCTGAAATGTAATTGAGCGTGGAATCGTTAACCGATTTGATTTTTTCGATGACGATAAGTTCTTTTTCTATTCTGAACAAGCTTTTGTGTTCGGCAATGTTAACATTCAGCAAATCTTCCAGAGGAATTTTGAAATAGGCTGAAATTTTAAGGATTAACGCAAGTTCGGGCATGACCCGGCCGCGTTCCAGATTGGAAATTGTCCGCCAGCTGACGTCACATGCGACGGAGAGTTCTTCCTGCGTCAGATGCGCTTTTTCACGCAGGGTTTTAACTCTCAATCCCAAATATTTCTGCATGTTTTTGTTCATGTTTTTTTTATAATCCTTTATATCGTTTTTTTCCAGTAACCGGATTTCATAAAATATGCTTCGGCTGATAATCTGTTTCTATAAAAATTTAGGGGATGCCGTTGTTCGTAGTGATTGAATTTTTTTGTTTTTTTATTTTAATTTTCAGCTCGTTATAATATTTTATGTAAAAAAACTGTGTCAGCTTTTGTTTTTTATATGAAAAAATTTTCAAGATTAATCATAGTTCAAAAAATATCTGGATTTTAGCCGGATTTTAGTTATAATTGCGTTCCAGAACGGGGGATATTGTATGAAATTGCTTTTATTGTCTTGCTGCGCGCCGTGTTCTGTTGCGGTCATTGAAAAGCTTGCCCGGGAGAAGGCGGATTTTACGGTTTTGTTTTATAATCCGAATATTCGTCCGGAAGCGGAGTATGAAAAGCGGCGGGACGAGAATTTGAAGGTTTGCCGCTTATATAACGTTCCTTTTATTGAGTTGGAATATGACAATAATCGTTGGCAAAATCTGACAAAAGGATTGGAAAACGAACCGGAGCGCGGAAAGCGCTGTTCGGTTTGCTTTTATATGCGCCTCAAAAGGGCCATGGAATATGCCAGAGAGCAGGGGTTTGATGCCGTGGCTTCGGTTTTAGGCGTTTCCCGTTATAAAAATTTGGCGCAGGTTAATGCTGCTGCCGAGCAGGCATCTTTGGAAACAGGGGTTCCTTATGAGCTTGTTGAGGGGCGTAAAGGCGGAATGCAGGAACGGCGGCAGGCTTTAATTAAAGATTTGCATCTCTATGCTCAGGATTATTGCGGCTGTCGTCCGCGTGCGGTTAAATAAAAATCTTGGTATAGATTGTTGATAGCGGTTGTCATTTTTGAGGTCTGCGTTATGCTTTAGGCATATTTTTTTAGGAGAAACCGCAAAATGATATATGATTGTTTTCCTTTTTTTAATGAACTGGATTTGCTTGAAATCAGGTTGAATATCTTAAATCCGGTTGTTGACAAATTTGTGCTGGTTGAAGCGACTTCTACTTTTACAGGGAAAGCCAAACCTTTGTATTTTGAGGAAAACAAGGAACGTTTTGCTCCGTTTGCCGATAAAATCATTCATGTGGTCTGTGATGAGGATTTTTCAGCCATTGATAATCCGTGGATTATTGAGTTTATTCAAAAAAACTATATTTCCAAAGGATTGTCCGCCGCCCGGCCGGATGATGTAATTATGATTTCGGATTTGGACGAGATTCCCCGGCCGGAAAAAATTTTGGAATACAAGGACAAGCCGGGAATTAAGTGTTTTCAAAACAACTTTTATTATTATTACCTTAACTATCTGTGTGTTGAGGAACCAGTTTGGTTTAAGGGGACCAGAATGTTGAAATTTAAAGATTTTGCACATGGTCTTGACGGGGTTAAGGTTAAAATGAACAGCAAGCTTCCGGCAGAATATTGCGCGGCGACGACCCCGAGCAAAATCCGTTATTACAAAAAAGGGCCGTGGGTGCATAACGGCGGCTGGCATTTCAGTTATTTGGGCGGAGCCAAGGCAATTCAGCAGAAAATCCTGTCTATTTCGCATTCCGAATTTCATAAAGAAGAATTTACGGATTTGGCCAAAATAGAGGCCAGAGTTAAAAACGGTGACGATCTTTTCGGGCGCGGAAAGCATTTCAGGGCGGTTGCCATCGGTGCTGATTTTCCTAAATACATCATAGAAAACAAAGATAAATATCAAAACCTTATCATGGAATCCGAAAGATTAAGATTAACTTTTTTTGATAAGGCTAAGATATTTATGGGAAAATTTAAGGCTTTTTTGAAGCGCTAAGCCTTTTCGGGATTCATCGGTTCCGGCAGTGTTATCATTTTGCCGAAGATATAATCATATTCCCGCGGTGTGAAAGATTCCATGCCGTTTCCGGGGTAAAAGGTCATTTCTCCGAAATAGATTTGTTTTCCGATATTATAAAAATCAACCCGGACAAAAGGAAAATCCTGCGCCAGCGTTTCCGCCAGTTCAATCATCTTATCATATTCGTCCGGTTTGGATAACGGCGTTTTGCTCTGCGGGTATTTACGGGTGACCGGAAGCTTTTGGAAATCCCGGTCGTAAAAAGTGACGTTGAGGCCGGTTTTGCGGTTGCTGGTTATAAACATATTTTCAACCCGTCCGCTGTAGCAGAGGAATTTGTAGTCAAATAAGTCGCCGCTTAAGGAATCTATGTATTTTTCACAGATGATTTTGGGCTTGATATTTGCATAGGCCCATTCGTAGGAATAGCAATAATGATTTGCGGCTTTGAGCCAATTGTTCAATTTTTCTTTGGTTGCGGAGATATTCAAACTGTTTTTGTCGGTGCAGATGATGTTTTTGCCGCAGCCGCTGTTTAATTTCAGAACAAACTGTTGAGGGAGTTTGTCAAAATCAATGTCGTCAACCCTGTCCCAGGCAAATAATGTCGGAATAATGTATTCTTTACCGATTTTTTGGGCAACATAATCTTTTGCCAGGTATTTATCGGCAGCTATGGTCATGAGCGGGTTATGGTAATACAGTTTGAGCCACTGAATTTTCTCGTTGAATGATTGAGGATTTTCCAAATTCAGGCGATAACCGACTTTTTTCTTAAATTGGGCGGAAATTTTTTTGATTTTTTCTTCTAACGGTTGGTTTTTATAATATTCCAGCGGCTTGCGTTTTTGATATTTATCGGTTTTATATTTGAATTTGAAGCCCAGAACAGTTATTTCCCGTTCATCATCGTTTTTCTTTTTGGCATAAAGAGTAATCATTTTTTTCTTCTAAACGCTTTCGTAACGTCCCAAAGAGAAGTTAATCATAAATTTGTCGGCGATGTTTAGGTTGATTTTGAAAATCATCGGCAGAAACTGCAGCAGAAAGCAGTTGAAGACGTTACGCCGCATGCCAAGACGGATAATGTAATGCGTCCAGTTTTTTATCGGCAGTTTAATCCGTTTCTTTTCAGAAAAGGCGGAACCGCTGAATTCCAACGGATGATGTTTGAAAAGGCCAGTTCCGGCAGCAACGCGGAAATTTCCCCGGTCCCACAACTCGCTAATGTTGTTTTCAATAACATCATGACGGCAGAATTTGACCGGCAGGATAAGTTTTGAGATGAATTCTCTTTTGTACATGCAGGGATTGTTTGTGTAATGTCCGTATTGAGAGGTGGTGATAAACACATCTTGTCCGGGGAGTTCTTGTTTTTGGATAACGTCCGTTAAAAGCGACGGATCCTCGTAGAGGGAAATCCATTCCAGAGTAGGGATGGTTTTATCCAGTTTGCCGCTCCAGACATTGCGAAGATAATTGCTGGGATCACCGTAATGATACCGATGGCGGAAACGGACGGCATCCACGCCGTTTTCCAGAAGGTCAACCGCCTGCTGCAGGCGTTGAGCCGTTGTTTGAGCTTCTTCAATCAGCATAAAGTCGTTTTCCAGAAACATGAAATATTTTGATGTCGCCCGTTGAAGAAGTTGCTGGTAGGGCAGGCCGATGCCGATGTTGTTTTTGTCGGCAATAACCTCAAAACCGTATTCTTCCGCGATTTTCAAATCTTCAGAGGTGACCTGATTAAAGAAAATCAGCTTTTGTTTTACCATGTCAAGCAGCCCATTGCGACGATAACTTTCCAGTGTGTTGCGCAAGGTTTTGGGCTGACGCCAGGAAAGGACGGCTATGGTCAGGTCAAATTTTGGAAGGGAGCCGGCGGCTATGTTCTTTTTGTCGGTTGCCGGTTGTTTTTTGGTGGAACGCACGGCGGTTTTGCTGTGTCTTTTAAGTTGCATTTTTCTCATTTGTCACTCTTATAGCTTGTGATTGTTGAAATCAGTTTAGCACAGATTGACAAAAAGTAAAATGCTAATAACGGGGCGGTTAAAAACTATCCGGCAGGCCGGGAAACAACATTGAGATAGTAGTAAGCACAGGCATCCGTAATCTGAATAATCCGGCGGATTTCGGTGTTTTTGGGTTTGAGGACGGAAAAGAATTTTTTGACCGGTTCCGAATAACGGATTTGATAATACTTGTTGATTTCCTTGACGCAGTCAATGCGGCTGAGGTTGTGATTGCTTTGCAAGGACGGAAACCAGCAGGGAAAGTCAACAATTTTGTCTTTGGTCGTCATTGTTTCGAAGGGTGTTGATGAATACAGGCTGATGTGCAGACCGTGAATGGGGCGGAACGCGGCTTCCGGGCCGGGCATTTTCAACCCCTTGCGCTGAATAATCCGGTAAAGCAGATTTTCGTCGTTACATTTACCGAGATTGATTCCCCGCAAAGACGGAAGCGGATACATTTTGTCATAAGCAATAAAATGCAGGCCGGTCAAACGGTTTTTGTTCGGGCGCACGACATTGCTGAAATCAAGATGATGTTTTTCGATGTTGGCCAGGTGCTGTGAGGCAACCTCTTCCGTAATTAAAATATCCGCATCGCCGATGTAGACGTAATCCGCTTTCAGTTTCGGCTGAGTAACAAACCGCACGCTGTTGGGAACGATTTTCCGGCTGCCGAACAATCTTTTTTGAGTAAACGAGACCGCGGAAAAGCGGACGCGGCCGGGATATTCTTTTTCATAAAACGAAATGATATGTTTGAATTTATGTGTGAAACGCAGGTGATTTTCCACGCCTACCTCTACTTTGGCGCCGGGATTGCTGTTTAATACAAAAATCGGGTACAGCAGTCCGAAGGCCCAAAATTTTTCGTTGACGCAAGTATAAAAAAGAATTGAGGGTGATGCTGTCATTTTAGCAAGCCTTTACACGTTTTTGGAAATGTTTGCGAACCAGAGTATCTCCGAGAAGATTGCGGTAACTGTGTTCGTTCATGGGCAGCGGTTTGGGTGTTTGGGTTTTCCAGACGGCGTACATCAGACTCAACTGGTCGCGGCGGGAGAAACGATTGAGCATTTCCCACCAGGTTTGCGAGACTTTGCGATTGTCCGGCGTATCTTTGCGATAGATAACGTTGTTTTCAAAAAGTCCGAAATGTTCGGGATAGCCTTCTTCTTTCAAAAAACGGCACTGTTTCCGGATGATTTCAGGGTTGTCTTTCTGCATTTTGATACAAATTTCGGCCTCTTCATAAATGCAATCGCGGTGAGGATGTCGTGAGATTGCAAATTCCGCGCCGGATTTGCGCAGCTTGTTGACATCTTCATATAACAGATTGCTGAGCAGGTCGATGTTGCTGTCAATCCACAAATATTCCTTATAGCCCGGAAGGACGTCGTAATACATGATTTTGGGATAGCGGGCGTTGCGGATGTTGTCCGAGGCGGTGAAAGGAAGCTTTCGAAATTCCCAAGGATATTCTTCCTGATTAAAAGCCTCCGGGTTTTCAACAAACATGACATAGTCAAATTCGGGATTCAGGTATTTTAGCTTAATCGGCAAATCATAACCGCCCGTAATGCAGGAATAAACAACCAGTGAGGCTTGCCGTCCGGTTTTTTGGGCGCGGTAGTCTTTGATTATTTTTTTGTAATTGCGGCGGATTGAGAGGTTGTGGGCCAGTTTGGCAAAAGAGCCGAGATGCGACAGATAGTGGAGCTCTTTGCGCCAATATCTGGAAGGGGTTATCCGGCTTAGTCCTTGCATAAACCAATAGTAAATACTGCGGTGAGACTGCATTGTTGAAAACTCCGTATGTGATGACGTTTTGAGCATAGCCGAGACCTACATCCTTATCAATGTTTAATTGTAATTATTAACCGCTTTGTCGATTATTCGTAAAATCTAATTGTTTCCTCTCTTTTTTTCTTATAAAATTGTTATGCGCAAAGAGGAGGAAATTTAATGTTTTTCGGCTGGTTGAACAGGTTGTTCTTTATTTCGTCCAAAGGACGCAACAATCAGATTTTGCTGCCCGGACGTATCGGTTTCGGCAAAGTCAGGATTAAAATTCGCGGCAGCAATAATCAAGTTGTGCTCGGCAAGGGTGTCAAAATCGGTAAAAAGTTTGTGGTGAAAATGCACGGAGAAGGCTGCAAAGTGGAAATCGGTGCCGGTTCATCTCTGACGGACGTTAATTTGAGAATCGGTGTTTTGAAACACCCGGAACCGGCTGTTGACAGCGCTTTTGTCTGCGGTTCGGGGTGCGGGCTGCGTAACCTGAAGGCCAGCGTTTTAAATTCGCATACGTCCATAGAAATCGGTGACAAGTGTCTGTTTTCCGAGGATGTGGAAATCCATAATTCCGACGGGCATCCGATTTTTGACCTCGAAAGCGGAAAAATCACCAATTTTCCGAAAAATATTAAAATCGGCAATCATTGCTGGCTGGGGCAGGGGGTGAGCATTTTGAAAAGTGTCCGGCTGGCCGATGAAACCATTGTCGGAAAAAAAGCGGTCGTAACCAAAGCTTTTGATGAAAAATTTACGGCAATCGGGGGAAATCCGGCAAAGGTCCTGAAAAAAGGCATTCGCTGGGAAGATGATGACGGTATTGCTTATTTCAGAAATCAATCTATCTAAAAATTAAATTACGTTACGCTTTGTCCACAAGGGCCAAAAACTTGTTGTCAAATTTCACATCTTAAGGTAGTATCTCATCGAAAGCTAAATCTTATTTTTAGAGGAATAAATGAGGTATTTGCTGACATTCGGGAACCATGGGTACGAAGGCTCCATGAATATTTTGGCAACATCGGCCTTGGCGACCGGGAGTGTTGATAAAGTTATTTTCTGGAATGATGACAAACTCCAAAAGACTCCGTTTTTTAAAGCGAATCGGAAAATACTGACACAACAGCGCGGCGCCGGTTATTGGCTGTGGAAACCTTATATTATTTTGGAAGAACTTAAAAAGCTTAAAAAGGACGATTTTCTGATTTACAGCGATGCCAAGATGCTGGCGCGGCAGAATTTTGACGTTTTGTATAATCTTTGTGCCAAAGAAAAAGGAATTTTGCTGTTTCGGAATTTGCCGCAGCTCATTGAATGCTGGTGCAAAAGAGACGCGTTGGTTTTGATGGATGCTGATAAGCCGGAAGTATACAAATCTTTTGATTTTGCGGCAATGATGTCGGTGTGGCAAAATACGCCGGAGGCTGTCGGTTTTCTTGAAGAATGGCTGAAATTTTGCCGGGATGAGCGAATCCTGACCGATGCGGCCAATACTCAGGGAAAGCCTAATTATCCTTATTTTGTGGATCATCGCCACGATCAGGCCGTTTTTTCCGTTCTTGCGGTTCAAAAGGGTATCAGAGGGCACCGGCCGCCGAATCAGTACGGGAAACGGTATCGGAAATGCGAGGCGTTTAAGGATGATACGTATGGCGAATTGTTTCAGGCGCATTTTTCGCTGAGGGCCATTGCCCGCAATTTTAAGCTGTTTCCGTTGGTCATAAAATTTTATTTGCAAAGATGGCTGGATAGAAATGTCTGACAAGCAAGAAAGCGTTTTGTTTTATACCTGTGTCAATACCAAGTTCTGGGGTTTTGGCATGATTTACCCGTTGTTTGTGCTGATGACGAATCCCGGTGCCAAAGTAGAAATAGGTGTGGAAAATTATCGCCGCTTTCATCGTAAATACCGGCATATTTCTGATTTTTATGATAAATATTTTCCGGGGAAGGTGCTCTTCAGTCCGGTGGCTTTTGACCGCTGGACGTGGCACGGTAGGCAAAAAATCGTACCCAACAGCGTGCGGTTTGTTACTCAGCCGAAGCTGAAGGCGGATTATGTCTATATCGGCGATGCGGATATTTTAATTACGGAGGAGGTTGCCTCGCAACACCTGGCCAACATCGAAAAACATCATCTTGATTTTAGTAACGTGGTCAGAAAAGGACGCAAGCGGCTGACCGGTCTGCATTTTATTGCTTATGACAAAATGTATCCGCTTCCGTCTTTGCGGGGAATCAATCTCGGCAAATGTAACGACGAAGATCTGCTTTACCGGATTATTCAGCGCAAGGGGTTGAAAATGCCCGGGCCGGAAGTCACGTTCCGACCGGCTCACGGGTTGCATATCAGTCTGTACTCTTCCTCGCCGTTTGAGTATCTGGTCGGTCCGAATCATCTGCTTGATTTTCCGGCATGGTTCATGGCGGTTGACAGCAAACATAATATCGGCAATCAGGATATGGGTGTGGATGTCGACAAGTATTTTGACCTGCGCAAACGTCCCGAATTTATTGCTTTTTATGAAATTTTGAAACCCAAAGATACGGAAGTGCGGCGGATTATCCAGATTACGGATGCCTGCGCTTATTATTACAAGCATGTTATTCTGCAGCAGAAAAATACATAACAAGTTGTGAACCGCCGGCGTGTTCCTGATTTACATTTCTTCCAAAAATGTTAAACTTGTTTCTATCTTTGTATAGTACAGGTTGACAAATAATGGAAAAACAAATCGAAAATTGCTGCGGAAAATTATGGATGCTGCACCGGGTGGCGCCCAATCGTCCGGAAATTGAGTTTCATCGTTTTGACAAATCGACGCGGATTACTCCCGAATATCTGGAGCGGTGTATTCTGGAGGCCAAAGCTGCCGGATTTCGCTTTGTTTCCATTGATGAGTTTCTGGCCAACAAACAGGCCGGAAAAGCTTTTGCCAAAGACATTGTGATTACGATTGACGACGGTTACCGGGATATTTATCAATATGCCTGGCCGGTTTTTGAAAAACATAAGGTTCCGTTTGTCTTTTATGTTGCCTCTGATTTTATTTTGTACGGTTTTGACCGTTGCCGCCGTCCGGAAATCGACGGAGGCCAGTTGGCGATGGATTATATTTATCATCATCAGAATCTGGCTTTCGGCGGCAAGAAGTATCCCGCGCGGGATGAAGCGGAAAAATCTCTTTGTTTTAACGATTTGTGGAAAAGGTACAAAAGGACTAAACTCTTTTTGCCCTGGGTGTCCGGCAGACGTTTGCTGTCAAAGTACCTGCGTGACGACAGTCTGCCGTTTGACACGTATTTTAAGAAATATGTCTGCTCTCCGGAGGAACTTCGTGAGATGAATGCGTCACCGCTGTGTACAATCGGATCTCACGGAAAGTCGCATTATCCGCTGTATAAAATCCGGTTGAAGTCAAATCTGAAAAAGGAGTTTGCCGAGAGCAAGCGGGTTTTGGAAGGTATTTTGGGGCAGGCGGTAGAACATTTCAGCTATGCTTATGGCAGTTATTGTCCTCAGGTTGATGGTTTGGTGCGGCATTTTTATAAATCCGGCGTTGCCGTCAGAGATGCCTGCTGTTATTTGTCTGATGATGATTATCAGCTTCCGCGGATTACCATTAAAGCTGAAAAGTTTCCGATGACTTATATTGATTTAAAAGATTAATTTATTTCTTCAATATTTTGTAAATACTTGTTAAAATATCAGGAGCTTTGCCGGCGGCAATAAAGTTTACGCAGATGCGGTCGATGCCTAAATCCAGGCAGATGCCCATGCGGTGATGGCCGTTATCCAAGCTGTCTTTGAGGCCGGCACGCCTGCAGAGCATGATTGACAGAGGATAGTTGTCATCAAAACCGTTTTTCATGGAATCGACCAGATTTTGATATTTTTTTCGGCGTTCTTCTTCGGGGATGGCCCACCGTTTGTTGGTGATGGCGTAAGCGTTTTTGGCCGTGCGGATGCCGCGTTCCAATCCCTGTTGCCGCAGTTTTTTTGCACTGAGGTGATAAATATTGGTATTGAAGTATTTGTATTTATAGCGAAATTTTTTTATAAAAAGCGGTATTAAATTCCAGGCCGGAATATTACTGACAAAGCAGAAGCGAACGGGAATATACGAGATTCCGTCATTAAGCGCCCGTTCAGCCTGTTCCCGGCCGCAAACCAGTGCGTCCGGCCGGTTTTGGTCGCGGTTTCCCAAAAGAACGGTAACCGGTTCCGGATGCTTGATGCGGGCAGACAACTCCGGGGCGCAATCCGGCAGAACGGTAATGTCCCGCGGGTCAATTTCATAAATTTCCGAAGCATATCCGATATTTATACACATATTGTTCCTGTTCGTTTGCCTGAAACTGATTTATGTATAAAATAAAAGCAGGAGAATTGCAAACTTTAATTTAAGGAGCGGGAATATGTGGTTGAGCAGACTGTTTGAGCCCAGGCCGTTTAATCAGGGGTATCTGCCGGAAGACGAAGGACATAAGGTGTTTTTTATGGAATTCGGAAATCCGAAGGGAAAGCCGATTGTGGTTTTGCACGGAGGTCCCGGCGGCTGCTGCAAACCGCATCAAGTCGCTTTTGCCGATTTACGGCGTTATCGGGTTATTATGTTTGATCAACGGGGGTGCAAGCGCTCGCAGCCTTTGGGTGAGATGAAAAATAATACGACACAGGCATTGCTGAATGATATTAACCGTTTGCTTAATTATTTGAAAATAAATGAAAATATTATTTTGCGCGGCGGTTCGTGGGGGTCGACTCTGGCTTTGCTGTATGCGGAGAAATATCCGAATCGCGTTGATAAGCTGTTGTTATCTCAGATTTTTTTGGCCGATAAGGCCGCGTTGTCCTGGGAAGATGACGGTGCCGGGTTGTTTTATCCTGAATTTTTGGAGGAGATGAGACGCGTGTCAAAGCGCCGGGACGGATTGGCCTGCTATTATGCCGATCTGATTAATTCGGACGATGCGGCGCAGCAGCTTGCGGCCGCCAATACCTACGGTTGGTGGGAGAGGGTGCGCAGTTCTTTGTCTCCGAAGTGGAATACCTTGACGGCTTTAAGTGAAGAAGAGCTGGCTTCTCAGAAGGTTTATATTAATTATGCAGCGCAGAATTTTATGCTGAAAGACGGTGAAATTCTTGATAATCTGCATAAAATTGCCGGAATTCCGACCGTTATCGTTCATAACAGGCTTGATTTTGTTTGTCCGTTACGCGGTGCGTATCTGGTTCACAAAGGACTGCCTCAGTCCAGGCTTGTTGTCGTTTCTGACAGCGGTCATGTCAGCAAGCTGCTGCACAAGGTCTTAAAAAAAGAATTAAAGAAAGAACTGGCGTGAGATTTTTGTCAGAAGACATATACGAGGATTGATATGGGATTTTATTTAAAGAAAGGATTTAATTTCGGGCCGTTCAGATTGAATGTTTCCAAATCCGGTATCGGCGTTTCCGTCGGAAGCAAAGGACTGAGATTTGGCAGCGGACCTCGAGGTAATTATGTGCATGCCGGTCGAAACGGTTTGTATTATCGCAAGGCCGTTTCTTTTAAAACGTGGCTGGTTTTGATAATTATTTTCGGGCTTGGGTACGGTATTTATTTTGCTTTGAGCCGCGGAATTATAACGGTCAATTTATAACGCGCTGACGGATAAAATTACGAGTGAAAATATTTTGCTCGTTCTGAGAGGCCTTAAATGACGGGGTAAAGGTTCCTGCGTTTCGGTTTTTATCTTATTTCCGGTTTTCGTATACTATCCATAATAAACATTATGCGACAAAAGTGTCGATAAGAAACTTGTAAAAACAACGGACTACCCTTTTTATCTTCCGGGCCTTTTACTTTACTTGAATACGGCTTTTTATATTGTTAACTCAGGTATGATATTTTAACGTCGTTATGTTTTCAAGTTCAGAAGTTTTTGAATGGTGAAAATGCAGGAAAATAAAAAGGCGCATTAACGCGCCTTTTTATCAGAAGATGCGGTTAAAAATTTCTTTGATGAAGTTCATTAGGTATACGATGACCAGAAAAGCCAATGTTCTCATGGCCAAAGTGAACAGCCCCGCTCCGTGTCCGGCGATGAGATATTGCGTGACAAGCGCCGTAACGACAGCGGCGGCGATAATCAGCAGAACATAATTTTTACGTCCGTAAAATAAAAAGGCGCATACGGCTGCCGTGACGGCAATGCTGTTATATTGCGCATAATTAAGACATGATGTGCAAACGGATTTAATTGCGGTAATCGGAATGATATATCCCAGTGCAATCGCGACTAAAGCTGCCCCGATGACGAACAGATAGGTATTGAATTTTGACATTGGCGTCTCCTTAGATATTATTTCGTAGTTTGTATAGCATTTTATATGTTTTCAGACAATCTGAACAAGCTGTTTTTCAACCGTAAATTTGTGCTGATTTTTTTATGAGCTCCGCAATTTCCTCTGCATAAGGCGAGTTTACCCTTTTGAGACTGTTTAAGGCCTGTGCGGAAAATTCCGCCCATAATTTTTCCGGGGAGCGATTATTATTGTCGTAATATGCCGCCGTGAAAACCGTGTCTGCCTTGTCCAGACAGCGGACAAAGGCGGCTTCACGGCTTGAACAATTTTCAAACTCTTCAAATAACTCGATTAATTCCGGTTTTTCAAGTTCTTGGGAGATTCTTTTTACGGCGTTCAGTTCGTCCTGATATTTTTGGGCGGCAGTTTTTTCGCCTGGTGTTGCATCTCCGGCGTAAATTTCCGCCAAATCGTGAGTCAGAGCCAATTCCAGACAATGTGCACGATTGAGCTTATCAGGCGTCAGCATGAACGTCAGAAACGCCGTGGAAAACATATGGTCGGCGTCGCTTTCGGGCAGGGTTACATTGCGTTTTATCCAACCTCTGCGCTTAAGGTCTTTAAGGCGGCCCAGAACAGTTATCAGATTTTTTAGTGTTTCTCTTTCTAACATTTTGAATTTTCTTTCTTTTATAATGACGCGGCAATCAGGGTTCTGGTATATTCATGCTGCGGATTTTTGAAAACCGTTTCGGCGGTATCCAGTTCGATAATCCGCCCTTCCCTCATGACGGCGATTTTATCGGCAAGAGAACGAATGGCTTTCATGTCATGAGAAATGATAATGTAAGAAAGTTTTCTATTATATTGAATTTGTTGCAAAAGTTTTAGTATTTTACTCTGAATCGTTACGTCGAGCGCTGAGGTCGGTTCGTCAAGGATAAGCAGTTCCGGTTCAAGAATCAGAGAGCGGGCGATGGCTATCCGCTGTCTTTGTCCGCCGGAAAATTCATGCGGATATTTGTAGAGGTCTTCCCGAGACAGCTCCACTTCTGAAAGAATGTTTATAATCCTTTGTTTTTTCTCATCTTTAGGCATGTTCGGAAAATGAACCGTCAGCCCCTCCCCGACGATTTGTTCTATAGTCATACGCGGATTGAGGCTGTTGTATGGGTCTTGAAAAATTATCTGGACCTGACGTCGGAAAGATAAATTGTTTTTTTTATCAAGCATATCAACAGGATGTCCGTTGAAAAAGATTTGTCCCCGGTGAGGCTGAAGTTGACTCAGGACCATGCCCAGGGTTGTTTTTCCGGAACCGGATTCACCGACAATCCCAAGGTTTTCGCCTTGTCTTAGGGAGAAGGAAATTTGATTTACGGCGGTCAGTGTTTCCGTTATTTTTCCGAAAAAATTTCGTTTTAACGGGAAAACAACGTTAGCCCGGTTGACTTCAAGAATAACATCTTCATATATTTTATTATTGTTTTTCATTACGTTGAAAGAGTTTATTAATTCTTTAGTGTAAGCATTTTGCGGTGAAGCGAATATCTCTTCGGCAGTTCCTTTTTCTATGATTTTACCTGATTTCATCACAATAACATTGTCTGCAATTTTTCGGATTAAATGTAAATCATGACTGATAAAGATAATCGACATATTCATTTCTTTGCGCAATTTTAATAACAAATCAATGATTTGCGCCTGAATTGTCACGTCAAGGGCGGTTGTCGGTTCGTCCGCAATCAAAATGTCCGGGTGGTTGGCAATGGCCATGGCAATCATGACGCGTTGACGTTGGCCGCCGGAAAGTTCATGCGGGTAAGATTTCAGGCGGCCACGAGCATTTTTGATGCCGGTGAGCGTCAATAGCCGCAATGTTTGACGGCGGGCCTGGGCGGCGCTGAGCCCCTGATGGAGCATGATTGTCTCTGAGATTTGGTGTTCTATCGTATGCAACGGGTTCAATGAAGACATCGGTTCTTGGAAAATAAAACCAAAGCGGTTGCCGCGATATTTTCTTATTTCCGGATTTTTTAGCAATTCCCTGCCCTCAAAACGGACGGAAGCTTCCGGAGCAACAGAAGCCCGGGGCGGCAACAGTCCCAGAATTGAAAGGGCGGTTAAAGATTTTCCGGAACCTGATTCTCCGACGATGCCGAGGATTTCTCCTTTTTTCAGCTCGAATGACACATTATCAACGGCGGCAAAAGGTTTTTCTTTGCGTTTGAAGAGAACAGACAAATTTTTTACTTCCAGAATTTCTGTCATTCAGCTTTCCTTGTATCAAAGGCGTCACGGATACCTTCTCCGATAAAAATCAGCAGAGTCAGAAGTCCAGACAAAACGATAAAGATGGAAATCCCTATCCAAGGTGCCTGAAGATTGTCTTTTCCCTGCCGGACCAAATCTCCGAGCGAAGGGTAATCATGCGATAATCCCAGTCCCAGAAAATCAAGTGCTGTCAGGGCGACGATGGCTTCCGAAAGCAGAAACGGGATATACGTAATTGTGGCAATGACGGCGTTTGGCAGAATATGACGGAAAATTATTCTGCCGTTTCCGACTCCCAACGCTTTGGCAGCTTTTACAAAATCAAAATTGCGCGTACGGAGAAATTCTGCCCGCACGACTCCGACCAGGCTCATCCAGTTGAAACAAAGCATGATGATTAACAGCGTCCAGAAACTCGGAACGAAAATACTGGCAATGATAATCAGGACAAACAATTGCGGCAAAGCTTCCCAGATTTCCAAAAAACGTTGCATGATAATGTCAATTTTTCCGCCGAAATATCCTTGGATGGCTCCGGCAATAATTCCCAAAACCGAAGAAAGTGCCGTAAGCAAGAAAGCAAATATGACGGAAATACGGAGGCCGTAGATAATTCTGGACAGGATGTCCCTGCCCTCATCGTCGGTTCCAAGCAAATGATTTTGGGCGGGAGCAGACGGTGTCGGTGTTTCCAAATCGTAATCGACGGTATTGAAAGAATAAGGCAGCGGCGGAAAGATTATGTAGCCGTTGCGATTGATATTGTCCGCAATAAAGCTGTCGCGATAATCGGCAGGGGTCGGAAAATCTCCGCCGAATTCCTGTTCCGTATAAGTTTTGAAGACCGGAAAATAGAATTTGTCTTTATATTTGACCAGCAGAGGCTGATCGTTGGCAATGAATTCGGCCAGCAGCGTCAGGCAAAAGACGGACACAAAAATTATCAGCGACCAGAAGGCCCGCCGGTTGGCACAGAACGCCTGAAGGCG
Source organism: uncultured Alphaproteobacteria bacterium (assembly GCA_944389095.1). Lineage (GTDB taxonomy): Bacteria > Pseudomonadota > Alphaproteobacteria > RF32 > CAG-239 > CAZU01. The sequence continues at coordinate 73,040 of CALXLC010000033.1, forward strand.
TCTTTGTGCCGGTCGGGACAGGTATTTTTGTATGCCGGGCAAGTTTTATTCCTTTGCCGCTTTGGCTGCCTGAGCAGCTTTGGCTCGTGCCGCGGCTTTTTTCATGGCCGGAATATCTTTGGGATTTATCGGCTGCTTGGTTTCGGTTTTTTTTGCCTCAGGAGTTTCCTGTTCGTCTTCTAAAAACGGCGGGATAACTTCTTCGGTGTTTTCCTTATCGGTTACCGTTGTTTGGATCTTTACCTGAGGTTGCTTTTGCTCTTCTTTGCTTTCTGTCGACTGAGATTTATCTTTTTCGGCAGCTTTTTTATCCGCCGCCTTTTCCTCAGAAGCGGCATCCTGTTCTTTGGTTTCTTCCATTGCCTCAGCTAAAGGTTTTTGAGCCGTTTCTTTTCCCTCTGCTTTCACTTCTTGAGCTTGAGGTGCTTTTTCGACCTTTTGGGCTTCAGCCTGTTTGGCCGCTTTTTCTTCCGGGGTTTCCCAAATATTATCAACCATATTGTAGGATGCCCAGCTGCCGTACCATTTCTTGAATTGTGAAATACTGCGGTCAACTAAATCTTCGGTGATTTTTTCTTTCAAGCTTTTTTGTTCAATCCGGCGTTTCATATTGTCATCCAGGTTTAGACCTTCAAATTCTTTGCAGGGATACTGTTTGAACAGATAGCTTTTCAGAATTGCCGGAGCCGCGCAGACTGATGTCTCTATCCGGGGCGTTTTTTTCAACGGGTCAAAAATCGCCAGGTTTGTCTGGTTGGTTCTTTTAAACTTCATCAAAAAATCATCCGGCTTGTGGTTTCTGACGATAAATTCCGGATTGCTTAATCCCTGAATGACGATAACCGTATTGTTAAGAACGCCTTCCATGGTTAACTTCTGCATGAATTTTTCAAGCAGTCCGTAGAGGCAGGTTATTTGTTCCGCATAGGCTTCTTTTTTATTTTGCTGATTGTTGTTGCGGAAATCAGGATTGTTTGACGCACTCAGCCATTGTGCGGGATCTTTCATTTTGCACATTTCGTCATAAGCATACAGATTTGACGGCAGGTCAATGATGGCAAAATAGGCGTTGTCTCCTTTTCCGGATGCAATATCCTGAGCCAAAACATCAAAGGCCTTGGGAGAGTTTAAGACATAAAAGTCTTTGGTTGAAAAACTGACGCCGCCCAGACCGCTGCTGTCCACAAAGCGGACGCCTTCGTAAAACAGGTTGAAGTTGTTTAAGACAGCTGCGCTTTCCATCCACTGATGCAGCAGAAGGAGGGTTTTATTCAGCGTAGAATAAGTGGTGTCCGAAAGGCTGATGGGCAGATTTTCCTTAAGGACGCATTTATTGACATTCAGTCCGTTGTTTACATAACAGCTTTCTACACCGCGGCTTTGATAAACATTGATTTTGAAGCCGCTTTTTTTGAAGGTTTCAAAAATTTTGTTTTCCTTCAGATAAAGAGTCGGTTCCGTATTAATCCGGTCGAAATTCCAATAACTGCGCAGCAATACGGAATCCAGCGTGTATTCCTGCGGTTTGGCTTCAGGGTTTTGGGGATTGTAAACTTCAATCAGATTTAAGAACGGATTGTCGGAAGATACATAAGCATCCGTGAAAAAGGCAAAGTTATTGGCACTGTAGAAACCAAGCATGCTTTCCAGCGCTTTTTGAATGGTGTTATTATAGGTTGTGTTATGTGTCCGCGGATCTGCGGCAATTTTCAAATCGCGGAGATTGTTGTAGGATGTCAAGGACGGCAGTCCGATGTACACGAAATTTTTGCCGTCTTTTTTTCCGGCATTGTCCGGGGCTTCGTAAATAATGTTGAAATGCTTGACAACCGGATTGAAGTAAGCTTCCGAAACCAGACCTCCGCAAATAAACAGCGTCAGGCACAGCAGGTAAAACTGCGAAGACCGGCGAAAACGGCTGAGCACAATAAAAAAGACAACAGCCGCAACTGCCGTGATGATAATATGCGAGCGGGTATTTAAAAGGGTTAAAAAGTCACCGGTCGCGACACTGCCAAAATATCCGGCCAGCAAAGATCCTTTGTCAAACAGGGCGAACTGATTGATGACGGATGCCGTTAAAAAGGTAAAGGCTGCCGTGACAATCAGGTTTTCCAAGAATACGGAGAACGAGCATAACAATATCAGGATGAAAGAAAGCGCCAAAATGCCGCCGTAAATGTTTACGGCTTCGGGAGTTAGCGTCTGTATTTCGGTAAACAGGCTGTAGCTTCCGGCCTCGGCAAACAAGGTGAAGTCTATGGCGATGAATGCCGCCGTCAACAGCGTTTTGACAATCAAGTCGGCAAGATAACCGCCGAACCGGCGTTTTTTGCCGCGGCCACGGTTCATTTCTCTTCGGTTTTTGGTCTCTTTGGCAGAAATTTGGCGCCGATCGTCAATAATTATATCTTCCATGATTTTGCCTTCCCTTGTTTCATCGTATGCTCATCTAAGCATATTCTCATTTAATTTTAAAGAAAAAATCCTCAGAGTTGCATAACTTCTGAGGATTTTTACTAAACGATGTCGTTTTATTAACGAGAGTAGAACTCGATAACCAAATTCGGTTCCATGACGGATGCGTAGGGAACATCGTCGTATTTAGGAACAAAGGTATATTTTGCCGACAGTTTTTTGTTGTCTACTTCCAGATATCCCGGCAATTCGCGGGCAGAAGATTCAACGGCGGCCTGAACAATGGCCAGCTGTTTTGATTTTTCGCGAACTTCAATAACATCGCCGACTTTAACCATGTAAGACGGAATGTTGACCTTTTTGCCGTTGACGGTAATGTGGCCGTGGTTAACAAACTGACGGGCGGCAAAAATCGTCGAAGCGAATTTTGATTTGTAAACCAGATTGTCCAGACGGGATTCCAGCAAACCGACAAGGTTCTCGGCCGCGTCGCCACGTCTTCTGATGGCTTCTACATAGTATTTGTGAAACTGTTTTTCCGAAACGTTGCCGTAATAAGTCTTCATTTTCTGTTTGGCAGAAAGCTGAATACCGTAGTCTGTCGGTTTTTTACGACGCTGACCATGCTGACCCGGCGCATATTCTCTTTTGCTGTAAGAGCTGTTGGGAGCTCCCCAGATGGTGCCTAATTGGCGTTCTTTTTTCTTTTTTGCGGTAACAATACTTTTCATTATCAAATTTCCTTTAATTTTATTTACATTATTGTCCCGGTAGTTTTGACTTGTTGCCGTCAAACGAGGCAGTTGTATCTGCCTTCATTCCCGGAAGTGAGGGCAATTTAGCCCATCCGTTTTGAAAAATCAAGCTTTTTTTGATAATTTAGTGGATTTTAACGGAAAAAACGTTACAATAAGCCGCATTGATGTCGGAGAAATAAAAGAATATGTCTTATGATATTTTATTTAATAAAGCTTTGCAGCTGCATGAGGCCGGTCAGTTTGAGGAAGCAGAACAGATTTACCGCCAGATATTGGAAACGGCTCCCGAACAGCCTGACGTTCTGAATCTTCTCGGACTGGTGGCGCAGGCCAAGGGCGTGCAACAGGAAGCGTGTGATTTGTTTGCCCGCGCCATAAAGGCCAATCCCGATAACCCGGCTTTTTATTATAACCTGGCTTTTTCTCTCAGACTTGATGGTAAGCCGCATGAGGCGTTGCAGTATTTTTCAAAGGTTATTTCTTTACGGCCGGAAATGCCTGAGGTCTATAATGAAACGGCCCAACTCCGCTTTCGGCTCGGCCAAGTCGAGGCAGCTCGTCAGGATTGGGCCAGAGCGTTGAGCCTTAATCCGGAATTTGCCGAGGCGGCAGCTAATTTGGCGGACAGTTACAGTTCCGAAAACTCTCCCAAGGCCATTGCAGAACTTGAAAATGTTGTCAGAAAATATCCCGAAGGGGCTTTGGGGTTTTATTATCTGAGCCGCTTATATTTGGCTCAGCACAGTTATTCTCAGGCATGGATTGCAGCCAGCCGGGCAAAAGAACTTGCGCCGGCTTCCGATGAAGTGAGAGTCATTCTGGGGCAGCTGTCTCTGGTTGACGGTAAAACCGATAATGCAAAGGTTTATTTTGAAAAAGCGCTGCTGCTTAATTCTCGCAATATCGCGGCGTTGTCCGGAGCGGCAGCCCTTGATGCCCAAACGGAAAATTTTGAAGCGGCAGAACAAAAATATAAGAAAATTATTGACCTGGACGAACATAATTTTGAAGCGCACAATAATTACGCCGAGATGCTTTATCGTCAGGGGCGGACGGCCGAGGCTTTGGAGGAATACCGTCAGGCGGTGATTGCCAACCCGAAGTCGGCAGAAGTCAGCAATAATCTGGCGGCCATCCTTAAAGACATCGGAGATTACGAACAGGCCATGGGACTGCTGATGAACGCTTTGGCCTTAAAGCCGGATTTGGAAGAGGCTTCGGTTAATATGGCGGAAACGCTTGTTTTGTATGCCGCAAAAAATCGCGAGGAGGCCCTGAAAATTGCTCAAAACTGGCGTCGTCTGATGCCGGATAATGTCTTTGCCGTTCATACCGCGGATGCTTTTGAAGGAGAAAACAGTGAGGTTAATCAAATTTATGCTGAAAGGCTTTTTGACCATTTTGCTGATCATTACGAGCTGGTGGTCAAGACTCTTGGCTATGCAGTTCCGCTGGCTGTGGGAAGAATTGCAGGAAATGATCAAGTTTCCGTTGTGGATTTGGGGTGTGGTACGGGGTTGGCTGGCAAAGCTGTTAAAGGCCCTGGGCGTTATCTCGTCGGAGTAGACGTTTCTCAGAAGATGCTTGACGAGGCCGCAAAAAAAGACGTTTATGACAAGCTTGTCAAAGAAGACGCCCTCACCTTTTTGCAGCATAACGAGGCTTTCGGTATGGTAATTGCCGCTGACGTTTTCGGGTATGTGGGAGATATCAGGCCGATTGTCCGCGCCGCTAAGGATGCAATTTTAATCTTTTCTATAGAAACAACGGATAAAAACGATTTTGAAATGGCGCCAAACGGCCGTTATCGTCATCATCCCGATTATATCAGGCGGGTGCTGGAAGAGGAAGGATACCGAATTGAAAAACAGGAGGCCTTGGTTTTGCGTTCGGAAGGCGGACAGCCGGTCGACGGACTGATTTACCGGGCCGAAAAGAGTTCTCTTTAGAAAAAGCGTCCCTGATTTGTCGGCAGGAACGCTTTTTTAAGGAATTTTATACGCTCAGTTTAGAAGGTATATCTGAGACCGGCGGTAAATTCGTTCATATTATCCAGATATTTAGTATCCAAATAAGTATAACGATACATCGCGCGGGCAGAAACGTGTTCGTTGAAGTTATACTGAGCACCTACACCGAAGCGGTAACCCATGTGGTCTTTGTCGTATTTGCCTTCCGGAATGTTTTTAACCTTAATGTTATAGTTTCCGGCACCGACAGAGGCCAGCAGATCAACTTTGTCTTCGCAGCCGAGAGGCAGATAACCGAAAATATCCAATCCGTAAGAATGGAATTTGCTTTTGGCTTTTACATCGTCGGCCAGACGGGTGCTGCGGCTGCCGGACAGCTGATAATAAGCTTCCAGACCGGCATATTTTCCCAAGCGGGTACCGACGTTGACAGAGCCTGAATTGTAATCTTTTTTCAAATCGGCTCCGCTTTTGAAGTCGGCACGGGAATAAACATAATCCAAACCGATATACGGTTCGATGTCATTACCGAACATTTGCTGAGCGTTTGCCGTAGATGAGAGGGTTAAAACGCAAGCGGCGCTTGCAAACAATAAAGCTTTATTCATGTTGTATAAACTCCATTTATAAATAAGTTTTCACAAAGGATAGTCCATATTTATAGTCCAGGAGGGTTGTAAGCTCTATTTAATTCTTGCAACCGAAAAAACAATAGCATCAATAAAAAATAATTGCAATTAAAATATAATGTTTTTCTTATTATTTATTCTGTTCGTTGTTTTTTCTCGTTTTTTTGACGTTTGTAAAGTTAATCTTTTTTTTATGATAAACAAGTAAATTGAAATAAATTTTATTAGCGGAGTAGAAATTATGACATTTATTTGTCCCGATAAAAGCTGTAACCGCTGTCCCCGGCTGTTGGAATTTCGCCACGGCAACGAGCTGAAATATCCTTCTTATTATAACGGACCGGTTCCTTCTTTCGGGCCGTTGGAGGCCGAGGTGCTGATTGTGGGGCTGGCTCCCGGGCTGAACGGCGCCAATCAGACTGCCCGTCCCTTTACCAATGACTATGCCGGAGATGTGTTGTATCCGATTTTGAAAAAATACGGCTTGGCCAGAGGAAATTACGGCAAGCGCAAAGATGACGATTTTGAACTGCTGAATGTGCGGGTGACCAATTCGGTACGCTGTGTTCCGCCGCAAAACAAAGTTACCGGCGATGAGGTTAAAAATTGCGGCGGATATTTGATTGAAGAAATTTGCGCCATGCCGAATTTGAAAGTTATTCTGACGCTCGGCAGTGTGGCTCATAATGCCGTGCTCGGCGTGCTCGGATATAAAAAAGCCTCTTTTAAGTTTGCTCATAATGCCGTGCATCTTCTGAATCGGCATCATCTGCTGATGATAGACTCCTATCATACGTCCCGCTATAACATTAATACGGGCGTTTTGACTTATGATATGTTTGAGGATGTTATCCGGAATATTTTGGAGCATCTAAAAAAATATTGACAAAATATGTCAAAAGTGTATTGTCTTTCCATATAAAAATTATAAATTATAAATTATTTTAAATTTACGACTATGAAGCAAAAAGGTTTTGTTTATGGTTACGGGGAGTATTGCTGTATCAAAATGGATCACAGCCTTTCGGCTCTCCAAGTATTGAAAAAAGCCATGGATGAAGGGTTTTCTTACATGGTGAAGTATGTGCAGATCCCCGGACAAAAGGTTTGGCGGAGAACGCTGCTGGGTTGGAATATCAAAGTTCTGACTTTGGAAAACGCTCTTAGGGCAACATCTGATGATTTGGTAAAATACGGAATGGTGTTGCATGCCGGTTCTCAAGGGCGGCGGGTTTTTATCAAAGCTCCCCTGAAAGACGGTTTTGAGATATTTCCGGCCGCGGAATTTGATGTTGTCAAAATTTTGAATTCGGCGGAAATGGCAAAATTATGAATTTTATCAAATAAGGCTTGGAAAAATCCAAGCCTTATTTTTTAATGACTGATGCCGGCAAAGCCCATAAAGGCCATGGAAAGCAGTCCGGCGGTAATCAGGGCTATCGGCGTTCCTTTTAACGCGGCCGGAATATTGGTGGTATTCAGTCGTTCTCTTATTCCGGCAAAGATAATAATGGCCAGCGTAAATCCCATGGAACTGGCCAGCGCATAGCAGACCGCCGCCAAAAGGTTGAAATTTTTTTGAATGGTCAAAATGGCAATTCCCAAAACCGCGCAGTTGGTGGTTATCAGCGGCAGAAAGATGCCCAAGGCCTGGTAAAGAGCCGGCGACGTTTTTTTCAAAATGATTTCCACCATCTGTACCAGCGAGGCAATCACCAGAATAAAGGTGACGGTAATCATAAATGACAGATTGTACGGCTGTAAAAAGCTGTAATAAATCAGATAGGTTACAATGGTGGACAACGTAATGACAAACATGACCGCAATTCCCATGCCGGCTGCCGTCGATATTTTTTTTGAGACGCCGAGAAAGGGACAAATTCCCAAAAACTGCGACAAGACAATGTTGTTTACAAAAATTGCCGTTACAAAAATCATCAAATATGCCATGACTATTTAACTCCCCGCAGGCGGTTAACGGTAATTATCAATCCGGCCAGAGCCAGAAAAGCTCCGGGCGGCATGATGAACAGCAGCATGGTGTCCGCCCCTTCCCCGACAAAACTGTGCCCGAACAAAGATCCTGCTCCTAAAATTTCGCGTACCGAACCCAGCAGGGTCAATGCACAGGTAAAACCGGTGCCCATACCAATCGCATCCAGCAGCGACTGCCAAATATTATGTTTAGAGGCGAAGGCTTCTGCCCGGCCGAGGATAATGCAGTTGACAACAATCAGCGGAATGAATATTCCCAAGGCTGCGTGCAGCCCCGGAAGATAGGCGGCCATTAACATATCCACGACCGTGACAAATGCGGCAATGATTACGATAAAACTCGGAATGCGCACCATGTCCGGAATCAGGTTTTTGACCAGTGAAATGGCCATGTTGGAAAGCATCAGGACAAATAATGTGGCCAGTCCCATGCCCAGACCGTTAGCGGCCGAAGTGGTAACGCCCAGTGTCGGGCACATACCGAGCAACATAACAAAAGTCGGATTTTCGCAGATAAGGCCGCGGGTCAGGTTTTCTAAGCTGGTTTTATCCATGGTTATTTTCCTGTTTTAAAATGGTTGTAAGCGTCAATGGCGCGCTGAATGGCATCCACAACCGCCCGGGAACTGATTGTTGCCGCGGTGACGGCATCAATTTCACCGCCGTCCTGCCGAACCTTGAAAATCCGGCGTTTGGGGTTAAAGCCGTCAAACTGACTGCGGAAAGCGTCTTCGCTGACTTTGGTCCCCAGTCCCGGCGTTTCTTTATGATCTGTTACTTTGAAGTTTTTGACGGCTCCGTTGATGTAAAATCCGGCAATCAGCTCCATCCGGCCGCCGAATCCGTTGTTGCTGAAGGTTTTTACGGCAAAAGAGGTAATCTTGCCATCTTTGCGGGCCGGGTAAAACACCAGCTTGTCTTTTTTGTCCGGCGTATAAATCGTCATTTTTTCGGCGAAGGGATTGTTGTCGAACTCACCGACAACTTCCGCAATAGCCTGAAGTTCGCGGGCGTCTTTTGCTTTTTGTATAGGTTCACGGGTCAGCCCGTCTACTTTGGCCAGAACAAAGGCCGATAAAACGGCTATGGTCACCAGCGTCAGAGTCATTTTGAAGAATTTTGCTTTGTTCATGGCCTATCTCCGACTTCCGTAAAAACGAGGTCTGGCGTATTTGTCCATCAGCGGCACCAGGGCGTTCATGATTAAAATGGCAAAAGAGACTCCTTCCGGGTAGGCGCTGTAAAGACGGATGATTACCGTCAACACGCCGCAACCTACGGCATAGAGAATTTGTGCGTTTTTGGTCATCGGTGACGTGGTATAGTCAGTTGCCATGAAAACAGCGCCGAGAATCAGACCTCCGGACAGCAAATGGGTCAGCGGTTCGTAGCGGACATCGTTGGTCAGAAGCCACATGACGGCGGTAATGACGAAAACCGTAGCCATGTAATAAAAGGGGATATGCCAGGTGATGACTTTGCGCCACAGCAAGTAAGCAAATCCGATGAGCAGAGCCAGCGCCGAAACTTCTCCCAGACAGCCGCCGGTATAACCGACAAACATCTGCCAGTAAGCCGGAATGTCTTCCGCAGAGGCTCCCTGAGCCAGAGCCGTGGCGGATGTCGAAGCATCCAAATGTTTCAGGATGCCCAGCGTAGTGGCGCCGGTTTGCGCGTCAAAACTCCACAGATTTAAAAATTCCGGCTTGGGCCAGGTTGTCATTTGCACCGGAAACGAGATAAACAAGAAAACGCGTCCGACCAACGCCGGGTTAAAAATGTTTTTGCCCAAACCGCCGTAACAGAGTTTGGCAACCACTATGGCCATAAAGCAGCCGCAAAGAATCATCAAAACGGGCATGGAACTCGGCAAATTAAACGCCAAGAGCAGACCGGTGATGACGGCGGAACCGTCGCGGGTGGTGTTGCCGGTTTTGAACCAATAGCGGCCGGCCAGATATTCAAACAAAACGCAGCCGGCAACCGCCGTTAAGATAACTTTCAGCGCCGCCAGTCCAAAAAACAGAACGGCAACCAATGCGGCCGGCATCAGTGCGATAATCACATCCGTCATTAAGGCACGGGTATCCCGGTTGGTTGTTAAGTGAGGAGCAGTCGAAATTTTAAGCATCAGTTCTATTTTTTCCTTTTTAGTTCGGCTTTTGCCAGTTTGCAATAATCCAGCAAAGGCAGGTGTGCCGGACAGGTAAATGCGCAACAGCCGCATTCAATACAGTCCAGCGGATGAAATTCTCGGGTTTCTTCAAGCATGCCGGCGCGGACCAAACGGCCTATCATGAAAGGCTGGAGCCCTACCGGACAGACTTCTACGCATTTTGCACAGCGAATGCAATCTCCGGCCGGTGCTTTGTGTGCCAGTTTGTCGGACAGCAGCAAGATGCCGGAAGTCAGCTTGGTTACCGGCGCATTGATATTAAATGCAGAGGTTCCCATCATCGGTCCGCCGAAAATGACTTGTGCCGTATTTTCGGTTAAGCCGCCGCATTTTTCAATTAAAAATGAAGCCGGTGTCCCTACCCTGACGCGAAAATTTGCCGGATGCAGGCAGGCGTCGCCGCTAACGGTGACAATTCGTTCAAACAAGGGTTTGTTTTTGAGAACGGCTTCATATACGGCGTTGACGGTACCGACGTTTTGTACGATACAGCCGGCGTCGGCGGGCAGCTTTCCGGAAGGAACCTCACGGCCGGTTACGGCGTTGATGAGCTGTTTTTCGCCGCCCTGGGGATATTTTGTGGCACAAACCTGAACATTAACGCCGACGTAGCTTTTGCTGAGGCGGCTTAATATTTCAACGGCATGCGGTTTGTTTTCGTCAATGGCTATTATCGCGTTTTGTATTCCCAGAGCTTTATTGATGATTTTGGCGCCGATGACAATCTGTTCGGCTTTTTCAACCATCAATCGGTCGTCGGCCGTCAAAAATGGTTCGCATTCAATACCGTTGATTATCAGAAAGTCAATTTTTTTATTTTCGGGAATCGTTGTTTTTATCGGCGTCGGATAACCTGCCCCGCCCATGCCGACAATGCCGGCTTCTCTGATTTTGGCAATGATTTCTTCCGCTGAAAACGGAATCTCCCTGATAATATCGTCACTGCGGTCAATGGAGGGTTCCCAATCATCGCCTTCAACTTTGATTGTTATCATTTTTTCGAGATATCCGAATTCGCCTTCGGTCTCTTCTATTTTTAAAACTTCTCCGGAAACGGAAGAGTGAACGTCTGACGAAACAATCCCGTCAGCATCGGCCAGCAGGGTTCCGACTTTGACCTTGTCTCCCTTTTGTACCAAGATTTTGGCGGGAGCGCCGATGTGTTGTTTGACCGGAATTGTCACAATATCCGGCAGTCCGGCGTCTATTATCGGTGAATCCGTAGTGATTTTGTATTTATCGGGATGGATACCGCCGATGCGAAAGGTTTTTAGTTTAGTCATTGTTTTTTTCCTCCGGCGTTTGTTTTCCGGTGCAGACAATGGCGCCGGTCGGACAAGCTTTGACCAGCGCTTCGCCGTATTGGTCGGCGGAAACGCTTGCCGGAATGTATGAGAGGTTATCCGCAACTTTGATTTCCGGATTGATTTTGGTACATTTCATGCAGCCAATACAGGCAACAGCGCAATTTTTGCGAGCCAGGGCGCCTTTCTGGGTATTGCGGCAGGCTACATAAACCCGTTTGCCGTTGCGACCTTTGGGGCGTATTTCGAACAAGCCGCGCGGGCATGTTTTGACGCAGACACCGCAAGAAGTGCATTTTTCTTCGTCCACGACGGGAAACCCCGTTTGAGGATTGATGCTCAGCGCGCCGAATTTACAGGCTTTCACACAGTCTCCCAATCGCAGGCAGCCGTTCGGACAGCCGCTTTGTCCGATGGAAATGCCGGCGGCAATTTTACAGCTGTCAATGCCGTCGTAGACGATTTTGGCCGGCGCGTTCAGGCAGGTGCCGTTGCAACGCAGAACCGCTATGGACGGTTCCTGGGCGGCGGCCTGATACCCGAGCCGGTCCGCAATTTTTTTCATTACGGCCACTCCTCCTACCGGACAGAACAGGTTTGAAAATGTTTTTGCATCGGCTGCGACGCAGGCAACGGCAAAGTCGTGACAGCCGGCTTTCCCGCAGGCACCGCAATTGGCCTGGGGCAGAAAATTTTCGATTTCGGCAACGCGGGTATCTTCTTCCACGGCAAATTTTTGCGAAACAAAGTACAAAATCACCGACGCAATCAGCGCGATGCCGCCTAAGACCAAAATGCTCAGCAATATAATGTTTTCCATGGTGCAATCCGTTGAGGGGTTAAATTTTGGAAACGGTAAATGCAAACTTTTGTTTAAACCGCTTCCGCATCAAGAATAGTCCGAAATAATAAGGAATCAAGATAATTATGGCAGATATGCCCGAGATTAGTTCCGAGACATCGGACAGCAGACAGCAAATCAGGACGGCCAGCATCAACAGCAGCGGTAAAAAATAGGCCCAAAACGCCGCTGTTAAACCGGCTGCCGGACTGATGCCGATGAGAACTTCTTCATCCGGTTTGAAATCTCCGGCATTCGGGACAACCGCTTCCACCGTTTTTATTTTACCTTCTTTCAGGCCGCAAACGGTTTGCGCCGCACATCCCAGACAGACGGGCTGGCCGATTATTTTTGCAGTTATTTTGTTTTGTCCGACGGTAATTACCCTGCCGCGGTGTTGTATTTGCTTCATCTTATTCTCCGATTAACTTCCGGGCCGACGACGACCACTTTATATCCATTTGTCTGTTTGCTCCTCTGACAATCAAAATAACGGGAAGGTTTTGTTCTTCGGCAAAAAGCATCCCTTTTTGTCCTCCCAAAGCCATAATTGCAGTGGCATAAGCGTCTGCCAGCATGCAACTGTCATGAAAAACCGTTGCCGAGGCCAAATCGTTTTCCGCCGGCCGGCCGGTCTGCGGCAAAATGGTGTGCGCGTATTTTTTACCGTCTTTTTGAAAGAAATTGCGATAATCACCCGAAGTGGCAATGCCGACATCGGTCAGCTCCAATACCATCAGGTTGTTCCGGTTGTTTTTTTCGGGAACGGCCAGACCGATGTTCCACAAGTTTCCCCTATCGTCTTTGGTTCCGGCAGTTTTGATTTCTCCGCCTATTTCAATCATGTAATCTTTATATCCGTTTTCTTCCAGCAGGCGGGCCACTTCATCCACGGCGTACCCTTTGGCTATGGCGGACAAGTTCAGTTCCGTTTGAGGAAATTTTTTGCGGAGCTTGGTGTAGTCCTTGTTGAACATCAATTTGTCAAAGCCGGCATATTTCAAAGCTTCGCCGATTTCTTTCGCGTCAGGTATCCGCTGCGGGTGTTCCGGTCCGAATCCCCAGAGGCTGACCAGTTTGCCGACCGTCGGATCAAATGCGCCGCCGCTTTTCCGGAAGACCTCTCCGGCATGATACAGAAGATATGACATTTCAGGAGACAAGACAACCGTTTCGGTTCCGGCACGGTTGATTTTGCTGATTTCTGATTCGCTTTCAAAAACGGACATCCGGGTATTTACCCGATTTAAAACGGTTTTGATTTTGTCAGAGAGCGACGAATCTTTTTCCGGCATTTTTACTTTTATGCGATAGCTTGTTCCGAAAATGTTTCCTTCAAAAGTCCGCGGCCCGGATTTGTTTTCGTAAACATAAATGCCGGCAACGCCTAAAAACAACAATATTGAAATCTGTTTGAAAATACGCATATTTATCCTATCTTTTGCACAATGCCGACACTTGTTTTTTACTTTAGGAAATTTTTGTTTTAACATGGCGACAGATGTTTTACGGAAAGGATTATATTATGTTAAAGGATGTAAAAGCAACCCTAAATAAATTTGCAGCAAAAGTTAATAACAGCCGGACCAAGGCAGCCGTTGCCCGCATGAGGAACGATGCCGGACGTTTTGTAAATTTGTCGGGCAAAAAATTGTACGAATGGGGAATTCCGGCCAATGCCGTTTCCATTTTCGGTTTTCTGATCGGCATGCTGGCCATTAATTTTTTGGCCATGGAGATGTATTTGACAGCTTTGTTGCTGATTTTAATCAACCGTTTGTGCGATGCAATTGACGGTGCCGTGGCCCGGCAGGCGGGAAAAATTACCGATTTCGGCGTTTTTTTGGATGCAGCGCTGGATTATGCTTTTTATGCCGGCGTGATTTTCGGATTTGCTCTGGCTTATCCGGCACAAAATGCCGTTGCGGCAAGTTTTCTGCTGTTCGGATTTTCCGCTTCTGCCAGCGCGATGCTGGCTTACGCCGTTATTGACTACAAAAACAAGCAGCAAAAAACGCCTGACCTGGAACAGTCTCCGTTTTATCTCGGCGGACTGGCTCAGGGCTGCGAAACGCTGACGGCTCTGGTTATTTTGTGCATTGTTCCGGGATGGTTTATGCCGATTGCCATTATTCTGGGATGCTGGTGTCTGATTAAGGCGGTGATGATTGTTTCGACCGCTTATTATAATTTTGTGATTGCCCCGAAAGGCCGCAAATAATGAAAATTCTCAGGACGGTTTTGCTGTTGGCGGCAGTTTTATTGTGGAGCGCTGCCGCAGATGCTGCCGTTCGGAAATCAACGGATAAGGTTTCGGTTACCCTCTATACCAGCCAAAATCAGATTAATCCGACTCAGAATCTCGGCGTGCTGATACAATTTGTTATGCATGACGGTTGGCATATCTTTGCTCAGAATCCGGGAGATATCGGCCTGCCTACCGAGGTTGAATGGTCTTTGCCGCAGGGATGGACACTGTCCGAGCCGCAGTGGAGCCGGTTTCAGAAATTTGAAACGGACGGCATCGTTCAATACGGTTACGGAAAAGATGCCTATTATGCGGCCGAAATTATCCCGGTTCCTTTTTCGGGAAGCGAAACTGTCCGGGTCAGGGTTTCGTGGCTGGCCTGCAAAGACGAATGTATTCCGGAAAGTGTCGCGTTTGAACTGCGGCTTCCGGCTACCTCATTTGATTTGAGGCCTCAGGCCGAATGGGAGAAAATCCGGCAGACGTCCGCGCATGCCTTTGCTGAGCGCCGTAATCTTGATATTTCATTATGTTTGGCTGTTTTGATGGCTTTTGCCGGCGGAATAATCTTAAATTTCATGCCATGTATTTTTCCGATTTTGACCTTAAAAGCCATTGCGCTGGTTCAACAGCGAAACAATCTGAGGGAAAGCCGTATTGAGGCCTTGTGTTATGCGGCCGGGGTTGTCATTTGTTTCGGTTTGGCGGCGACACTGCTGCTGTTTTTGCGGCTTAAAGGCGAACAAATCGGCTGGGGATTTCAGCTGCAATCGCCTTCTTTTGTCGGATTTATGATGGCGGTTTTTCTGATTATCGGCTTGATGCTGCTTGATGTGATTCAGTTTCCTGCCGGCTGGTTTAACCGGCTAGGCACCCTGAGTTTTAAACGGCAAAGAGTTAATGCTTTTGTAACCGGCTTTTTTGCGGTGCTGATTGCCAGTCCCTGTACGGCGCCTTTTATGGGAGTGGCGGTTGGTTTTGCCCTGGCGTCGCCGGTTTATGTTTATTATCCGGTTTTTCTGGCTCTGGGGTTGGGATATGCCCTGCCCTTTGCCTTGGCCGGATGGTTTCCGCAGGTTTTACACAAGGTTCTTCCCCGTCCCGGAAAATGGATGAATCTGCTTAAGAAAATTTTTGCCGTTCCGGTTTTGCTGACTTGTGTCTGGCTGGGTTGGCTTTTGTACGGACAACTTCATCTGACGGCGGGAAAATCTGCCGACATGCTTCAATGGGAGGCCTATGACGCCGTTAAAGTTGAGCAGCTTGTCCGCCGGAAACAGCCGGTGTTTATCGATTTTACGGCAAAATGGTGTCTGACCTGTCTGGTCAACAAACAGGTTGCCTTGCATTCCGAAGCCTTTGAACGGGCCGTCAAAGAAAAAAATATCCGTCTGTTTAAGGCGGACTGGACAAACCGCAGCGATGTTATTGCCGCGGCTCTGGAGAGTTACGGACGCAGCAGCATCCCCTTGTATGTTTATTATGACGGTTCTTCCGAATATAAGATTCTGCCGCAACTGTTGACGCCCGGAATTGTGGCCGATTATTTGAATTAAACGTTATTCCGGACAAAATAAAAAGGGCTTTCGCCCTTTTTATTTTCAGATTGAAAAATCTATTTTCCGAATATTCCCAGATTTTTAACCTTGTCTTTAACTCCGCCGACAACACTGTCCATGCTTTCCTGTGCGACGTTTTTCAGATCGCCGAGGCCGCTTTTGACGACTGTTTGCGAGGCGGTGTTCAAAATTTTGCTCAAAATTTTAGAAATTGATCCGGCAATGCTTTCACCATCTTTTTTATCGGCGCCGATATCTTTCAGCTGAATGGACGGCAGTTTGACATCCAGAGATGACTTTTCGCTTTGCAGCGGCGTTACGGCCTGCAGCTCGCCTTCGTTAATGCTGACCAGCTTGATAATGACTTTTTTGCCGGCAGCCTTGTCCGCCTTGTCGCTTGTTTCGGCTTTGGCCGCATCGGCTTCGCTTTTCTCGGCAGAAGCCGTATTTTTATTGATGTTATCCAGCAACTGTTTGATGTTGTTTTGCGTCAGCGAGAGCATTTCGTAAGTAATGACCGGTTTGTCGACTTTGATTTCATTGATGATAATTGTATCGGTTGTCAGACTCTTCAAATCTATTTTGACGCTGACGCCGCCCAGACTGATGATGTACGGGCTTTTGTAGTTTTGGGGATTAGCAACGGTAAGACCGCTGATGGAGCCTTCCCCGTTGGTCAGAGAAAGCTTGAAGCCCTCCAGTTTTACTTCGGTTCCGGTAATTTCGGAGCCGTATTTGTTTACCAGAGTCTTGACAATGCTTTCCAAAGACGGTGTCAGATAATATGCGGCGCCAATGATAATCACCAAAGCGCCGAGAAATATGTATTTTTTCTTCATAAAGCTTTCTCCGTTAGTTGTTGATGATAAAAATTATGGTGTTATTTATAGTCCGATTAAAAATATTTGGCAATCTTTTCCTGAGACCTGTTGGGAAGAAAATACCTTTCGGCCAATAAAAAACCGGGTACAGCATAAATCAGTCCCGGAGATAACGGTAGTGCATTGCGGAAAGATATAAAACAATTAAGGTATTGATAATAAATAATTTCATCTTTTTTTACGTCTTTTATCATATTATCGTTACTCAAAAATATAAATTTCCTCTTCAATATTATATTTGCCAATCGAAAGTTTTCTATTGTAACATGTGTTTTCTTTTCCGCCCATTTTTTTGTAAAAAGCAGAAGCAGCAACATTGCCTTTTAACATATATAAATAAAAAGGTTGATTGTTTATCTGTTTTTTATATTCCTTTATGAGGGCTTGTCCGATACCGGCTCTTTGATATTCCGGGGTGACATATATAGCGTATATTTCATAGGGTATATCTATATCGTCTCTTTTTTTTCCACCCCACAAATAGCCGCAAACTTGTTTGTCTTCATAAACTAAAACGGTATACTCTGTGTTTAATATATTCTCTTTCCAGCAGTTGATTCTGGTTTTATCAACTTTTCTGTTCGCTAATAATTCCTGCGGCAACAGCCCCTCATAAGCTTTTTTCCATGTGTCAATGCTAATTTCTGTGATGATTAAAGCATCATCAATATTAGCTTTTCTGATATTATTCATCCATCTCTCCTAAAATAAAAGCAGAACACATGCTATCTGAAAAAAGAAAGGATTTAGATTATTCATCTAAATCCTTAAATTTACTGGTAGGCGCGCAGGGATTCGAACCCTGGACCCACTGATTAAGAGTCAGTTGCTCTAGCCAACTGAGCTACGCACCCATGTGAATCCGCCGCCCTTATTGCGGCAACATGCGGAATATAGACTCAGTTGATTTTTTTTGCAACACTTTTTTTTATAAAAACGGAATTTTGTATCTTGAGATATTATGTTCCGCGGATTGCTTAATATTTGAAAGTGAACGTGAAGGCCGTATATTTTCCGGGTGTCGACCGCACGCTTATTTTTCCGTTCAGAAGGCCTGAAATTTTTTTGACAATATTAAGTCCCAGCCCCGTTCCCTCTCTCCGGTTGGCAGAAATATCGCGACTCTGATAAAATTCATCGAATATATAGGGCATATCTTCCGAAGATATACCAATCCCGTCGTCAATTACTCTCAGGGTTATCCGGTTATGATGCTGTCGACAGCTCAGTTTAATGCGAGATGACGCAAATTTCAGCGCATTGCTCAGTAAATTGCGAATTACCCGTTCTATCAGCAACGGGTCGGATCTGATGATTATGCCTGCGCAAAAGCTGCAGTTGAGCGTCAGACGGCGTTCTTTCAGCAAAAAGTGATATTCCTGGCATATTTTTTCGAGAAGTTCGGACAAATCAAAAGTTTTGGGACGATAATCCACGCCGCCGGCATCCAGTTTTGAAATATCCAGCAGGTTGTCCAGCAACGTTTTGAGTCCGGCTGCCGATTGCTCTATTTTTGACAGAATATTTTTTTGCTGTCGTGGCATTTTTTCCGTATCCAATGCGGCAATAAACATGTTTAGGGCTTGCATCGGTTGCCTTAAGTCATGGCTGGCCCGGGCGAGAAAAGAGGATTTTTCCAAGCTCAAATCTTCGGCATGGCGGCGGGCTTTTTCTAACGCATGCTGAATTTCTATCCAAGTGCTGATATCTTGAAAAGTTCCGGCAACAAGTTCTTTTCTTCCGGTGTGATGCAGGCCGGCTTTAAAAAGACAATACATGACACCGCCCCGACGTTTCAGGCGGATTTGGCCTTCAACCGGACGGCCTTTTTTCAATAACAGGGCAAGCTGCTTTTTGTAAAGCGGCAGATCCTCGGGAAAGACTCGCTCCCGAATCAGATTATGCTTTGATGAGACGTTCTGCGGATTTGCGTCAAAAATGCGAAACATTTCCGCCGACCAAAAGAAAGTTTTGGTTTTTATGTCAAGTTCCCAATATCCCAGTTTGGCAATACGCTCGGCAAATTCTGTCCGCCCGGCATTTCTGGACAGCCGGCCGAGCAAGTCTTTTTCCAGGCTGATGTTCCGAAAACAGAGCAAAACCTTGTTTTCAAAAGGGCTTACGGAAACATTATAAATGTTGTTTTTGATATTCAGTTCCATAATTTCAGGATAATTCTGAAATAAAACGCTGCGCACGGTTTTGAACAAAGTTGCCGCAGTTTCTTCTTCGAAAAGATTTATCAGATTTTTTTCGGCCAAACGGTTTGTCCGAAACAATTTTTCCGCTCCGGACGATGCGTAAACAATGCGTCCGCCGGCTTCTGCCGCCATAAAAACGTCAGCAGAGCAGTCCAGAAGCGCCTGCAACAATTTTTCTGTCTGGGTCATAAATCCGCTTTATTACATCAACTGATAATTTGCCAAAGTTCTTCCTGCCGCGGCGGAAATTTTGAAGAACCAGCCGTCATACAGGAAAGAATTATCCTTGATATAAGCATTGACTGCGGCAGTTGGAAGGTTTGTTGTCGATAATTTTATATAAATCCAAAAATCTTGGTCATCGTGAAACAGGTTGATGGTTGTTATCAGTCCGCTGAAGGTGGTCAGTCTGATTGTCCGGCGTTTCGGATATAAGTTTTCGTCAAAATTTTGAGCTGATAAAACATCTCCGGCAATTAAAAAGTCCAATTTTTCAAGAAGAACATCCGGTTTGACAATGTTTTTTTCGTGATTTACGAAGGGCAGATATCTTGTTTGCCGGGAAGCGCTTTGTTGGCTTGCAGCGTCTTGTATGAAGATTTTTTCCGTTATTTCGGGGGGATAGTTTAGTATCGGCTGCATCAGCCAGGCGGAAGGCTCCTGCGGCAGATCATACCGCCCGTCAATCAGCCAGATTTCATCTTTTCCGGCCGGACGGGCAAAACTGTATGCGCCGGACGACACGCTTTTGCCGATAATTATTTTTTCCAGCGGTTTGTCGTTGTTGAAGGTTTCTACCAAAACGCCGGCTTCTTCTTTATTCCGGTTCCTCCCGGGATCGGCCAAACGGTCCTCCAGAAGGGCTTTTTCCGAGAAGGGCTGCTGATGATAATAAGTTGCGTTGTTCAGATTGTTAAACAAATCATTCAAACGCTCCAGGCCGGCATAATAAAAATCGGCTTCTCCGACAACCCAGTAGTTGCTTTCAAGACGCAGACTTATACGCCCCTCTGCCCCCGTGATGATGATTTTGTTTAAGTCAAGCCCCTCTTCCACCGTATTGGGAAAAACCAAGCGGCCCCGGTTCTGCTGCGGGTGATAAAAATTGCTTACGGTTATTGCCAGGCCGGCAAAGGCCAGTGAAAAAAGCATTAAAAACAAACCGTATTTCAGAATATTTTTATTCATGCGTATACTCCGCGGCCCGTCCGGCTTCCTGTTTGCGGAAGATGACGGTGACCAAAAAAAGAAACAGCGTGAGCAATCCGGGCCAAACTACGGCGTTTAGAAGCATAATTGCGTATTTTTCGTGCTTTATCTGCTCGCTGATTTTATATTGCAGAGCTTTCAGCCGTTCCTGCGCACTCAAATAGTCCCGCTGCAATTTTTCCAATTGTTTAATAACGGCAACGGACGGGAAAAGCTCTTTATCGGCAATCCGGCGTTTGAGCACCTCCTGTTCAAGCCGCGCTTTCTGCATGCCGTTTTCGTATGAAGACAATTCCGCTTGATATTCGACCGTTATTTTTTCGGCAATCAGTTCTTCCATATTGTGTCCCGAATTAAGGAATCTTTTCCCCGGCAGGGAAATCAGGGCGGTGTTTCCGCTCATGAAGTCGACGGCCCTTTCGATAAATTCGGCATTACCGTTAAAAGGCACAAAGTCATAAGGAGTGGCGCCTTTGAAATCATCCGAGTTGTTCCAGGTGCCGGAATGCAAAATGTCGGCATCGCCGATCAGCAGCAGTTTGCCTTCTTTAACCGAAACGGAAAGATATGGCGGAATACGATAGGCATAGGAGGTGCCTTCCAACGGGCTGCTTTTGTAAAATGAAGGGAAACGCCCTTCCAGCAAGACGGCCAGACGATAACTTTTGTTGTCGGTTTTGTAGTTTTCGCGTACGGTTGCTTTTGAGGAATATTGAGCAATGTCGGCACTGATGCTGCCGCCCTGCGACGAGGTCATCAGCAGCGGCGTTACGTCCGCACTGGTTACCGCGCCGGTCTCAAAATATCCGGCAGAGTTCAGGCGGATGCTGTTTATTCCGCCGGTGACGGGATGTTGCGGATTTATAGATCCCGGCTGCAAATCCAGCCAAATCGGGTAATCAAGCATTTTGGCGTCCGACTCGCTGCCGATGAGCGTATTGCGGCTTTGCGACACGTCGCCGGCAATTTTCCACGGCGTGTACCCTACTCCGTAATTGGCCAAAAACTGCGGGAAAGGTGTTTCCGGATTGGTTATGTATTTTTTTATGCTTAAATAGCTCTCCCAAAACGGATCCAAAAACAAAATAATTTTGCCGCCGCGCAACAGGTACTGATCAAGCGCATATAAGCCCAAATTGGTCAGGCTTAACGGGTTGACAACCAGAAGAGCATCGTATTTCATGGGGATTGACACGTTCCCCGCAGGCAGCGTATCTACGGTGTAATCCTGCCGCAGCATGCGAACAACCGGCCAGTCGGCATTGTAATCCAGACTGTCGCCATGTCGGCTGATATCCAGCGACGGCGATATTATGCCTATGTTTTTGGGCATATAGGGCTTGCTCAATTTGCTCAGCAGGCGGGTAATGTCATGCTCCAGATAGCTCTGCCGTCCGGCTTCAAAATACGGGATGGTGTAAATATCTCCGGCTTCGTTGCTGAAAACGGCTCCGAAATACAGATTGTGTTGTCCCGAAACATCCAAAAAGCCCCTGATGCCTTGCTTTTTGGCATCGGTTTCCGAACGCTCGTACGGACGGACGGTTACAATTTCCAGACTGATACGATTATCGGCGTGCAACTTATATTGCTCCAGAAAACCGGAAACGTAACGCGCATACTGACCGACGGAAGGATAATCGTTTTCGAGCCCTTCGGAAACATAAAGGCGGATAAAGATGTCA
Source organism: uncultured Alphaproteobacteria bacterium (assembly GCA_944389095.1). GTDB lineage: Bacteria > Pseudomonadota > Alphaproteobacteria > RF32 > CAG-239 > CAZU01. The sequence continues at coordinate 94,914 of CALXLC010000033.1, forward strand.
GAACGATTGTCTTTTAACAGGTTCAGCGTCGGTTTTGACAGGGTAAATCTTTTATCCGAGGTTACATCAACAGGATATCCGCTTCCAAGCAGCGTTGAGCCCACGGTCAGAGAAACAAAGCTTATGACCAGCATGATGCAGAACAGCGCCAAAACGGTATTTTTGTTAAAAAGAAGCTTTTTCATCAGGCTAACTCCTTTTGTAACCGATGCTGACAACATTCAGCCACAGCCCCAGCAGCGTCAGTATGATGAAATAAGCAATGCTTCCGGCGTTGATTTGTCCGGATATCATGGACGCAAAGTGAGAATCAAAATTTAAAGAGTGTGAAATTCTGATAAACAAATCGCTGCCGGCTGCTGCCGATTTTAAGATAAAATCAAAATTAACGACTTTTAAGAGCAGGCAAACGGCCAGTGCCGCTATATACGCCGTGACCGGGTTGGCGCTGAAAGACGATACGGTACAGCCTATCGCGCACAGAGCTCCCGCGGCAAGCAGGCAGGAAAAATAACCGAACAAGATATTCTGATTATCCAAAGTCATATATTGAGCCGTCGTTATCCATAAGGGCACGCTTGCCAGAAGCATCAGCAGGCAAAAGCCCCAAGCGGCCAAAAATTTTCCGGCAACAAGTTCGGTATATCCCAACGGCTGGCTCAGCAGCAATTCCAAAGTACCGAACCGTCTTTCATCTGCCCACAGTTTCATGGTCAGCGCCGGAATGAGCAAGGTAAAAACTTCCGGTTGAAAATAAAAGAACGAAAACAGATTGTAATTTGACAACTGAAAGTAATACCCGCCGAAAAACGCGGCAACCATGGATAAAACCGCGTATATCATCAACATAAAATACGCCATGCCGCTTCTGAAATAAGAACCGAATTCTTTGCAGAAAATATTAAAAACGTTTCTCATCATTGCGCCGCTCCGCTTCCCTCTTCCGTAACCGAACGAAATGCCGTTTCAATATTGTGATCCGGAGTTAATAATTTTAATTCCTGCGGCGACGTGTCGCGAACCAGCTTTCCGTGATTGAGCAGGATGACCCGGTCGGCCATAGCCTCGACTTCTTCCATAATATGGGTTGAAATAATTACCGTATTGCGCCGTCCGTACTCGCGGATAAAACGACGGATTGAGAATTTTTGATTGGGGTCCAGTCCCTCGGTCGGCTCGTCAAGAATCAAAAGTCCGGGACGATGTATCAACGCACCGGCCAAAGCGGTCCTCCGTTTAAAACCTTTTGAGAGCGTTTCGCACTTTTGGTTGATTACGTCGGAGAGTTCCAGCTGCCGGGATAAATAAACCAGGTTATCAACAAATCCCTGCTCGCTCATATGACGCAGGCCGGCCATAAACCTGAGGTATTCGTAAACGGTCATATCATTGTATAAGGCCCCGGTTTCGGGAACATAGGATAATTTGGAAAGTGCCTGGGTTCTGGCGGTGTTGATATCGCAGCCGTCAATGCGGATATCGCCGGAATCCGCGCCGTAAAATCCAGTTATCAACCGCATCAGGGTTGTTTTTCCGGCGCCGTTCGGTCCCAAAAGTGCCGTTACTTCGCCGTTGTTGAGGCAGAAGCTGACATTATCCACGGCCCTGATGTTTCCGAACGATTTTGACAGATTTTGAACCAAAAGCATGAATTCATCCATTTAATTTAATCTGATTTACAGTTTATCAAATAAATTTTAAATTTTAACAATTATTTTCATTTTTCAAAATCGTTGGTGACAAAATATTTATTTTACATTATTTATATAATAAATTCAGTTAGCAGATTGGAGTGGACATGATACAGGATGTTTATACCAGAGATGAGGAAAAATATCTGAAAGTCGGCCTTTGGGTGGCTTTGGCGATAGTTCTTGTCGTTTTCTTTTTTATAACGGCCCGGAAAAGCGTTTCTCATGTTGACGGAGGCAGTTATTATCCTTTGAACGCCCGTTTTAACCGTACCGACGGCCTGTTGGTCGGCGATGTTGTCAGACTGGCCGGCGTTGATGTCGGAAAAGTCGTTGACGCGCAGCTGGATAAGGATTTTAAAGCTATTTTGACGTTGGAAATCAAAGACGGCATTGAACTGCCCGACGACAGCAGCGCGTCCATTGTCAGTTCCGGTCTGATGGGTCCGAAATATATTGAGATTGAACCCGGCGGCTCAATGGATATGCTGCCCAAAGGCGGCGAATTTGCCTACACTCAGGATGCCATGGTGCTTGAAGAATTGCTGGATCGTATCGTCGGAATCGGCAAGGCCAACCGCAAAAAGAATATTCAGGTCATAAATGACCCCGCGCAATAAACGAGAAATATTAGGAGATTATTGATGAATAAAAGACCAGTTGAAACAATTATGGGTATTGTCGTTATCGCCGTAGCCGCTTTTTTTGCTTATTTTGCGTATAACGCTTCAGATTTGCAGGTTGTCAAAGGATATACCGTTACGGCCAGGTTCTTAAAAGTCGGCGGGCTGACGGTCGGTTCCGATGTTCGTATCAACGGCATTAAAGTCGGTACGGTCATCGGACAGAATTTGGATCCGGTTGATTATACCGCCGATGTCAGAATGAGTATTTCTTCTGATATTAAATTGCCCAAAGACAGCGTCGTTTCCATTGTCGGAGACGGTCTGGTCGGTGATAAATTTATTAAAATCGAGCCGGGGCACGCCAAAGAACTTCTGGCTGACGGCGATACAATGCCGAATACCAAAGATTTTAAAACTCTGGAAGACATGGTTGGCGAAATTATCTTTATGGTGACGGATGATGGCTCAAATGAAAATAAATAGTTTGGCGGTAACGACGGCGCTGTGCACATTGCTGGCGCCTCTTCCGGCTCTGTCTGCCAATGTTGAATTTAATACCGCGCATATGCAGGCTATGGACAAGATTACGGGAAAAGTCAGCGAGATAGACGTTCCCGTTAACGGTGAAGTCAAATTCGGAAGTTTTTCAATCGTTGTTCGTTCCTGTTCGGCGACTCCGCCTGAGGAAACTCCCGAAAATTTTGCGTTTGTCGATGTGGTCGACGTTTATGACCAAAAAAATCCGGTGAATGTTTTCCGGGGCTGGATGATGTCTTCGTCTCCGGCGCTGAATGCCATTGAACATCCTATTTATGACGTCTGGCTGCTGAAATGTCAGAACAGTGACTTGAAAAATGCCAAAATTCTGACGCCGGAAGAGTTAAAACTCAGAGAGGAATTGCCGATTTCAAAAGCTGATGCTTCAAAGACGGGGCCGGAGATAAAACCGGTTGCGCCGGCGGCTGAACCCCCTGCCGATGTTGTCGAAACGACTTCAGAAGTCCCTGCCGCACAGCTCGAAAAAAACGATTCAAAGCAAGGAACAAAAGATGCTCCCGTTTCCAAAGCCGACCTTCAGGCCTCGGTGGAAAATCCTGTTGTCGATGAAGCGGTTGTTTTGGAGGAAGGCGCGCCCAAATCGTTGTTAAATATTGGTGCCGAGCCTCCGTCTTCTCAACCTGTTGACACAGCGGATAATCTTCCGGAGGCAGAAACGACCGCTCCTGCCGAAGAAGAATTAACTGTTGATGAAGAAATTCCGGTTGTTCCGTCTGCCGATGAGCTTCTGTCACAGACAAATACCGGTTCCGAAGAAGATAGCTTGCCGTCTCAGGGCGAAGGCGACGAAACGCTGATTCCCGATGCAAACGGAGCTTCCGCGGACGGACAACTTATTATGCTGGATGATGCTATGGAAGACGGGTTTGAAATAAATGCCGATGCCTTGGTTGATTAGCGTTTTCCTCATTTGTCAAAAAAATCCTCTGCTCAATGCAGAGGATTTTTTTTGAGTTGATGATTGTTTCAGGGCCGCCAGAAACTCTTTGTGAATATGACAAGAATGGTCATAATTTCCAAACGCCCCAAAATCATTGTGAAAGCCAAAACGTATTTTACAAAATCAGACAGCGGCGCATATGTTCCGGACGGCCCGATAATTTTGCCGATACCGGGGCCTGAATTGGTAATGCAGGCAACAACCGCGCTAAACGAGGTGACAAAGTCGACGCCGCTCAGCGCAACGACAGCCGTTAATATAATTATGCTCAATATGTAAACCGCAAAGAAAATCAAAATAGAATGGCCGACGGCCGAGCTTAATACGCTGGAGCCGATTTTAAGCGGCACTACCCGGCTGGGTTCCGTTGTCAGAATGAAGGCTCGTTTGAGTTGGGCAAATAAAACCTGCCAACGATAGATTTTTATGGAACCGGAGGTCGAGCCCGTACAGCCGCCTGTCAGCGCGAAAATTATAAAAGCCGTTGCCGCAAAGTTTCCCCATTGCAGATAATCGGTTGAAACAAAACCGGTTGAGGTAACTATTGACGTGACGTTGAATGCCGCATAGCGCAACGCATCTGAAAAAGAATAAACATTTTGGCTGACCAGCCATATTGTCATGAACAAAATATAGAAGGCAAGAATTTTGGCGAAGCCTTTTACCTGCTCAAACCGCAAAGAATGCATGTTGCGCGTCGCCCAAAAACTGTGATAGAACGTTAACGGAATTGAACCTAAAAACATAAATAACGTAACAATCCAATCAATTGACGCATTGTTAAAATATCCGATAGAGGCATTTTTAGTAGACAATCCGCCGGTAGCAACAGTTGCCATAGCGTGAGCAACGGCATCAAACCAATTCATTCCGGCAGTTTTTAGAGAAAGTGCACATGAAACAACCAACACGCAATAGACAATAATAATGCGTTTTGCAATGTAACTGATTTTAGGCATGAACTTTTCGTTGACGTCGGAATTTTCCCGCTGAAAAATCTGCATACCGCCAATTCCCAGAAACGGCAGCATGGCAATTGCAAAAATAACAATACCGATACCGCCCAGACAGGTGAGAATGGCCCGCCATAACAAAATTGAGCGCGGCAGCCGTTCAACATCGGCAAAGATGGTCGCGCCGGTGGTGGAAATTCCGGAAGCGGTCTCAAACAAGGCATCGGCCGCCGGTGTTCCGTAAAATATAAAGGGAACGGCCCCAAGAAACGTTACCGAAACCCAGCTCAGCACAGTTAAAAGATATCCTTGGCGAAGACTTATATTTCTTATTTTTGCATTATTGGACAAGAACAAGGATAAGCCGATAAATACCGCGACAATTGATGAGGTGATGAAATAAGACCAATTTGTTCCCGTATCGTAGATATCCAGTACCGCCGGAATCAGCATTGCCAGTCCCAAGACGCTGATAAAATATCCGCTTATCATCAGAACCGGCTGCCACATTGTTTCCTCCGCGATAAAAACCTTGTTTTATTTTAATCCAAGGCTACATTTTGAGAGTAGCCGTTGTCGACAAGAGCTCTGTTAATGTTCAGTTTTCCGATATAGCAGATTGCCGTGGCAATCCCCTGATATGTATAAGCTTCTATGGCACATTCAACCGTATGGCCGTTGACAGTTCGCTCTAAAAAAGTTTTGGCATCAAATCCTCTGGCTGTATCAGGGTTGACATAGATGCCGTAAAGAAAAATGCTTTCATTGTTAAGCGTGATTTCATTAGCATTAACAACGGTTACGTTTCCTTTAACAATTTTCGGCGTTTCCAAATATACCAGAGGCAGCTTCTTTTTTTCTGTCGGCGTTTCCGGTTTTGCCTTTGCCGGTGATGCCTTTATGCGCCGGGGAGCCGAGGCTGCCATGACGCCGGGCGTACGGACAACATTTTCCTGTTTCAGGATATCAATGGTTTCAATCTCTCCGGAAGCCTTTTCAAACGATTTACGCCGCACTTCCTTGACCGGCATGTCAACCACCTGCGAAGCCGAACCGCCTCGGCCGGCCGTAGAGGTCACTTTGACGGACGGCAGTTCGATTTTGGGCAATTCAGGCAGTATTTCTTTGGTCTTGTCGGCCACCATTGTTTTGACTTCGGAGGAAGATGTTTTGATTTTGTTCCAATACCACAAATGGACTTCCGCCGGTTTCACCCCGGCAAAAGTCGGCGCTAAAAACAAAATAAGCAAAATGAGCAGGAACCACCAGGGTTTACGCAGCGGCCACAGCAAAAGCATGGCCGTTTTGTGCATTATTTTTGCCCAGCCCCGGCTGGGGCCCAGATAATCATCGCTTTGGGTTCTTCTTACCATTTATTTGCCACTTCCGTATTTTTGTTTTAATTCTTCTACTTTCTCGGGCGTAATCCGCTCAAACAGGGCTTCTCCCACCGTAAAGGGCTGTCCGGGTCTGACGGCTTCAATTTCTCCGGCGACATTAAAATCTTTCAAAGACGGCATGTCTGACATCTTTAACCCCAAACGGGCCAGCATGCTTTCGGCAGTCGCCGGCATAATCGGCGCGCTGAGTATGGCAAAGATACGAATCAAGTTGATGCAGGTGCGCAAAATGACGGCAGCGCGTTTGGCATCCGTTTTGATAACGGTCCAGGGTTCGGCCGCGGAGATATAATTGTTGCCTTCTACCCAAATGCCGCGCAATTCGTTCGTGGCTTTGCGGAACTCCATCTCATTCATGTATTTGAGATAATCGTTGACCTTGGTTTGTAATGAAGCAACCAATTCTTGCTCCATGGCAGCAGGTTCACCGCCGGCAGGAACTTCAGCGCCGATTTTTGATGACGTCATTTTCAAAACGCGGCTGACAAAATTGCCGAGAACACCGTTTAAGTCTTTGTTGACAACAGAGGCAAACAAATCAAAGCCAAAAGCGGAATCCGAACCTTCCGGCGCATTGGACATCAGCCAGTAACGCCAATAATCCGCTGGAAACTCTTTTACGGCATCTTCGGCAAAAACGCCGCGTTTTTCGGACTTGGAAAATTTTCCGCCTTCATAGGTCAAAAAACTCATTCCCTTCAGGTAATCGACAAAAGTCCAGTCTTCACCGGTACCGAGCAACGTTGCCGGAAATGTGATTGCATGAAACGGCACATTGTCTTTGCCCATAAATTCGACATACCGAACGTCTTTGGCACCGAGCCACCATGCTTTCCAATCCCGTTCGGACGGTTTTTCATCCGACCATTGTTTGGTGATGCCGATGTAACCTATCGGCGCATCAAACCAGACATAAAAGACTTTATCTTCATACCCCGGTTTATTGACGGAAAATCCCCATTTGAGGTCGCGGGTAATACAACGCTCCTGCAGGCCTTCTTTCAGCCATTTCTGGGCAATGGAATAGGCAACATCAGGCCAGAAGGGTTCTTTGCCCCTCACCCATTCCGACAATCTTTTTTCAAGTTTCGGCAGGTTCAGAAAAAGGTGTCTGGTTTCCCTCACCTCAAGATTGGACGAGCCCGAGATGGTGGAACGCGGATTTATCAATTCCGTGGGATCCAGAACTCTGGTGCAGTTTTCGCACTGGTCACCGCGGGCTTTGTCATAGCCGCAGTGCGGGCAAGTGCCGGTTACATACCGGTCGGGCAAAAAACGATTATCATCAATTGAAAATATTTGTTTGATACTTTTTTCTTCTATATAACCGTTTTTGTCCAAAAGTTCAAAAATATGATGTGTCAATTCCTCGTTTTGAGGGCTGCTGGTTCGTCCGAAAAAGTCAAATGACAAATTAAATGCCTGATAGGCCTCTTTATGGCGGTTGTGGTATTTGGTGCAGTATTCGCCGATATCCATTCCCTCTTTGGCAGCCCCGACTTCGGACGGCGTTCCGTGTTCGTCCGTTCCGCAAATATAAAGGACTTCATTGCCCAACATTCGATTATACCGCGCGTATACGTCAGACGGCAGCAAACAACCGACCAGATGTCCGAGATGAGGTACGCCGTTTACATACGGCAGGGCGGAAGTAATCAGAATTTTAGACATTAAAGTTTCTCCGTTTTTTTATTTTTCTTATTTGACGGGGCAAGTTTACTACAATCCTGAAAATTCTCAAGCAGAAAAACATCTTTTTCGCACAGTCTTGTTTTTTGACAAAATTTATTTATTTTGGCTATTGATTTTTGTATGATTATGTGGTATGCTCGTTTCATTGTAAAAATATTATTAATTTACTTTATTATTAACCAGAACATCATTTGGATGATGTTCATAAAATAAAAAAATTATGGAAAATTTAGAGAAAAAAGTAAGAGAACTGCTGGTTCAGAACAACTGGTCTTGTAATGCAGCCGGAAGAAAATTTGTTGCCGACAGAGTAGAACTCCCAAAACCGCATTGTCAAAGCATCCGGTGGATGGCGGTTTTGAACGCTGCCGAAGAAGTGGGCGGCTGCAAGCCCGGTGAAACTTATGCTTACATAGACGCCCGCGGAGAAAAAGCCGTTGCCTGCGTTTATGGATTGTATGACATTCCGGGAGACTTGACCAACCCGTTTATTGTTTGTTTTTCGGGTATGATGACGGCTCACCTCTACACAATGGAAGCTGTCCGTTTTTATGCCCAAAAGCACAAATCCCTGCTACCGCTTTTCTGTACCGGAAAAGAAGGCAACAAAGGACTTTTTAAAGAGGTTTTTGACAGAACAAACGGTTTGATGGTTCAGACCGAAGCAGAGGCTTACATGCGGCCGTTGTCCGTGCTGGCTCCCGAAAAATGGGTTCGCCGATATGAACGTGCCGTAGCCGATACCGATACTCACGGGAATTTTGACGAGATGTATGCTCTCGCAAAATCTTTAGGACTTAAGGAAGCAACATTTCTGTTGTGTTCGGGAAATTTCTCTTATGACAAGCGCCTGCTTGCGGAAGGCATGCTTCAGTTGAGGGACAAAAAATACGCTGACGTAAAAATCAATCTGGCGATTATCCATTGTCCTCTGTGGGTCGGTTTTTCCGTTCCCGAAGGCCATATCAGCGATTTGCTGCTCGGTTATGTTGCCGCGTCGCTCGGGCCGTTGATGAAGGATACCGCACCGTTAACGCTTTCTCCGGAAGCTCCTAAAGCAGAACGCTATCTTTTGCCGGGCGTTGCCGAAGCTGACTGGGCGGTCTTTGAGGAACTTATAACCCATTATTCAAACATGGGCTGGCCAAATTATCAGGAGATATTGTATGGTGTCAATCATGAAGATGCCGTTACCAATATCATTATGTCTGATTTGTACGCCAGAGCTTCCTTCACTCCCGAGGGGTATGACCATGCTCTTTGGGATGACCTTGAGGCTTATCAGGAGCTTATCGGCAAATATCAGAAAGGTCAGGATTTTCTTGATTTTCTGATTAATACGCCGGATGAAAGATTCTTTTATTAATTAACCGCGAAACGGCTGCTCTCTTTACAAGAGCAGCCGTTTTTGTTTGTCTATGTTTTATCGAATGGCGCCGGCGATAATTTCCGCCGCGTCTCCGGCATTCAGCTTAACCGGATCCAAATCATACAAAGCTCCCATGGCCTCAAACGAATTGGCTGCCAGCTTTTCGGCCTCGTCCGCTTTTATCCCCCATTCGGACAAACGCAAATCTTTTAACCCGACCGCCGCTATCAACTTTTTCAACGCTTTGATGAAATCTTCCGGTTCTTTTCCGGTTTCTCCCATGGCGCGGGCCATCTCCATATAACGCATTTCGACTTTGGCGCGGTCTTTTTTCAACAAATGGCTGAAATACGGAACAGACAAAGCCACTAATCCGGCACCGTGCGGCAAATCCGGATAAAAGGCCGAGAGCGCATGCTCCATCGAATGTTCGGAGATGCAACTGGATGTACTTTCAATCATGCCGGCTGCCGTGCTGGCCCAGGCAACCTGCTCTCTTGCCTGCAGATTTGATCCGTCTTCGACCGCCTCTGGCAGATAGCGCGACAGTTGGCGCATGGCTTCCAAAGCCAGCATGTCACTTATCGGCTGGGCAATGCAGGCCAGATAACCTTCCGCGGCGTGGAAAAATGCGTCCATTCCCTGATAAGCCGTCAGCTTTTGCGGCACGCTTACCATCAGTTCGGGATCGACGACTGCCAGCAGCGGAAATGTTTCGGGAACGCCAAACCCTATTTTTTCATTGGTTTCCGTATTGGTGATAACCGTCCAGGGATCGGCTTCGGTTCCGGTTCCTGCCGTTGTCGGAATCGCAACAACGGGCAGGACGTCTTCGGTGATTTCTTTGCGGCCTTTGACATAGTCCCAATAAGTTCCGGGATTTTTAACCATAACGGCAATTGATTTTGCCGTGTCTATCGCACTGCCGCCGCCCAGACCGATAATAAAGTCGCAATTGGCATTGCGGGCCTGTTCGGCAGCCTCCATAACATGTTTTTCTATCGGGTTGGGCAAGACTTTGTCAAAAACTTCACATTCCACACCCTGCTCTTCCAAAAGTTTAACGACGCGATCCAAATATCCGAGATTGCGCATGGAGTGACCATTAGTAATGACAATCAACGCCTTTTTGCCGGGCATGGCAATGTCGGCCAATTCCTTCAGACGGCCGCGGCCGAAGATAATCTGCGTGGGAATATAAAAATCAAAATGCATTCTGTTTCCTCCCTAAAAATAAGCACCCTTTCGGTTTATTATATAGGGTGCCTGTTTCCGCGCTTCAAGCAAGATTATTTATTTCGTTCGTGTCCGTTTTTCAAAAATTCGGGCAATTCTTTCAGACGGGACGCTCCCGCCGCACGAACATGACCGCCGCCGCCGAAGCTTGCCGCTATTTTGGAAACATCGATGCCGTCTTTGGAGGTATAAAAAGACAAATTCCAGCTGTTGCGCCGGTTCATGAAAAAATTGCACATAAAATCGTATTCATGGACATTGGGCAGAGAGTCGTAAAATTCGGAATATCCCTGCGGCATGTTGGCGCAAATGCATTTAAGACCGTTATATTTGCTTTCAAAAGACATGCTGCGCACCAAACGCATGTTGCGAACTTTAATCCATGACAAAATGGCCTTTCCGGTTTCGACCATTTCATCAATATTAATCCGGTTATTTAATAAATCGTCCCAAATCTTATCGCCCGGACGATTAACCCCGATTGACTGCACCGCATATTCAAACGGCCGGACCCGGGGATCCCGCAAGTCGAAAATATCATTCAGTCCCAAAAGTTTCAGGCCTTCCGGAAGTTCTTTGTCCGGGTAAAAATATTCCCAGGTCAGGCAGCAGGCCGCCGTCCCGATCCGGCGCAAGCCTTTAATTTCAGCGCCGCCATTTGCAAGATGTTCGTTATATTCATTGATAACGGAGGCATGATGGTCTATCCAGATAAAATCCGTCGTCCGGCTGAGCTCCAGCATAAATTCCAACGGCAGAGCTATGTCGCAGACAACGATTTTGTCATGTTTGCGGATTTCGTCATAAGGTATTTCCATATCGTGATTCAGCCCGAGAAATTCCGTTTCGGGATAAACACTCCTGACAACGGCGGCCGATCCTTTGCCGTCATGGTCGGCGATATGGTAAATACATAACATATTATAGTCCTTTCTTGCTTCAAAATTCTATTTTCATTCCGTCCCAAGCCGGAGTGGCATGCGGCGGCGTCGCTTTATCCACGGCATCAAAATCACATTCGCTGGCCATATGGTTAATAATAGCCCGGCGCGGGTTAATTTTTTCTATATACATCAGAATATCATCCAGCCCGGCATGAAACCGCTGGCCAAACGGCGTGGTCAGAGGCAAGACCAAAATTTCCGGCCGGCGGCCGATGTAGTTGAAAGCCATATCCTCGATGTGTCGAAAGTCGGCAATATGTACGACCTGTCCGTCGTTAAAAATATATCCGGTACAGGGTGCGTTATGCCCAATCAGCTTAATCGGCGTTATTTTTACGTCTTTGACGTAAAACGGTTCGTAATGCGCGACATTATGTGCTATCAGGCACGGGCGGCGCAGACATTCGCTGGCATCGTCTTCATCACAGATGAGGTAAGGGAAACGGCTGCGGATATCATTCATGGTCTCGGCATGTCCGTATAAATGCAGTGTTGTTCTGCTGATGCGGTTGATTTCGCGCAAATCGTCTATTCCGTGCAGATGATCGGCATGAGAATGGGTATACAGCACACCGTCAAGCCGCCTGATTTGGTTGTTTATCAGCTGCAGGCGCAAGTCCGGCGAGGTGTCCACCAAAATTTCGGTTGTTCCGAATTTATAATAGGTCGAAGTGCGGCTGCGGCGGTTCTTGGAATTTTGCGGATTACAGTCTCCCCAACCGCAGCTGAGGGAAGGAACACCGGGAGCGGCGCCCGCTCCTAAAGTGATTATGCAATCAGTCATTGCAAAAATCCCTCCGCCCCTTGTCGCTGGCTTTTCGGAAAAGATTGCAGAAATTGTCAGAGGTCAGCTGCGCAATTTTTTCAAACGGCAATCCCCGAATTTGCGCTAATTTTTCGGCCATATGAATCACAAAAGACGGCTCATTGCGGCGGCCGCGTTTGGGAATTGGCGCCAGAAAAGGAGAATCTGTTTCCACCAGCAGCCGTTCCGGCGGAACATCCGCAAATATTTCACGAAGTTCGGCACATTTATTGAAGGTAATCATGCCCGATGCGGAAAGGTAAAATCCTATGGAGAGGGCAAAATCCGCCAATTTGCGGGAAGAACTGAAACAGTGAATCATGCCGGCAAAAGGCTTGTTCCGATATGCTTCGTCCAGAACGGACATCATATCCTCATCCGATTCACGATTATGTATAATCAGCGGCAGGCCGCTTTCCTGCGCGGCCTTAATATGTTCCCGGAGCAATTTTATCTGCAGGTCGCGCGGCGCATAGTCATAATAATAATCCAGACCGGTTTCACCGATACCTATAATTTTTTTGTGGCCGACGTGCGCCAACAAATCTGCTGCCGTCAGATCGGGATATTCCTGCGCATTATGCGGATGGACGCCGACCGCGGCATAAATAAAAGGATATCTTTCAGATAATTCAAGCTGGTTGGGCAGCTCGTCCAGATTGTTTCCGGCATTAAGCATCATATTGACGCCGCATTCACGCGCCCGGTCGATGATTTCATCCATATCGTCTTCAAAATCGTTAAAATCCAAATGACAATGACTGTCAACCAGCATGGTATCCTCATATATGTTTGCAAATATTGACTATTATATTAATTAACGCCTGCTTTTTATCAAGATTTAAGCGGTCGGTTTCCGAAAAAACTTTCACGGCATTGTCCCAGCAGTCGGCATAGGCGACGATATTCGATGTCCGCTTGACGTTTTCGCTCAAAAATTTCAGCAGCAGTTCCCGGGTCAGATTATAGCTCTCTTCATTGACAACCGCCGCATTGCAGAAATCCAACACACCGCTTATGGTAAAATTTTTGCCGCTTTGCAAAAGCCGACACAATTCATCATAACGTCCGGCGGCATTATTGTCCACATAATTCAGCGCTTTGCCGATGCTTCCGGAAGAAATGGCAACGATTTTTTTGATTTCCGGTTCGGGCAAATCCGGACGATAGCGCCGTAAAAGGCTGGCGACGCAAGCATCAGTGAGCGGCTTCAGTTCAAGTTTGGCGCAGCGTGATTTTATGGTCGGCAGCAGACGGTTGGGATTATGGCTGATCAGCAGCATTAACGTTTTTGACGGCGGTTCCTCGAGAATTTTGAGGACGGCATTGGCCGAAGCCGAATTCATGTCGTCAATGCTGTCAATAATTACGACACGCCACCCGTCTCCCGAAGAGTGTTTTGACAGGAATTCGTTAATAGTGCGAACATCGTCTATCCTGATGAAGGCAGATTTTTTCAAATCTTTCAGTTCTTCGGCGCTGAGCCGTTCGCCGTCATTAATCGCCTTGACGACTTTGCGGCGGTCGGTTTCGGTAAAGTCTCTCTCTATGATTTTCAAATCGGGATGCGCATTGTTGGCAACCAGCTTAAAAATCTGAGAATCAGGAGAAATATCCAACCCGGTGCAGCTTTCGGCCCTGCTTTCATCCGCGGACAACAAAAAACGGGCCAGCTTGTAAGCCAGCGTCGCTTTTCCTATTCCTTCAATTCCGGAAATCAGCCATGAATTGTGCAGTGCATGGTTTTTCCAGGCTGACAAAAACATTTGCTCGGCATTTTCATGTCCCAAAAGATAAGGATTGTTTCGCGGCGATAATTCGGACGATGATATTTCTTCGCTCATTTGTTCAATCCGAACCTTTCAGCAACCAAGCCGATAATATCCTGATGCAGAGCCTCAATGCTTTTGTCGGCATTAAGGACAACACAGCGTTCCGGTTCGCGTGCGGCGATTTCTAAAAAGCCCTGCCGCATTTTGTGATGAAAATCAAGTTCCCGGCTTTCAAATCTGGTTTCTTTTACGGTCATGCCGACGGCTTTGGCAAAAGACCGTTGCAGTCCGATTTTGGGATCAATGTCCAATATAACGGTTAAATCCGGTTTGAAATTACCGACGGCAATTGTATACATATCCTTAAGCGTCTCAAAAGGAATACGCTTATCATAGCCGTAATATTGATATGCCACGGTTGAATCGGCAAAGCGATCGCTCAACACCCAGGTACCTTTTTTCAGCGCCGGCCAGACTTTGTTGGTCAGATGAATTCGGCGGTCGGCATAATAAAGCAATACTTCCGCCACGGCATCCATTTTATTTTTATCACCGGTTACCAAAAGCCGGCGCAGTTCAGAACCAATCTCGGTTCCGCCAGGCTCCTTGGTGGTGATATTGTTGATGTGTTTTTGCTTCAGCCATTCCGACAGAAGATTAAGCTGAGTTGATTTTCCGGTTCCTTCCCCGCCTTCAAAAGTAATGAAACGGCCGGCCGGAATAAGGGCTTCCAGACCCAAATCAAGCTGGCGGGAAGTTTCGTTTTGGTCAAAGGTGATAAATTTTCCTTTGATGGATTCCATTATTCGGCTCCAAACAACAGATATTTGAAGTTACGGCTAACTCTGCCCCAGAAACCGACTTTTTCAACCGTTTCGGCGGCGACCAGTGGTATTCCCAATTCTTCGCTTCCGGGAATTTCGGCCCTGATGAAGCCCAGCTGCTGGCCCTGCTTGACGGGTGCCTTGACCGGTTTGTCATAAACAGCCGTCAGTTTGACTTCGTTTCGTCTGTTTTTTTGCACCGTGCGGACGACATCTTCGGGAACAATCATATCAACGGTGTCTTTTTGACCGAACCATACCGGAACAGAAGCAATTTTGGTGTCTTTTTTAACTATGGCGTAGTTGTCAAACTCACGAAAACCCCAGTTCATAATTTTATCGGCTTCTTCGGAGCGTTCCTTGTTGGAGTTTAATCCGGTCATGACGCCGATCAAACGACGGTCTCCTCTTTTGGCTGAGGCCGTCAGACAATATCCGGCCTCTTCGGTATGACCGGTTTTCAGTCCGTCGGCGGACGGCATACTGTACAAAAGCGGATTCCGATTGCCCTGACGGATGTTGTGATATACAAATTCTTTTTGTGAAAACAGATGATAATACTGCGGGAAACGGCTAATCAGCAACCGGGCCAGCTTGGCCAGATCTTCCACGGACATCCGGTGATCGGGGTGCGGCAATCCCGTTGCATTGGCAAAAGTTGAATTGTTTAAACCGAGTTCGCGGGCTTTTTTGTTCATTTCCTCGGCAAAATCTTCTTCGCTTCCGGAGAGATTTTCGGCCGCAACAATGCAGGCATCGTTTCCGGATTGAATGATAATTCCTTTTAACAAATCCTCTACCCGGACCTTGTCACCGATGGACAGAAACATGGTGGAGCCGCCGCTGGCCGCGCCGCCTTTGCGCCAGGCGTTTTCGCTGACGGTAAACGTATCGTCCAGCGACAGGCTGCCGTCAGTCAGTTTTTCAAACAAAATATATACCGTCATCAACTTGCTCATGGATGCCGGCGGAATTTTTTTGTCGGCTTCTTTGGCATAAAGCGCCTGTCCGGTGTCGTAGTCCATTAAAATTACGTTTCTGGCCTTGCTTTCAATCGCCTGAGCCGAAAAAGAAAACAACATCACGCCGCTCAACAGCGCCGCGTTTAACGACATTTTGAAACGAGAATTCATTTTTACCTCTTGCAATCAACTAATCTTGTACAACAGCGGCATTATAAATGCCAAAATTTTTGACTTTGGCCAAAGCCACTTTGGCTTCCTGCTGACGGCTGAACGGCCCGACCCGGACGCGGTAAAATTTTTGTCCGTCAACATCCACATAATAAACATTGGAATCTCCAAACTTTGTCAGCTGGGCACTGAGATTTTGCGCCGAAGTCTTTCGGGTATAAGCACCGGCCTGAACAAACCAGCTGCCTTTCGGATAAGATTTTACGGCGTTTTGATTCGACGCCTGTTGAGAGCCCTGATAACCGACGGCGCGCAGCGGCTCATAGGTTTCGCCGCCGGAATTTTGCACGGCGACATTGGATGCAACCTGAACGGCTGCCGCACTTCCTTCTTCGCCAAGAAGCGCCGCTTTTAGTTCTTTGCTTTCTTTTTCAAGAATTTCAACGCGGACTTTGGCCGTGCCTTTGGTTTGGAAACCTAACAGCTGGGCGCTGCGTTTTGAGACATCTATAATGCGGTTCTTTGCATAAGGGCCTCGGTCATTAACGCGCAAGACCAAAGAGCGTCCGTTTTCCAGATTAGTCACCCTGACGATTGACGGTAAAGGCAGCGTCCGGTGCGCGGCGGTGAGCGTGTTCATGTCAAAATTTTCGCCGTTGGCCGTTTTTTTGGCATGAAAATCTTCGCCGTACCAGGAAGCCTCGCCGACTTCGGAGTAATTATAATCCTCTTGCGGATAATACCAGGTTCCCATGATTTTGTAAGGCGTTCCAACTTTATAGGTTCCGCCCTGCCCTTTAATGGCGGCCGCCTGTGAATATTTTCCGCTTCCGGCGTCAATGCGTCCGTAAGTGCAGGCGTTTAACATTGCAGCCGCGGCAAGCAGCACGACCGGAAGAAAGTTTCGTTTGTTCTTGTTCATTGCGTTCCCATTAGTCAAAATTTATTTGCAGACAATCTACACTGTTTTCCGCGTTTCGTAAAGCGATTAATTGGCCTTGTGTAATTTTCGGTCCGGAACCGGAACGGCAAAACCAATTTGCGGATCGTAATTATTGATTTTTTGCAGCAGACGATAGTCGGGATAACCGTCCTGGGGCATTCTCGCTTCCTTTTGGACCTTTTTGACGGCTTCGCGGGTTTTGCTTCCAAGCTGACCGTCCTCTTCCAACTTTCCAAATCCGAGTTTGTTGATAAAGGCCTGTATTTTTATGATATCATCAGTTTTCAAACGGACCGACGGGCGATTTTCAACCGGTTTCCAGGGGCGGTCATCCGTCAGGTATGAGGCCAAAATGCCGACGGCCAGCGCATAGTTTTCCGAGCGGTTCCACTGCATGATTTTTCTGAAATTGTTTAAAATCAGGTAGGCTTTGCCGTTACGTCCTTCGGGAAGGATGACCGATGCCTTTTGTTCCGTTTTGAAAGGCAATTTGCGGTTACCGGCGGTTCGCACTCCGGCTTTGTTCCATTCTCCGACGGTTTTGGTCTGTCCGCGTCCGGTCTGCGAAAAGTCAAAATTCCAAGGAAGGCTGACTTCCGTTCCCCAGGGCGCCTCGCCGTCCCACCCCAAAGATGACAGATAATTGGCCGCAGAGGCAGCGGCATCCTCAAACGAATGCCAGATGTCTATCTGATTATCACCGTTAAAGTCAACGGCGTAGGCATTGAACGTCGACGGCATAAACTGAAAATGTCCCATGGCACCGGCCCATGATCCCTGCATTTTGGTGTAATCTATTTTCCAGGTATCAATAATTTTTAAGGCCTCAAACAACTGGTTGCGAAAGAAAACCGGCCGCCGTTTGTCATAGCTGAGCGTGGTCAGGGCATCTATGGTATTAAAACCTCCGAAATTAGTTCCGAAATTGGTTTCCACACCCCAAAAGGCTATCAGATATTCCGGCTGAACATTATATTTTTTTCGGATTTCTTCAAGCAGCGGTTTTAATTCGCGGTAATGTTTCCGCGCCAGTTCCACGCGTTTTTTGTTGACGACACGATTGATGTAATCCGTTGATGTCAGGATAAATTCCGTCTGACGGCGATCGATTTTAACCACTTCCGGCCTGCGATGATAAAAATCCTGCGCATAGACGGTTTCTATGGTTTCTTCGGAGATTCCCCTTTTTATCATGTCCTGTTTCAGTTCCTCCAGCCAGGCCAGATATTCCGGCGGTGCAAAGCTGGTTACATTGGCGCAGGCCGCCGTTGACAAAGACAAAAATACTCCCAAAGCAATAACCGATACTGATGCGCGCATTTTCTACAACCTTGAAAAAACAAATTGCGGTAATTATAACACCGATGTGTAAACAAATTATAAAAAACGCTTGACGTGCCTTAAAGTTTCGAGTAAAAGCGATTTTGAACGGATGACGCGTTTTGTCTTGGAGAGGTGGCAGAGCGGTTTAATGCAGCGGTCTTGAAAACCGTCGTGGGCGCGAGCCCACCGGGAGTTCGAATCTCCCCCTCTCCGCCAGTTTCAAAAGAGTATTTCCCGACGGAAGTGCTCTTTTTTTTATTTTGCCGGGTAAAAATTGTGACGCAAAAGAAATGTTTTACGGCTGCCGGCTCCGTGGAGAGACAATAAGGCCAAATATCGGTTTATTCCCAAAGGCGGGCTTATCTGCGGCTGACAAAGGGATTGTCTTTGATATAAAACCGCCAGAGCTTGTCCTTATACTCTTCGGCATAGTCAATTCCTATTCTGGGCGCGGCAACAATCTGCGGGGTTTCCGTCCGGGGAGAAATCCACAATTCGCTGCCTGTCAGGCTGATGCCGTCATGTTCTTTTCTGGTAATGCCGAGAGCCTGGCATAGCTTGCCTGGACCCGTGGTCAGATTGCGTATATCCGGCGTTTTGCGACGTTGACACATTGTTTCAATCCCGGACAAAGGCTCCAAAGAGCGAATCAAAATTGCGTTGGCCGTTCCTTCCGGTCCGGCAACGACGTTAAACTGATTGTACATACCATAGACAAAGAAGACATACGCGCAGCCTCCGGCACGAAACATTGTGGCCGTGCGCGGCGTCAGTTTATTCGGGTACGCATGACAGGCCTTATCGCAACTGCCAATATAGACCTCCAGTTCCGTGATTTTTCCGGCCGTCAGATGGCCATCGATACGGGAACACAGAGAGGCGCCGAGCAGATGTTTTTGCGCTAATTCGAAAGCGTCCAGATTGTATATTGAAGCGGTTAAACGTTGTGAAAAATTCATCTTTTGTTCTGAAATTTATTTTGGCTTGTATTGTATAACACAAAGCCCAAGAATATCAAGATTTTTTCCTTGCGGGAAATTTTGACCTTCAGAAAATTTTTCAAAGTTTTTTTCAAATACCAAGACAGCAGTTGACGGAAGCTGAGCAATTCAACATTCATTCCGGTTCGGGAAACTTTTTTCCCCTGATATTTTTTGAATAGCAGCCGCAGTTTTGTCTCCGGCAGGTTTATCAGATTTCCTAAAGCCGGCGCGTCCAGAGCCCCACCGTGCGCGGCAGTTTTAACATTCAAAAAAACAACGTCCGGAAGTTTTTCCATTTTATGAAAATTTGGATGATCCGCCTGACATTCTGCGGCCTCTATTTGAAAAACTTCCGTTTTGCTGTTTTTTAAAAGTTGAAAAATGTCAAAATATTTAAAACTTTCGTCCTTTTTCCAATTTACCCATTTGGGGCTTTGCGGAAAATTATCATGGTATCCGGACAAATCTACCATACCAGATTCCGAAATAACATATTTCGCCCCCAGCTTGGCTCCCGCCAGCATGGCCATGTATCCTCCGCCCGATATTCCCAGCGTTATTATTTTGTACCCTTTAGTCAAAGAGGCCAGCAGTTTGATAATTTTTTCAATGCTATTGCATTTGGCGTTGATGCCGTTTAAGTAAAATATCTGGCAGACATCACGGACATAAATATGACGCCCGGCTCGACGGATCGGATTGCGGTGAAATTCATAATAATCGGAATTTAAGCGCCGAAAACAGCTTTTGGGAGAATACAACCCCATGCTTGAAAAATAAATTACGGCCAGATCGGGGTCTTCAGCCCGGGGATTGTCCTCGACTTTGAAATTTTTCTTTGTGTCATAAAATTGTTTGATAAATTCTTCCTGCCGGTTCATTTTCAATAGTCCTCTTCAGGAAGATAACATTTAATAATTACAAACTAAAGACAAAAAAAAGCAATTATTAACATTAAAATTTATCAGAAAAATCATCTGTAATTGTTTTTTCGCCCAGATGTTGTGCGCTTTTTGAACTTTTGACAGGCACAGGCCGCCAAGGCCAGAACGGCGACAACTTTTAAAAATCCCATATGTTTTCTCCCGTACTGACGACACAGTCATCGCCGTTAAAACTGAAATTTGAAACAATGCCGTCGGTAATTGTAAAAGTCGTCTGACAATAGTAATCATTGCTTTCTGACTGTGACGGAAAACCGAAATCCGGTGTTTCTATTGCGGCATAATGCACTTCATACCCCGCATACGGCCGGGTGTCTCCGTTGCGCGGCCGACCGGAAATTTCCAGATAGGTCACTATTTTGGTTTGCGGCGTCAGATGATAAACCGTGTGCGGTATTCCCCAAGACTGCTGCAGTCTTGTTTCTGTCTGTCCTATCCACGGTCTGAGCGTATCGGCATAAGTTATCCGTTCTGTCGCGCAACCTGCCGCTATCAAAAAACAGACGCCCGGATATAAAAACTTCTTCATGATGCTTTCCCCCTTGCGGAGGATTTAATCATTGATTTGGGGATTCCAAGTCGGCAGAAAACATTTTGAACAGACGGTTTTCGTCTGCAGGATTTATTCGGATGCAATAAGAAATCCCGTCTTCTTCATCGCGGCGGGAGATAATTTCGGAGTGTGCATGCAGCCAGGCTATCAGTCTTCCGTCTGCTGCAGGGACTTTTATTTCTATCAGGCGGCGGGAAGCCGACAGTTTTTTATCCAGCAATTGTAAAAATGCGTCACATCCTTCTCCGCTTAAGGCCGAAACGGCCGCCGTGTTTTCATTTTGTCGCGTCAGCCAATAATCTTTTTGTTCCGCAGACAACAGGTCCGTTTTGTTTAAGGCCTCTATATAATCCGGACGATTTTCCACATCGCCCAGACCGAGGCTTTTCAAAACCTTGATGACATCCTGCCTTTGTTCGCGGCTGTCCGGATTGGCAATATCCCGCACATGGACAATGACATCTGCCGACAAAACTTCTTCCAATGTGGCACGGAAGGCCATAATCAATTCATGCGGCAAATCGGAAATGAAACCGACCGTATCCGACAAAATGACTTCCGTTCCCGAAGGAAGACGGATTTTGCGCATGGCCGGATCAAGCGTGGCAAACAACATGTCTTTGGCCAAAACCCCCGCAGCCGAAAGACGGTTGAACAACGAAGATTTTCCGGCATTGGTATAACCGACCAACGCAATGACCGGATAGGGAACGCGTTTTCTGGCCGAACGCTGAAGTCCGCGGGTTTGTTTGACTTTTTCAAGCTCTTTTTTGATGCGGACGATTTTATCATCAATAATACGCCGGTCCAACTCAATCTGCGTTTCGCCCGGACCGCCCAAAAAGCCGGCGCCGCCGCGCTGCCGCTCCAAGTGAGTCCAGCTGCGCACCAAACGGCTGCGCTGGTACGTCAGATGAGCCAGTTCCACCTGCAATTTTCCTTCTTTGGTCTGGGCCCGTTCTCCGAAAATTTCTAAAATCAGAGCCGTCCGGTCGATTACTTTTATTTTTAGTTTATTTTCCAGATTGCGTTGCTGAATCGGCGTCAGCGACGTATCCATGATGAGAAGTTCTATCCCTTCTTTGGCAAAAACTTCTGCCAGTCTGGCCAAAGCCCCCTGCCCCAGAAAGGTTCCCGGCTTGATATCCCTCAGTTTGATTATTTCCCGGTATGCAACTTCCAAATTTATGGCCAAAGCCAGACCAACGGCTTCATCCAGGCGGGAGACGCCGGACAAAGCCGAAGGCTGTTTTTGAATCTCCGGGAAAATGACGGCGGTTTTAAGCCTCCGGTCTGCATTAAACTCGATAAAAGCCAATTTATGCTTCGCTATCCTCAATTTCTAATTCAACCGCTTCTCCCGGCATAATCGTAGAAACGGCATGTTTGTAAATCAGCTGAGTGTGTCCGTCACGGCGCAGCAACAGCGACTGGTCGTCAAACCAGGTAATGAGCCCTTGCAGCTTGACACCGTTAACCAAAAAAACCGTAACGGAAATTTTGTTTTGACGAATGTTGTTTAAAAAATCTTCTTGTACGTTTTTAGTCATTGTTTAATTCCTTGTTATATTGTTTTTATATAACTATAAATTCCGAAAATAGTAAAGCATTGATTGCGCTAAAAATGTTTTTCGTGCATAAATGCTACCCGAAAATTCTTTCGGCTTGTTTTATAACACCGGAATCTACATATAATAATATGACATCACCGACACATAATTCTGTCGTATGCTCCGGAAAGACGACTTCGTTTTCCCGTTGCAGACCGAAAATGCGGCTTTGTTTGGGCAAACCGAGTTCGCCGATTTTTTTGTCACGGCACAGGCTGTCCTCGGTGATTTTAATCTCCCAGATTTCTCCGCTGCCCCGGCTCAGAGAATAGGCCTCCTGCATCTTCGTTTTGCGGATTTCCTTAAGAATTTTGGAAATGGTTACCGAGCTGCGATCAACCAAAATATTGTCGCCGATGCTGACAATCAAATTGTTGTAAGACGGCGTGTTAACTACCGAAATTGTCGATTGAACGCCGCTTTTTGCAGCCAGAAGCGATGCCAGCAGATTATCTTTGTCATTTTCGGTTACGGCAATCGAAGCGTCGGCATGCCGGATATCGGCTTCTTCCAAAATGACGTCGCTCATCATCTCTCCCTGGATTACCACGACATGACTCAAATCGCGCGCCAGACGTTTTGCCTTATCAAAACTTTCTTCCACAATCCGGCAACTGATGATGCTGTCATCATGTTCGATTTTGGCGCCGAGATATGCGGCAATGTCATTGCCGCCGAAAATCAGTAGTCTTTCATTAGCCGGTTTTTCTACCCCGAAAGAACGGACGACGTCATCGATTTCTTCCATGGGAACCAGAAGATTTACTTCATCTCCTGCTAAAAATTCATCATAACTTTCGGGAATAAAGCAGCGGTTGTCTCTGGATAAGTTCACCACTGCGGCCTTTAAGTCGGGCGCTACCCGGCTCAGCTGCATCAACTGGATTTTTATCAACGGGCTTTGCGGCGTCAGACGAAGGGTTACAACCGCCCACTTATCGTCCAAAACCGGAAGCACTCCCGCAGTCCCCGGATATTTCAAAATATTCAGAATATTGCCGGCAATTTCCATATCCGGCGAAATAACCTGATCAATCGGCAGGTGCACATCGCTGTAGAGGGTTTCCCATAACGGATCCAGAAACGCCTCGCTGTCTATCCGGGCAATTTTTCGCGGGACCTGAAACAACGAGTGCGCTATTTGGCAAATAGCCATGTTGACTTCATCAACATCGGTTACGGCCAGCAACAAATCAGCCTCGTCGGCGCCGGCTTTTTCCAAAACATCGGGATGCGACGGTTCGCCGGCAACCGGCAGAACGTCATATTCCTGAGAGACTTCGTCAAGATCACGCTGATTGCTGTCGATGACGACAATGTCGTTGTTGCCTTTGACCAAGTATCCGACAATGCTGCGTCCGACGCTCCCTGCGCTGCAGACGATGATTTTCATTTTTTATTCCTCTTGTTCGGCACAACCGTCAAAATAACGGTTAATTTCAGCCACGGCATCCGAAAAATTGTCAAGACGCACATAATTTTCCCTGAATTTGCGGGCATCACGAAGATTTTTGCAATACCAGCAGACATATTTGCGCGACAATCCCAATGCTATCTTTTCGCCATAATATTCTATCAATCCTTTAATATGTGTTAACAAAGCGTCTTTAACAAGAGGAAGCGGTATCGGACGCGGTTTTTCACCAAACTCAAGATAACGATGGGTTTGCCCGATTATCCACGGATTACCGAGGGCGGCTCGTCCGATCATAACGCCGTCAACACCGGTGTATTCAATCATTTCGGCGGCTTTTTGCGGTGATGTTACATCGCCGTTACCGATAACGGGAACCGAAACGGCCGCTTTTACGGCGGCAATACAATCCCAGTCGGCCTTTCCTGAATATAAATCGGAACGCGTCCGCCCGTGAATCGTCAGGTACGACGCTCCGCAATCTTCACACATTTTTGCAAATTCAACGGCGTTGACGGAATTATGATCCCAGCCTTTGCGAAACTTGACACTAACCTTCAGGCTGGTGGCGGCAACAACCGTTTTGATGATTTTTGCCGCCAGGGGCATATCTTTCATCAAATACGAACCAGATTTGTTGGAAACGATTTTTTTTACGGGGCAGCCCATATTTATGTCAACGGAACGGGCACCGAGCTCCTCTACCAGCCGGGCAGCATCAGCAAACAGAGCCGAATCACTGCCAACCAGCTGAACCGTTACCGGATAGGGTTCGTTCCGCACATCGGCAATGCGGTATGACTTGGGATTTTTTCGGGACAAGGCATTAATCGCCACCATCTCAGATATCAGGTTGCCCTCGCCGCAAGACGCTGTCAGACGCCGCAGGGGCATGTCCGTTATTCCGGCCATCGGCGCCAAGAAGACCCGGCTTTTGAAATCCAATATTGCCATTTATACCTTAAAATCAAATTCGCGGTTATATTCAAACATAAAGTCAATCAAAACCGTCGGCTCGCGATTGACCTGACTGGCCTCAAGATAGCTTCCGGCGGCATAGCCGGCATCATATCCCTGCGGTGAAACTGACGAATTCAACTGATAAGACAAACCGGAAGACAATAAATTATAAGCGTAATTCTGTACCGAATACGGATTGTAACGTCCGGCTTCGGCTGCTGCAGATTCCGGTTCAAGTCCGGCGGTTGCGCCGCCTTTTTGTTTCAGGCGCTCCACCGAAGCGGAAATCTGCCGCTCCAACCCGGAAAGATAATCATCCAAACGCAGTTGATTCATGCCCTGCCCTTATTAATTTATCTTATCCAGCGTCTTTGCCAGAATATAATAAAGTTTACCGATATCGGCACCGGAAATGACCGACAACAGCACTCCGGAATGCTCATGTTCTTTGGCTCGGGAAACCAGCACTTCAAATTCGGACAGATAGGTTCCGACCAGAGCCCTGAATTCGCCGCTTTTTTCATATTCTTTACGAATTGAAGCAATTTGCTGCTTGGTCATGTTCTTAGCCAGATATCTTGTGAATACGCCGGTATCGCCGTTGTAAAATTTCTTCCAGAGATCATCTTCGTCTTTGGGATTGAAAACACGGTTAATATCAACCGAAAGCGCTTCCAGCTTTTCGATAATTCCGGACGCATACTGCAGGAAACCGTCAATTTTGATATCGGAATATCCCTTGGTCAAATCCTTGAGCGTGGCATCGGCCTTCTTGGTATTATCCGTCAACAGCTTAATTTGCGTATCAATCACATCGTTGAAATGCAGAGTCTGTTTGACGATATTATCGCCTTTTTCGCTGAATTCGCGCCCGGTCTCGACCAGATTGTTCATTGCCGTATGGACTTTGCTGACCGTGTCTTCGGTTGCGGCAACCAAAACATTGGACTGTTTGATAA
This sequence comes from uncultured Alphaproteobacteria bacterium, assembly GCA_944389095.1. Classification (GTDB taxonomy): domain Bacteria; phylum Pseudomonadota; class Alphaproteobacteria; order RF32; family CAG-239; genus CAZU01. The sequence continues at coordinate 120,546 of CALXLC010000033.1, forward strand.
AGACCTCACCCGAAGAGCGGATTTCGTTTGAGATGCGTTCGGCATTGGCGGAAATCTCGCTGATTGTCGCCCGGAGCTTGTCGCCCGAATTTTCGAAATGAGCCGCGCTGAGTTTGGTGGCCTCTTCCAGCTGAAGGCTGAGGTTTTTGAGGTTTTCACCCAACCCTTTCACTTTATCATATGCAATGTTGGCCCGGTTGGACAAGACGTTGGAGGTCTCGTTGAGCACGGTATTGAAACAATCAACCAGTTTTTTGGTATCTTCCGAAATTTTGACCATTTTATCGCTTTGTTCGGTAATCAGATTGTTAATTTCAATCACACCGCTGCTTGTTTCTGCCGTAACGGTATTAAACCCGGCAATGTACTTTTCATAATCTTTGAAGACGCCGCCGATGTTTTCAACCGAGTGATGAATGGTGGCATCCAAATCTTCGCCGCACTGGCTGAGCGTCATATTGACCTGTTCAATGTTTTTAATCGATGCTTTGGAACTCTTGGCGATATCCTCCCCGGCCTTTATCAAACGGTCGCCGAGAACATCGAATTCATAAGCTATTTTGGTAGACGTGTCAAAAACCATATCCGTATTGTTTTTGAAGGTGTCGTTAATTTCCTTCATTTTCTGAGCAACCTCAGTAGTGGTGTCGGTCAGATATTTATACTGTTGTGCCATTGAGGCTTCGCCCAGGCGCGTCTGAGTGGCCAGCGTATTGATAACTTCGGTCAGGCTCTCCTGTTGTTGCGCAAAAATCTGCTTGATATCCGAAGCCTGCATTTTTGCTTTTGTCAGGGCAACATCCATTGCTTTAGCCTGCTCATCCATCAGCTTGACAGCGCCGGAAGTTTCAGATGCAATCTGGTTCCGGGCGGTTTGCAGCTCTTTGCAGCCGGATGTGATGGTTTTGACGGAGTTTCCGGTTTCTGACACGATGTTTTTAACCGTTGTGTCAAACAAATTGACTTTATTTTGAATTTGTTCGGCCATGCTCTCGAAATTACCGCCGATGACATTGACAAACTTGGCAATGTTGTCATTTTTGGCGCTAATTAAATCCTCCACCTCGCTAAGCCGTGCAATTGAACGACTGCTGTTGGCGGCAACGGCTTCGGCATGCTTGTTGGTATCCTCCTCCAGCAAGACAATCCGAGAGAAGACCTTGTCGGCGCTCTGTTCCAGAGTAGCTATGTTCTTTTTGAGAGAGGCGTTCATATTGGAGGTGTTTTCGTTCAGTTTGTCGCTCATGGCGATAAATTCGTTCTCCTGCTGGCGGAACAAGACATTCAACGCCGCAACCTTATCCTCCAGCGTCTGCGAAACCTCGGCCACATAATCCGCGGCGCTGCGGGAAACATCATTCAGCACCTGATTCTGCGTTTCAAAAGAAGCAACGGCTTTTTGCATATTTTCCATGGACTCTTTGGTCGATTTTTCTACGGCCGTATTCTGTCGGCTCAAAATTTCATCTATGACGGCAGAGCGCTCGGAAACTGTCTGGGACAGGGCATCAATATTCCTGGTGTGCTCCTGCAAAATGCTTTGCAACTGCGTTACCTTGGCCAGAGTCCGGTTGGTGCTGGTGTCAAAATTATCCGACTGAGCCGCCAGGTTATCATTTATTGCCCGGCTCTTGCCGATGACATCTTCGCAAGAATCCAGCATAACGGATATCTGGTTTTTGAGTTTATCGACGGCCAAAGAGGCATTGCTTTCAAGACTGGCCGATGCTTTGGACAGCTCCTCTATCTGGAGTTTTAATTCTGCTTTGATTTCTTCGACACGATTGGCCGACAGGGTAATATTACGCTGCTGCTGTGCCAGAGATGCTTCGCTGACCTGACTCTGCGCCACAACAATGGATGTGGCCTCGTTCAGAGCTTGTGTATGCCGCGTCATATTGTCGGCAGTCTGGTTCAGCATCTCTACAGAAGTTTTGGCCTGTTTTTGCAATTCTTCCGCACTGTCTTCACACTGACGGCTCAAGTTTTCCATTCTGTCGCTGATATCGTCAATTGCGCCGTTTAATTCACTGTGGCGAACCACAAGATTATCGGCAACCGCAGAAGATTTTTCAAAAATGACGGCTGCTTTTTCTTCCAACCGGGCAGTGTTTTCTTCCAAATTCCGCAAATAGCTGTTAAGGCTGCCGCCTGCCGCCGCTGACTTTTCTTCCAAGGCATTGACGCTGACGGTTATGCCGTCGCTGACCTTTTGCATGGACGCGGCAATATTGTCGGAAACATTGGACAGCTCGTCAACCTGAATGGCAATGCTTTCCTGAAGATTGCTGCTGCGAACCATAATTTTATCAATTTCCTGAGCCAGGTTTTCACCGTGACGGCTGAATTTCTGATTGACGGTTTCCGACTGCTCGTCGAGTGCTTTAACCAGAGAAAGCAGTTCGTGGCCGTGGCGGGCCATGGCATCGTCGACTTTTTTAACCTGCTGAGAAACGGCGGCGTCAATTCCGGATAAGCCTTTAGCTATATCCGCATTAATTTTGCCGCAATTTTCCATGGCGTGACGAGTCAGTTCATCAATTTTTCCTTTTAAATCGCTGCCGCTGTCTTTCAAAACATTGCGTATTTCGGACGTTTGACGTTCAAAAGCCGCATTAATGGCCGTAAATTCGTTACTGATTTCTTTTCTGACTGAAGAGCAGGAATCGACGGCATTTTTTGATATTTCCTGTAAAGCCGCCGTTTGCTGCCCGAGTGTTTCGGACAAACTGTTCAAATTGGCGGAAGCTTCCTGATTAAAGCGGGTCAGCAGCTCATTTGCCCGCAGGATATTGTGGTTGCTGCCGTCGGAAATATCCTTTAAAATTTCGGCGGAAGATTTGATTTCCTTAATCCGGGGAAGAAGCTTTTCAAACAATTCATTGAGATTGTTTTCAATATCATTGGCACCGTCAATGAAGGAGCGGTTGTAACCGGCAATGGTCTGCGCCGAATTTTCGGCCTTGGAAGAAATGGTTTCAAAATTTTTAACTAAAAATTTAACTCCTTCGCTTAACTCTACGATTGTTTTGGAGGAATATGTATCCAACGTGGCTATTAACTTGGAAAATTCATTGATATTGTTTCCTATTTCATCTTTAATCTTGGCGGTTTCCTGCGTTGCAAGCTTGGTAACCTGCTGCAGTTCGACAACTTGCGAACGAATGGCATCGGCCATGGCTTTGGCGGTTTGGGGAGCGCCGTCCTCAGGGTAAACCAACTGATTCATGTATGCCCGCAGGAATTTAGCCTCCTGCTTAAAGGAGGTTCCCCGGTCAATGTAAGCCATTACGACCCAGATGATGGCCAACGGCAACGTAATTCCAGCCAAAAAGCCGCCGAACTCGTCCGGCATCATTAAAAACAGGTTTGACCATCCGAAAAACTGGGTAATATAAATCAAAACAATGGCAAACCAAACCGCGCTGACCCCAATCATCAAACGATGCAGATTGTTGGTCAGCCATGATTGTCCCACATCCATTTCACTGTAGGACGGCACGTTGTTTTCGTTCATAAATTGCGGAAGGCTGCTGCTTTTAGATGCAATATTCGTATCATTTGCCGGTAAAGACATATAATATTCCCCTGAATTTTTCCCTTTTATGTCTGCTTCCCCTCACAGACAGGAGCCAGTCTAATCCAAAAAATTTAAGTTTTAAATTGATAAAATCGTCAAACTCTACTTATCCACAGAAGAAACCTGATCAATCAACAATTTCTCTGCTGTAAGCCGTTCCCGCAAAAAACGGGACAAAACCGCATTGCCGGCACCAGCCCTCAAGAGATACTCTTTCCGGAAGCTGCAAAAACAGTTCTTTGCCTCCCAGTTTATGCCATATGTCGATACAGCATTTCAGGGCCATTTTTGCCATACTGCGGCCGCGATATTCGGCCAACGTGCCGAGATTGTAAATGCCGCCGCAATTTTCACAGTATCCCAATGTGGCGACGGCCGCCGGCTGCCCGCCGCTGAAGATTATAAAATTATAATAATTCGGATATCCGAAAGACTGTCTTAAGGCGTCCGGGTACGTGCTTTCCCTGGATTTCAAAACGGTCGGCGCCCTTTTATCGCTGCGGGTGGCTTTGTTCAACCGGATAAAGAGTTCCATCTGTTCCGCATTTGAAACTAAAACGGCTTCTTCTGCCTGAGGCAGCTGCAATTTATTTTCATATTTAAACCAGGTTTCTTTAAAATCTTTCCGATACTGCGCAGTAATCAATTCAGGGATTGGCTCGTCTTCGGCAAAATAAAAACATGATTTCCGCCCAAGACGATGAAACAAAGTTTCCGCTTTCCGGATTGCGGCATCGGCATCCGTTTCCTCGCTTTCGCGCAGGCGGGCATAATTCCAACGCGGCGTTTCCAATATGCGGCTGTTAAACAATATAAAACCCGGCAAAGTCATTTTCCCGGAAAAAAACATCCCGTTTTGGATTTTATATTGTTTTTCTATAAACTCCGCGGGAGTCATGCCTCTTCTTCCATTTTCTTCAACACATAGCGAAGTTTGCTGAGTGCCTGAAGTTTCATCTGCTCCTGACTAAGGGACGCCGGCACGACGACGCTGGCTTCAATTTTGGTTTCGGGCTCAATAGCCGTTACTTTGACATAAGCTCCGTTGCGGACATATTCAAATAAAATCTCCGCCATTTTGCCTCAATCCTTCAAAAAACGGTTGTTTTTCGGGAAACCGAACGGTGCCAGTTTACCCACCTGAGCCCTGTGTCCGAGCCAGGTCAGCAAATTAGTCTCGGTCTTGGTGCCGCCGGCGCGGTTATAAGTAAAGCCATCCGCTTCATTGAAGATTTGAATATCCGACAAACCGCCGTCCTTATATTTTTGCAGAGTTACGCCGCGGCCGCGGGCCATTGTCGGAATTTCTTCCGCCTTAAAAATAAGCAGTTTGCGGTTATCACCTATAACGGCCACCATATCGCCGGTAATTTTTTTGCAGAAGACGGTCTTTTCACCTTCGGCGACGTTCATAATCTTACGGCCGTTGCGAGTTTGCGCCAGCAGGTGATTTTCGTCAACGATAAATCCCCTGCCCGTATTCGATGCTATCAGATATTTTGCGCCCGGCTCAAAAACAAACATTTCGGCTATATTATCATTATTGCCCAAATCTATCATCAGGCGTAACGGCTGACCGAACCCGCGACCGCTCGGAATTTCGCTGCCCTGAATATTGAAAAACTTGCCCGAAGTGTCCTGCAGCACTATTTTATCCGTCGTTTGGGCGTGAATGGCCATCAGCAAAGCATCATCTTCTTTGAACTTAAATTCTTCATTCAGCGGATTATGTCCTTTGGTACAGCGTATCCAGCCCTTTTGCGATAAAATAACGGTAATGGGTTCTTTTTCCACCAATGCCTCAACCGAAATTTCGATTTCTTCGTTTACTTCGCTGAATTCGGTGCGGCGTTTACCCAAGGCCGTCTTTTTGCCGAATTTTTCCCTGATTTCTTTGATTTCTTCGGCTATTTTCTGCCACCGCAGCCGTTCATCCGACAACAGTGCTTCCAATTGTTCTTTTTCTGCAGACAAATCCTCAAACTCGCGTTTGATTTCGGTTTCTTCCAATTTGCGAAGACTGCGCAGTTTCATATTCAGGATTGCCTCGGCCTGATTGTCGGTCAGGGCAAACTTCGCCATCATCACGGCTTTGGGTTCGTCTTCTTCCCTGATAATTCTGATAATTTCATCCAGATTGAGATATGCAATCAGGTAACCGGAAAGAATTTCCAGCCGGGCGTTGATTTTTTGCAGCCGGTAATTCGAGCGGCGCTGCAATACAATCTGACGATGTTTTAAAAACTCCTGCAAAACCTCTTTCAGGCTCATGACCCTGGGCACCAAATCGGCATCGAGGACATTCATGTTCATGGCGAACTTGCTTTCCAAATCTGTCTGGCGGAACAAATGTTCCATCAGCATGTTGGCATCCACATTACGGTTTTTGGGCTCCAAAACAATCCGCACGTCATGAGAAGATTCATCCCTGACGTCGCTCAACAGCGGAACTTTCTTTTCCTGCAGCAAAACGGCTATTTTTTCAATCAATTTTGATTTAACGACCTGATACGGAATTTCGGTAATCACAATCTGATACTGTCCAAGCCCTAAATCTTCCTTCTCCCATTTGGCGCGAATACGAAAAGCACCCCGTCCCTGGGTATAATTGGCCAAAATCGTTGCAAAGCTGTCAATAATAACACCGCCGGTCGGAAAATCCGGCCCTCTGACCTTGCGAACCAGCGCCTCCATGTCGGCATCCGGCTTTTCTATCAACAACAGCAGCGCATCGCAGACTTCGGATAAATTATGCGGCGGAATATTGGTGGCCATGCCGACGGCAATACCTGCCGAACCATTGCACAACAAATTGGGAACGGCACCGGGCATTACGACCGGTTCGCTTTCCTCGCCGTCATAAGTGTCCCGAAAATCGACGGCATCATCATTCAAGCCGTCCATCAAGGCAATGGCAAATTCTGTCAGGCGGGCTTCGGTGTACCGCATGGCCGCAGGGCCGTCGCCGTCAATATTGCCAAAATTTCCCTGGCCGTCAACCAAAGGATATCTTACGGAAAAATCCTGCGCCAGACGCGCCATGGCCTGATATACGGCTGTATCTCCATGCGGGTGATATTTACCGATAACATCACCGACGACGCGGGCGCATTTCTTAAAACCGGATTTGGGATCCAGATGCAACTGGCGCATGGCATAAAGCAACCGGCGATGCACCGGTTTCAACCCGTCGCGGACATCCGGCAACGCCCGGTCGACAATGGTCGACATGGCATAAGACAAATAGCGGGTACTGAGTTCTTCAGCCAGGGCCACATTTTTAATTTTTTGTTCGAATTCGGGCATCTTAATTCCTGTATTTCATGGTTTTTGCTTGACAATTTCGGCCAAATTAGCACGAACCGCCGGAAATTTCAAGCCGTGGGTTGCAAAAAAGTTTTTGTAGAGGAAAAATTCGGTCAACTTCAGCAAATCTTCCAATTCTTCGGCAGACGGATGATAATTTTGCTCCAAAATAAAATGCGGGTATTTATAAAGTTTCTCCTTGTAAGGTTCTCCTGCCGCGGCACAAACGGCTTTTCCGGTTTTTGGAGAAACATAGGTCAGATTTTCCGTCGTTCCGGTAGCGGCACATTCCGTCAGGTCCAACCCTATCCCCAAATATTCAAGAAGATGAAATTCAAAGAAAGCATAATGTGTTATCCAATTTTCTTCATCTATTAAATTAAAAAAATTATCAACATAATCATAAAAATTTTCCAGATTATCCTGTTCCGGAAGGCAGGCATTGGCCAGAGCGCAAAAAGAAGACAGGGTCTCCAGTTTTCTGCCGTCCGCCATAAAATTGACCGCTGTCGGGGTTATCAACTCCGTTCGCAAGCTGAGCATATTATCTTCAACTCTGGCATAAGCATCTATTTTCAGAAAATTGCCCAACTGAAACGCGGCAAGATTTTTTTTGCTCAGACAATTTTTGACATAGCCCGTGACTTTGCCGTGTCCGCGCGTCAAAACGGTGAGAATTAAAGAACTCTCACCGTGTTTGCGCAAATTGACAATGTATCCTTCATCGCTGAACCGCATAATAAGCGAAAAATATCTCCCTTAGTAAGGCTTAACCATTTTTTTGGTAATCTGGTCATAGGCCATCAATTCGGAGATAACCTGCTTCATGTCTTTCAACGCAATCGTATTGGGACCGTCAGACAAAGCCTTATCCGGATTATCATGCGTTTCCATAAACACTGCAGCGACGCCCACGGCAACAGCTGCCCGGGCCAAAACAGGCGCAAATTCGCGTTGTCCGCCGGTGCTGCCGCCCAAACCGCCGGGCTGCTGAACCGCATGCGTGGCATCCATAATTACCGGACAGCCCGTATCCGCAGCCATTTGCGGAAAACTTCTCATGTCGGTTACCAGCGTATTATAGCCGAAAGACGCACCTCTTTCGGTCAGACAGACATTGCCATTACCCGAATCATCGCATTTTTTTACAATATTTTTCATATCCCAAGGAGCCAAAAACTGTCCTTTTTTGATATTGACCACTTTTCCGGTTTTGGCCGCGGCAACCACCAAATCGGTTTGACGGCATAAAAAGGCCGGAATCTGCAGCATATCCACATGCGGCGCCACAACGGCACACTGTTCTTTTTCGTGGATGTCAGTCACAATCGGCAAATCCGGAAAGTGTTTCTTGATATCGTCAAACGTCCGCATTCCCTCTTCCAAGCCGACGCCGCGGGCCCCGTTAATCGAGGTACGGTTGGCTTTGTCGAACGATGCCTTAAAAATATAGTTAATCCCCAATTCTCTGGTAATTTTAACCATTTCGCCGGCAATCATCAGAGCGTGGTCATGGCTTTCTATCTGGCAAGGACCGGCAATAATTGCCAGCGGCAGATTGTTGGCTATTTCAAAACCGCCGATTTTTATTTTTCTTTGCTGCATGGAAAAACCCCTTTTTGTATTGTTAACGTCTGCTGTCTGAATAGCAGATTTTGCCGCAAAGTGCAATCTTTATCCCCAAACTCTCCACATCCTAAAACGACAACGGAAAGCGCAGCCAGGTAAACAGGACGTTTCCGGTGTTTTTAAAACCCGGAACATAGGCCGCCTGTACCGCGAAATCTTTATAACTCATACCGACCAGCGGCAGAGGAAGAGGCAACGGAATATACAGATATTCGCTGCGCTGAGTCAGACTCAGCGTATACCCCGCCCCGACGGCAAAATCTCCTTTGTCATCCAAAAACCAGTTTTTTTGAAAAGCATATCCGAAAATGGTTTGCAGATGTTTATTGGAATCTTTGAATCCCATGGCATACAAGCTGTGCCAATTGCCGTTTTGATCATAGCGGGACTTTCCAAAGCCTATCCCCCAGGGTTCCTCGTTATATTCCTCAATTTTATCTTTATCGTATGTCAGGCGGTTATGCCATGTCCATACCGGAACAAACACGTTGTAGTCCCTGCTCTTCCAGGTTTGCGAGACTTCCCCGGCAAGCCGTTCGGCATATTCACCGACACCGGCACGGGCCTGGAAGCTCCACAGCAGACTTAAAATACAAAAACTCGGCAGCAAAAAACTTTTCATTATTACCTTAAAAAAATATTTTCAGCTTTCCTTTATAAGCATTTTTTAATTTAGGCAATGGTTCATAAAAAACAAGCCCTGATGCGGCAGCCGTTTTTTTGAAAACCGGGCCGACCGCAGACAGGGCTTGTTTGCGTTTACAGAAGACGGCTCTTATCAATAGCCGCTTTGACAAAGGCCACAAACAACGGCGCCGGGGCAAACGGTTTTGATTTCAGCTCCGGATGAAACTGCACGCCGATAAACCAGGGATGATCCGGAATTTCAACAATTTCGGGCAGCCGTCCGTCCGGAGATTTTCCGGAAATAATCATGCCGGCCTTTTTAAGCATATCCTCGTATTTGATGTTGACCTCGTAGCGGTGACGGTGACGTTCTGAAATCTTGTCCGTTCCGTAAACCTTTGCCGCCAGAGAATTCGGCGCCAAAACGCAGGGATAAGCCCCGAGGCGCATGGTGCCGCCAAGATCTCCGTCTTTGCGGCGGATTTCTTTGGCGCCTTCTTTGTCCCATTCGGTCATCAAACCGACGACGGGCTCACAGTCAGCGCGCAGTTCCGTTGTATAGGCGTTTTTGATACCGACCACGTTTTGCATGGTTTCGATAACGGCCATCTGCATTCCGTAACAAATTCCCAAAAACGGAATTTTATGCTCGCGGGCATATTTAACGGCAGCAATTTTTCCGTCTGTGCCGCGTTGTCCGAATCCGCCCGGGACCAGAATGCCGCTGACATCGTTCAGATAGGATGAAGAATCTTCTTTTTCCAACAGTTCGGAATCTATCCATTTGATTTTGACTTTATATTTATTGGCTATTCCGCCGTGCTGCAGCGCTTCGTTCAAAGATTTATAAGCCTCAAGCAGCTGAGTATATTTGCCGACGACGGCTATTCTGACCTCGCCTTCCGGATAGCGCAGCGTTTCGACAATTTTTTCCCATTTGCTCAAATCCGGTGCCGAGCCGCATTCTATTCCGAAGTGTTTGCACACCTGCACATCCATACCTTCTTTGGAATAGGCAATCGGAACCTGATAAATATTGGCAGCATCCAGTGCGGTAATGACGTTTTCTTCGCGAATGTTGCAAAACAGCGCGATTTTGCGTTTTTCATTTTGGGGAATCGGCATTTGTGACCGGCACAGCAGCATATCCGGCTGAATTCCGTATTCCTGAAGTTTTTTTACCGAATGCTGGGTCGGCTTGGTTTTTAATTCTCCGGCAGTCGGAATATACGGCAGCAGGGTAACATGAATAAACATTGCCCGGTCCCGTCCCAAATCGTAGGCCACCTGACGAATAGCTTCCAGATAGGGCTGCCCTTCAATATCGCCGACCGTGCCGCCGATTTCGCATAACACAAAATCTTCATCGGTAATGTCTGACAAAATAAAATCTTTGATTTCGTTGGTAACATGCGGGATGACCTGAATGGTGGCTCCCAGATAATCGCCGTGGCGCTCTTTGTCTATTACCCGCTGGTAGATTTTTCCGGTGGTAATACTGTCGGTTTTATGGCAGGAAACGCCCGAAAAACGCTCATAATGTCCCAGATCCAAATCCGTTTCGGCGCCATCGTCGGTTACAAAAACCTCGCCGTGTTGATACGGGCTCATGGTGCCGGGATCCACATTCAGATACGGATCAAGCTTGCGCATTCTGACCTTAAAGCCGCGGGACTGCAAAATCGATGCCAGAGACGCCGAAGCCAGACCTTTTCCCAGCGAGGATACGACGCCGCCGGTAATGAAAATAAATTTGGTTTTGTCAGACATTTTATTTACCTTTTTTCAGTTTGTTAGTCGTTTATTTCTGGTTTGCTTTTAAAGTGACAAAGGCACCTTGCGAAAAGGTGCCTCCTAATATGTAAAAATTGCGTCGTCATTATTTTCCTGCCGCCGGGACTTCGGGAAGCGACTGTTCCGCCGCCGGAGCCTCTTCCAAAATGGATTTGACGTGACGATCGGTTCCTTTGTAATATAATGACAACGAAATACTTGTCAGAATAAAAATTGTGGCCAAAATTGCCGTGGTGCGGGTCAGAAGGTTGCCGGTACCGCGGGCGCTCAAAAAGTTGGAAGCCCCGCTGCCGCCGCCCAATCCGTCAAGGGCTCCGCCTTCGGAACGCTGGAGCAGAATGACGGCAACCAAAAAGATTGCAACCAGCAAATGAAGTACCAATAAAACTGTTCCCATTTTCTTTTCCTTTTCAAATTAGCAGCCGGCGTTTTTGGCAATAGCCATAAAATCTTCAACCTTCAGGCTGGCACCGCCGATTAACGCGCCGTCGACATCCGGGAGAGACAAAAATTCTTTGGCGTTGGAAGGTTTGACCGAACCGCCGTACAGAATACGCATTTTGTTGGCATTGCCTTTGCCGATTTTTTTGGCCAAAACCTTGCGAACCGCGGCATGAACTTCCTCAACGTCCGCGGCAGTCGGAGTTTTGCCGGTGCCGATGGCCCAAACCGGTTCATAGGCGATAACGGTATCGGTTGCCGTCGAATTATCCGGAACAGAGCCGAGAATCTGCGCCGTACAAACATCAATCGTTTTTCCGGCGTCACGCTGAGAGAGGGTTTCACCGATGCAAATGACGGTTTTCAGTCCGGCCTCATGCGCCGCAACGGCTTTTTTGTTAATCAATTCGTTCGACTCGCCATGATCCGCCCGACGTTCGGAGTGGCCGAGAATAACATAACTGCAGCCCAAATCCGTCAGCATCAGCGGGCTGACATCACCGGTATGCGCGCCTTTTGTTTCAAAATGGCAGTTCTGAGCGCCGAGCGCGACTTTGGCGCCGCGCAGAGCTTTTTTGACAGCTCCCAAAATCGTAAACGGCGGGCAGACCAAAAATTCGCACCGGGGTTTTCCCATTGCTTTAACCTCTGCGGCAATCCCCTTAGCCAAATCCGTGCCGTCAGCAAGGCGGCCGTTCATTTTCCAGTTTCCTGCAATTAATTTTTTTCTAGCCATCAGTAATTTTCCTTAATAGTTTTCTTGATTTTTCAAAAATTATGTTTTCTTCTAGCATACTCAAAAAAACTTTTCAACACCAATATTTAGAAGTTGTATAAATTGTCTTTAATATATATAATCGCGCACAGATAAAGATTTTAATAGGATATAATCACCATGATGACGAAAATCAGAAGTATTCAAGATTCCTGGCTTGCCAAAAGTATTCTTATTTTGACAGCATTAAGTTTTATGTCACTGTTCGGCGTTTCGGGCTATCTGAGCAGCGCCGCCGGCAACCGTCCGATTATCCGCGTGGACGACATCGTTGTCTATCAGGACGAAATCAATAATCAGTATAATCAGGAACTGCAGATGGCCAAGAGCCTCTTCGGCGACAGCCTTGACATCAGCGATACCATGAAAAACGCCATTATGCAAAGCATTGTCCAAAAAGATCTTGTCAATGCCGTTTTGCAAAAAACCGCCGAAGATTTGGATGTCAGCATCAGCAATGACCTTATCCGCAAAATTATTTATTCTCAGCCGGAATTTTCGGATGCGTCCGGTAATTTCAGCCTGGACAAATTCCGCCGCCTGCTTTCCGCTTCCGGCTGGAGCGAGCAAAAATACATCGAAACCCTGCGCCAGGATATTATCAAGCAACATTTGATTCAGAATCCGACAGAAGGCATCAACATTCCGGATTTTATGACCAAATATCTGGCCCAGCTTGAAAATCAACGCAAAGTTTTCCAATATATCACCATTAAGCCCTCTGCCCTCAAAATCGACCGGACAATCTCCGATGAGGAACTTGAACAATATTATCAGGATTTTGCGGTTGAATTTGAAGAACCCGAAAACCGTAATGTTTCCTTTATCGATTTGCCGGTTGACAAGCTGGCTTCCGCGGTTGTTCCCGGTGAGGACGAGATAAAGGCTTATTATCAGGACAATATTTCGCAGTTTGTCATTCCCGAACAGCGCCGTGTTCTGCAAATGGTGTTTGACAACCAGGAGAATGCCCAAAAAGCTTATCAGGCGCTGCAATCCGGCAAAGATTTTTATGCCGCGGCCAAAGAGTTCGCCAATCAGGATAAAGACGACACCGAGCTCGGCGAAGTTTCTCAGGATATGCTGCTGGCTGATTTGAGCGAACCGGTGTTTGCCCTTGCGGCCGGTGAATATACCGAGCCGGTGCAGTCCGACCTCGGCTGGCATATCATGAAAGTTGTTTCCGTCACCCCAAAGAAAGAAACCAAACTTTCCGATGCCCGAGCCAAAATCATTGACGCCATCCGCAAAGACCGCGCCTATGAAGCTGCCTATGAAACCGTTGCCCGAATCGAGGATAAACTGGGCTCGGGAGCAACCCTTGAAGAGATTGCCGACGAACAACATGTTCGTATTCACAAAGTCGTCGGTTTGAACGAAGACGGCAAGGCAGCTTCCGTTGCACCTCAATTTAAAGATTTGGCCTCCTCAACAGACTTCGTCGATACCGCCTTTTCTTATAATCCCGGCGAAATCAGTCAGGTTATTGAAACGGACAACGGGTTTGTTTTTGTCCGGGTGGACAGCATTAAAGATTCCCACATCAAGGATATTTCCGAAGTTCGCGGCGAAATTCAGAAAATGTGGGAAACCAATGAAAAGAACGCCATTGCACAGGAAATTATCAATGACGTGACCCATGATATTGAAAACGGCGACAGTATTGCCAGTGTGGCTTCCCGCTTCCATCTGCCGCTGAACACAACCCGCGCCCTCAAACGCAATGAAAGCTTTGCCGGGCTGAACAGCCTGCAAATGGCTGAGCTGTTTCAGGAAAAAGTCGGTTCGCCCAAACTTGTCAATCAGGATGACACTCATCTGATTATTGTTCCGACCAAGGTGTTGCAGGCCGAAACCACCCTTTCCGACAACGAAAAGGAAGTACTGCGCTCAAAGGCTCAGTCAGAAATCGGACAAACCGCAGCGGACAGCTTGGTTGATGCCTATGCCTCTAATTTTAAGGTACGCGTTAAATATAAATATGTCGGTTTGGCCGACTAACCACCCAGCGGGCGGTGGCAAGACTGGCTGCCTAAATAATCTTTAGGTGGGCGCGCGGTGGCAGCGCCACTGGCAATATCTAAGCGGATGTGGAGAGGCTTCCACTTTTCTGGTGGCAGCGCCACTGGCACGCACGGCGTGAGCGAAGACTGGCTGCCTAAATAATCTTTAGGTGGGCGCGCGGTGGCAGCGCCACTGGCAATATCTAAGCGGATGTGGAGAGGCTTCCACTTTTCTACTGCTATGGTATAGGTTGAGAGTAAAATAGAAGGTTCAAACCGTTTTCGGTTTGGGCCTTTTTTGGTTCGAACGTAACACCCCGCTCACAGAAAAGTGGAAGCCTCTCCACCTCCGCTT
>CALXLC010000034.1 GCA_944389095.1 uncultured Alphaproteobacteria bacterium
TACGGAATTTCGTCTTCATTCAGCCAAAAAGCATGAACTTCATCTTTATTTTCATGAATTTTCCCTGAAAAAACGGTGCTTTTAAAAACATACACATAAAAATCCTTTGTCGGAAATTCAATGTACCCGACTTGCACCGGATTTTCAATTTTAATTCCCGTCTCCTCAAAAGTTTCTCGGACGACGCACGCCGTCATTGTTTCCCCGTTTTCCCGTTTACCCCCCCCCGGAAAATTAACGCAGCCCTCATTAATTCCTCGCAAATGTTTAATCATCAAAAACTTATGTTGCTCAACATCTTCCACAATAGATAATGACGCCTCTTTCTTCATCTTTTCCCTCTTAAAAATAACAAAACAAATTTATATAAAACTATTCCTTAAATGTTTTTCTTTTTTGATTTTTATGTATTATTTCTAAAAAAACATTAAATTTTTATAGATAAAAAAATCATTAAAAAAATAAAATTCAAAATAAATAAAATTGAATCAATGCATTTACATTACTAGAAATGAGACAAAAATCTGCCTTTCTTTTTCAATATATATTTAAATTATTGTAAAGGTGAGAAAAAGATGATATTCTATAAGAAAAAAATTAAGGCAGGAGGCCGAAATGGTTAAAGTCAGCGATATTAACAAAGATATACGTTCAATCGGCGAAAAAGTCGGTGTAGCAGCATTTTCTTATGATGACATTCATAATGAAAATATTAACAATGAGTTTCACTATGATTATGAGCGGGTAATTGCGGAAGTCAGTCGGCTACAAAAGATTACGCAGGAAGAAGCGGAGGCGCAGCTGGTGGAGCGCGGCATTTTGAAACTTCTGCCCGGCGGCGAATATGAGGTTGATGTCGGAGGAACAACCCGTAAAGGCGGCGGTGTTAATTACGGAAGCGTTTTTTTTAGCTTATCGTCAAAAGATTATCAAACAAAATATCATGAATTGGCGCACTCATTACAATATGAATATCATTTATTTGATAATGAAAAGATAAACCGTTTATATGAAACTGCAGAGAAAGGATTAAAAGCAGGCGAGGATAAAGAAGACAAGTTATTGGACAGGGAAGATTATCATCTATATTTGAAAGAAATGCATTCGGAAACTTTTGGTTATGCAGCTTTGATGCTGCGGGCGGAAAACCGACGGGATTTCTTATGGCAGGCGGTGCAAGCTTATAAAAATGGAGTCTTGAGAAATGCAAATGCCGTTTTGGCTTTCGGCAAAACGGAATATGGTGTTGACAGTGAAAACAACAGCAAGTTTTATGCGACCAAGTCGGTGATGAAGCCGATGATTAAGATGATTTGGAAAATTCGCCGGGAAAGACGACAAGGAGATTTTTTTGACGAAAACGGAGTGTTGAAAGATGAAAAACTGGCGCGGCTATGTGAAGACGTGGTGATGAAAAACGCCTATTCCCCGCGAACATTAAGGGCTTTTTTTGAATATAAGGTATTGGACGGACATAGTAAGCAAGAAAGAGGCTGGCGCAGAGATACTTTGAAAGCTTTGGTGCAAAGGCCTGTGATAAGATTGCTGCAAGAAGGTGGCGTTAAAGAACGAGTTAAATCAATATACAGGCATTATGAGTTAGTGGCAGCGCAGAATAAAAAAATGGAAAACTTTGTAGCTAAGCGGAAGGATTATGGAAATCCAGAGCTAACGGCCTTAAAAGACTACGAGCGGGTACAAACAAAAATTCTGCTAACAGACAAAAAACTTCCAGGTAAATCATTCGCAGTATGGGGAAGGGATTTATTACCGAATATGGTCAAAAACGAGATGCCTGATAGTTCGATACGGTATCTGGCAAGTATTTTGGGGAAAAATCCTTCTGAAAAGAAAGCTATTGAAGAAGGTTTTAAATCAATCAATAAATTGATTAATGAAAATAAGGGAAACCCGTATTTTGAAAAACTGGTTCAGGCCGAGTTAAAAGGCAATCAATTGCACCGGATAATTCAAGAGAAACAGCAAAATCCGCAAAAAGAAGTTACTTCCGGTTTGTTTGCGAAAAAGAAAGATTATAACTTTGCCGCAATGTTTATCGAACAGGAGGTGGAGAATATTGAAAATTTTGCTGAAAAATATCATCTTGATCCAGTGCTTAAGGAATCTTTGTTGGAAACGATGATTAAAAATCCGCAAGTCCTGGAAGATACCCAAAACCGTGATACTTTGATTTCGGCTCATATGGCTTCAAATAATCTTAAGGGAAAGAAAAAAAAGGAATTTGTTAAAGAGTTTAATCATCTGATGGACAATATAAGTTTTAATCATTTTTCAAACCAGGAGAATCCGCTTTATCAGGAGGCTTTGCAAGTGTTGTCCAAACAGCCGGTGGAGAAATATGCCGAAAAAATTGTCGAGATAAATGAACAGGAACAGAAAGCTTGGGAAAATAATGAGGCGGTCAGATTTGAGGACGAAAAACTGAAAGAGCCGGTACCGCAACCGTTTCTTTCTCCCCGTGAACAGGTTGATGCAGAAATGGCAAAATACGGCATTGCCAAAGGAAGCTATATGTTGTTTACGGCCGAGGATAAGGATTTGGATATTGGATATGGTGATGTTCACAGCAGGAAAGCCGAAGTATTTTTGAATAACAAGAAAGAAACAGAGATGGCCGGAACAGATAAGATTATGGGAAAAAACAACGGTCTGACAGCGGTTTATTTTGCTAAGCAGGATGTTTATCTGGTGACGGCAAACCCGGAAGTGGAAGAGGCTATGCGATATTTGGGCTGCAAAGATGTCGGTTTGGGCGTTATGTTTTCCAACGGTGAAAGGATTATTAATAATGCAGCCAAGCTGACGGAATGGCAACAAGTTCGCAGTATGGGCGAAAATATTGCCCAGAAAAAATGGGAAGAACAGAGCCTCCGAAATGAGAAAGCTCAGGAAACAGCAATGAGTCCGGCAGCAGAAAAAGTTGTTACAGCAACAGAGAATACATCAAATCAGCCGCAGAATCAGCAACAACTCGTTGCCCCGAAAACTCTGTCGATTGAAAAAACAGGGGCAGCCAGAGAAACAGCCACGGTTTCCGTTTCTTCTTCTTTTTCTGTCCAAGGCCAAACCAATGAAAATACCCCGGCAAATTTGAAAAAGCTGCTGTTGGAAAAAAGCGGCCGGTTGCGCGTAACTTCGGGGGAGTCGGTGAGAAAAACCGAGATTGATTTGCAAACGGCAAGGCTTAAATCTGCTACGCATGACCGCTAAAACTATGGTATTCATAACTTAAGGCGTAGTTAGCAGCACTGATGACGCGTTTGATCCCCCTTTGTCCACTTAGCAAAACGGCAAGTTTATACAAAATAAACCGGCTAATGTTTTCAGAATTATTAATATTGGAAAACATTAATTCAGATAAAAATATCTAAACGATAATCTCGCCTACGAGGTCTTATCTGTCGTTGAAGAAGTTCCCGAAGGCAAAGTCGCCACCTACGGACAAATTGCCCGCCTCATCGGCCGCAGCAAAAATGCCCGGCTGGTCGGCAAAATATTGAGCCGCGCCCAATATTACGGCGACTACCCCTGTCATCGCATTGTCAACCATTGCGGCCGTTTGGTCCCGGGCTGGGCAGAGCAAAAAGAACTCCTGCGCAGCGAAGGAATAACCCTAAAAGATGACAACCAC
>CALXLC010000035.1 GCA_944389095.1 uncultured Alphaproteobacteria bacterium
TACGGAATTTCGTCTTCATTCAGCCAAAAAGCATGAACTTCATCTTTATTTTCATGAATTTTCCCTGAAAAAACGGTGCTTTTAAAAACATACACATAAAAATCCTTTGTCGGAAATTCAATGTACCAGACTTGCACCGGATTTTCAATTTTAATTCCCGTCTCCTCAAAAGTTTCTCGGACGACGCACGCCGTCATTGTTTCCCCGTTTACCCCCCGGAAAATTAACGCAGCCCTCATTAATTCCTCGCAAATGTTTAATCATCAAAAACTTATGTTGCTCAACATCTTCCACAATAGATAATGACGCCTCTTTCTTCATTTTTTTCTCTCAAAAATTTATGATTTTATAACTTTAAAATACATTTTCCGCAAATACAAGATAATTGGCAAGATAACAGGCAAAAAATAACCAATCTCTACCGATGACATACCCTGCGGATTTGAAATTTAGCTCCTAAATCATGCCCAAAAGCTTCTGACATTGATATACATAAAAATATCTCCTTGACAGATACCCGTGTGGGGTATATATCTGAATATACCCCACACGGGTATAAAAAAAACAAGAGGAGAATAAAAATGAGCAAATGTAACAATCCCAATTGCAAATGTGAAGACTGCCAATGCGGCGACAACTGCCAGTGCGGCAAAGAATGTCATTGCGGACCAAACTGCACTTGCGGCGATGACTGTCACTGCACCGAAAACAACAAATGTAATCCGGACTGCACCTGCGGCAAAAAATAAAATTGACTTGCGGGCAGAAACATCTGCCCGCGCTATCAAATTTTAAGGAAACGACATGGAAAATCATCCCAGTCATATTGAAAACATCCCGCGCCTGAACCGCATTGCCGGACAAATTGAGGGAATAAAAAAAATGATTGAGGACGGACGCTACTGCCCGGAAATCATCAGCCAGCTCCGCGCCGTCCGCTCCGCCGTCAAGGCCGTGGAATCCAATATTTTGCAGAAACACCTGCAACACTGCGTCGCCCAGTCCTTTGCCTCTTCCGCAGATAAAGAAAAGAAAATAGAAGAGCTCAAAACCCTGTTTGAACGATTTGATGATTAATAAAATACTGGAAAATTTATTCTTAATCTGATAAACACGTTAACAGAACGATACCAATATTTCATACGGGAAAAAAATGGCAACTTTAGATGAATTGCCCAAAGGAAAATCGGCGGTTATCGAAACCGTATCCGGCAAAAAAGATTCGTTAAGAAGACATCTTCTGGAAATGGGGCTCACTCCGGGAACCGAAGTCACCCTGGTCAAGACGGCGCCTTTGGGCGACCCGCTTGAGCTCAAAGTCAGGGGCTACGAATTAACCTTGCGCAAAGCAGACGCCGGAAACATCCGCATTCGCGACATCCGTAAAATTTCCGCCTGTCCGGTTGACCTGCCGGTCTTAAAACCGGACATCTTAGCGCGTAAAGGAGAACAATCGGAATTAAAACTGAAATCCTGCGGCGATGTCATTCCCGAAAACGCCCCGATAAGCTTCGGATTAATCGGCAATCAAAACTGCGGCAAGACAACCCTGTTCAACCAGTTGACCGGAGCCAACCAGCATGTCGGCAATTTTCCGGGCGTAACCGTCGACCGTACTGACGGAAATATCCGCAATCATCCCAACATTACCGTGACCGATCTGCCCGGCATTTATTCTCTGTCGCCTTATTCCAAAGAAGAACTTGTCACCCGTGACTTTCTGCTGAACGAACACCCCGATGCCATCATCAACATTGTGGATGCCTCTAACATTGAACGCAATTTGTTTTTAACATTGCAGCTTCTTGACCTGAGAATTCCGATGGTTATTGCACTAAACATGATGGATGAAATCCGCCAAAACGGCGCGGCAATAGACGTCAATCGTCTGGAACAGGCTCTCGGCATACCGGTAATTCCGGTTTCCGCCATAAAAAACGAAGGCGTTCATGAACTGATTGAACATGCCGTAAACGTTGCCCGCTATCGGGAAATACCGGACCGAGTCGACTTCTGTCTCTGCGGCGGCAAAGATGACGGCGCCATCCACCGCTGCATCCATTCAATCGCCCATCTGATAGAAAACGACGCCGCCAAAGCAGGCATTCCGCTGCGTTTTGCCGCATCAAAACTGACCGAAGGCGACGAACCGATTTTAAAAGCGCTCAAAATTGACCGCGACCATACCGAAACACTAAACCAAATTATTTCGCAAATGGAACAGGACTGTGGCCTTGATCGCGAAGCCGCCGTGGCAGATATGCGTTTCTCCTTTATAGAAAAACTGTGCCGAAGCTGTGTTTTCAAACCGGCGCAAACCAAAGAACGCAGCCGCAGTGAAAAGATAGACCGTATTTTAACCGGAAAATTTACCGCTCTTCCCGTTTTTCTCGCCATAATGGCGCTTATCTTCTATTTGTCTTTCGGACCTTTCGGAACCTGGCTGTCCGAAATTGTAGAAAACCTGATTGCCGCCCTGGGCGAAAAAGTCGGAAGCGGCCTGACAAACTACGGCATGAATCCGGTAGTAATCTCCTTTATCATCGACGGTATTTTTGCCGGTGTCGGCAGCGTTTTGAGCTTTTTGCCGATTATCGTACTGTTGTTTTTCTTCCTGTCTCTGCTGGAAGACAGCGGCTATATGGCGCGCGTAGCCTTTTTCATGGACAAACTCCTGCGCAAAGCAGGTCTGTCCGGACGCAGTTTTGTCCCCATGCTCATCGGCTTCGGCTGCTCTGTCCCGGCCATTATGGCGGCACGCACGCTCCCCTCGGAAAGGGATCGCAAAATGACCATTATGCTGACTCCGTTCATGAGCTGCACGGCCAAACTGCCGATTTACGTCTTGCTGACGGCGGCTTTCTTTGCAGAACACCAGACAATTGTCATCATCAGCCTCTATCTGCTGGGAATTGCCGTTGGTTTAATTCTGGCTCTCGTATTTAAAACAACTGTCTTCAAAGGCGAAGCCGTTCCTTTTGTCATGGAGCTGCCCAACTACCGCCTGCCCGCCCTCAAAAACGTCTGGCGTCTGATTTATTACAAGGCCAAATACTTCATTACCAAGGCGTTCACGATTATCTTTGTAGCCACCATCGTCATCTGGTTTTTAAGTTCGTTTGACAGCCGACTGAATATTGTCGACAATTCCGCTGACAGTATTTTAAGCAGCATCGGCAATCTGATAACCCCGTTGTTCCGTCCGCTCGGCATCAGCGACTGGCGTCTTTCAACGGCCTTCTTAAGCGGATTTGCCGCCAAAGAAAGCGTCGTCAGCACGTTGGGCGTTTTATTGGAAGGACGCATTGACCTGCTCCCGTCGCTTCTGACTCCTTTAAGCGCATTTTCCTTTTTGGTGTTTTCGTTGTTGTACACCCCCTGCGTTGCGGCCGTTGCAACCGTCAAAAAAGAACTCGGAACCAAATACGCGCTTTGGATTATCCTGCTGCAATGTCTGATTGCCTGGCTGGTCGCGTTTATTATTTATCAAACCGGAATGAGACTTTTCTGACATTCGAAAAAATTATTGTAAAAATCTCTGGAAAACATCTTGACTTGAAGTAAACTCTAAACTGTATGCTGCAAGAATAAGATTCGATTTTTGCTATAAGGAGAAATATTTATGTTAAGCTGGGCTGCCGCCACCTTGCTTACCGGCTGGGTTATTATGGCCTTTCTGTTCATTCGTTACGTCTGGTTTTTGGGAATTTCGTCTCTGGCCGGCGGTGGACTGTTTGTCTTATTTCTGTTTATGGGAAGCCTCCCCCTGCTCACCGGATATAAATTTGAAAACCTGCTTCACGGCTTTTACCCTTATTACCGCTATGCACTCTACTTCATTTTTGTCGGAAGCGTTATTCTTCTGGTGCTGACGCTTGCCGTAGACGCCGGCTGGTTTATCGGTCATCGTCTGGGATGGTTTGACTGCCTGCCCTATTCCCGTGAATATTGCATCCGCTTCAACAAATTTATTCTGGCCGCAGCGTTTCTCTGCACCTGCTATGCTCTGTATGCCGGAACCAAAAT
Organism: uncultured Alphaproteobacteria bacterium; assembly: GCA_944389095.1. GTDB lineage: Bacteria > Pseudomonadota > Alphaproteobacteria > RF32 > CAG-239 > CAZU01. The sequence continues at coordinate 4,027 of CALXLC010000035.1, forward strand.
TCCGGAAATCAAAAAAATCTCTCTGACTTCCGAAAAGATTGAAAAACCACGAACAATTGCAGTTCTGAGCGACCTGCATATCCACCGGATTATCAATCCTCAAAAAATCGCCGGTATCATTGAGCGAACCAATGCCCAAAACCCGGATATCATTTTACTGGCCGGAGACATTATTGATGACCGGATATCCCGGGTATCGGAAATTGTTGCTCTTCTCAAAAATTTAAAAGCCCGCGACGGGATTTACTTTGTCACCGGCAATCACGAATTTTACGCCGGTTATCAAACTGCTGTGGCAGAGCTGAAAAAACTGGGTTTCCGTTTTCTGGAAAACGAAGGCATTAATTTGCAGGATATCTGGCTGGCCGGTATTCCGGACGCTACCGCCGGCGGAAGATACGGCAAAAAAATCGATTTATCTCAAACTTTTGCCGGTGCACGCCCCGGCCAATTCCGGCTGCTGATGTCGCATACGCCGGTTGATTTTGAAAGCAGAAACAATTTCGATCTTGAAATTTCCGGACACACCCATGGCGGACAAATCTTTCCGTTTCACATTCCGGTACTGTTGCGCAACCACTACCTTGCCGGATTATACGATATGAAAAACGGGGCCCGGCTGTACGTCAGCCGCGGGGCCGGACAATGGGGACCGCAAATGCGTTTTCTGGCACCGTCCGAAATCACGGTGTTAAGATTAATCCCGGCAGAACAAAAAAACAAAAAGGAGTAAACAATGAGCAAAAAAATCTTAATTTTATCCGCAAGTTTCCGCAAAGGTGGCAATTCCGACACGCTGTGTGACCAGTTTCTCAAAGGCGCCCGCGAAGCAGGACATGATGTTGAAAAAATCTTTATAAACGACAAACAAATAAACTACTGCCGGGGCTGCGGCGTCTGCAACAAAACGCACCGCTGCGTTCAAAAAGACGACATGGCCGAAATTCTGGATAAAATGATAAAAGCCGACGTCATCGTCTTGGCTACGCCGGTTTACTTTTACACCATGAACGGACAATTGAAAACCCTGATTGACCGCACCGTTCCCCGCTATGAAGAAATCAGCGGCAAAGAGTTTTACTTTATTATCGCTGCTGCGGACGAAAACCGCGCCAATATGGAAAAAACCTTGGAAGGCTTGCGCGGTTTTACGGCCGACTGCTTGCCCGGAAGCCGCGAAAAAGGCATCATTTACGGAACCGGCGCCTGGCAGATTGGCGATATCAAAAAGCTTCCGGTCATGGAAGAAGCCTATCAAATGGGACTTAACGCATAATCTATTTAAGCTGGCTGTCTTTGCTGCCGCGGCGGTTATATAAACTGAAAGCCCTGTTTTCCTTATCGGCCGCTTCTTGACAGCAAAGACACAGCCTCACGCCGGGAACGGCGCGCCGCCGGGCTTCTGGAATTTCTTCGCCGCATTCCTCGCAATATTGCAGACTTTCGCCGCAGGGAACATTTTGCCTGGCCCTGCGAATTTCGTCATTGACAGAATCTTGTATTTGTTGTCCGACGGCATCATCGCCGGCCCATCCGTTTGCCATTTTTTCCTCCATTGTCTTTATATAATGTCATTGCCGCTTTAATCAAGTTTTTTCGGTATCTGGCCGTTGATTAATTCTGGACCGTCCCCATATATGCTCTTAAAGGAGCAAAAACATGAAAAAAGCGACGGTCCTCATCGGAATTTTTTCAATTTTTATGAACATTCAGGCGGCTTCGGGCCAAAGCGGCCCCCTGCTGGACTACAAACAGATAAATCAACAACTGGCCGCCGCCGAACAAAAAATCAACACAGGTCGTATTTCTCCGGCAGAAATTACGGACCTTGTCAAAGAATTCGCAGACCTGCAGGAAAACGTCCGCCGCGACCGTGACGCATATGCGGCCATGCTGGACAATGTTTCAAAAAAAATACAGGCTCTGGGAAACATACCCGCCGACGGACAAAAAGAACCGGCGGAAATTGCGGCCAAACGCAAAGAATTTACGCTTCAAAATGACCTTTACAAAGCCCGGATAGCCAACGCCGACCTGACGGATGCCAAAATTGAAGAAATTAATAAACTGATTGTTAAAACCCGCAATCAGGAACTCTTGAATGACATCCTGGCAAAACAGGGCTCTATCTTTCAATTTCACGAATTCGGGAACTCCCTGCTCAGTTTTTCCAAATTTTTATACACCATCGCCCGTTCTCCGGAAACCTGGTATCAGCAGCTTTCCGCCCGAAACAAACAAATCGTGGATAAAAATATCATCGCCATTTTCATCATCATGCTTCTGTCTCTGGGGACCGCCGTTCTGCTCAGCCGCTATATAAGAAAAAATCTCGGCTACAGGCAGAATATCGAAAAACCGGATTACAGCCTGAAAGTCCGGGCCGGTCTGTGGATGCTGACCGCCAGAGGCGTCATCCCGGCCGCCATTTTGGGCGCCTTTCTGCTTTGGGTTCATCACACCCCGCTGGTCAATACCGGACCTTTCGGGCTGTTGCTGAGCTCCGCCGCCGAATATCTGCTGTATTATTTTATTGCCAAAGCATTAATCCGTGCCGTATTTACGCCGGATAATCCGGAGTGGCGCATTATCGAAACCGACGATCGCAAAGCCAGAAGAGGCGGTCGTGCTCTGCTTTTGTCCGCCGCCCTGATCTGTCTGACCATGTTTTTTCAAAATATGGCCGCCCGGCTGGAATATGACGCACAAACAATTTACTCGCTGAAATTGTTGGCCAACGGCATTAAAGCGTTTTGCATAGCTCTGGTTGCGCTGAAATTTTTGTATGATGCGCCGGACATCAGCGATGACGACCTAAAAGACGACAACATTGCCGGATTGACGGTTTCTTCGCAAATCAGCCTGTTGATATCCGTCATCGCCGCTTTGTCTTTCGGCGTTTCACTGTTCGGATATATCCGTCTGTCGGAATTTATCCTCAACCGCCTGATTGCCTCATCCGTCATTATCATGTTTTTTTACATCATATCGAAACTGCTGCGCGCGGTTTTTCACCGTTTTCTGTTGTTGCGCTTTTGGGTACGAACCCTCCGCATCAACCGCCGCCGGCTGGTCAAAACAGAATTCTGGTTTGGTATTTTGCTGACGCCGTTTCTGATAATCTTTTGCGGCCTGTTTCTTCTGGCGCTTTGGGGTGTTTCCGTAGACATTCTGATTTTAAACATGAAACGTTTTCTGACCGGCTTCAACATCGGCGGAATGCACATTTCCATCACTTCCATACTTCTGGGCATTTTCAGCTTCTTTATATCGCTTTTTCTGTTCAAAATGCTTCGCGGCAGCCTGATGTCGGGGAACTTGAGCAAACTTGATATTGATGAAGGCATGCGCAGTTCCCTGGCTGCCGGCATCAGCTTTTTCGGTTTCATTCTGTCAGTTCTGATTGCCGTGGCAGTCATGGGCGGAAGCTTCGGCAGCATAGCCATCGTCGCCGGAGCTTTGTCCTTCGGCGTCGGCCTCGGTCTCCAAACCATCGTCAACAATTTCGTATCAGGCCTGATTATTTTGTTTGAGCGTCCGCTCAAAATCGGCGACTGGGTCATTATCAGCGGTCAGGAAGGCATTGTCAAACAAATTAACATGCGCGCCACCGAATTGGAAACCTGGAACAAAGCCAACATCATCATCCCCAACTCCGAAATTCTTTCCGGAAGCCTGATAAACCTCACTTATTCCAACCGCATGGGACGAATAGACGTCAAAATCGGCGTTGCCTATAACAGTGACGTCGACCTTGTCAAACAAACCCTCCTGACAATAGCGAAAGACACGCCGGATGTTTTAACGGAGCCGGCGCCTTTTGTGGCCTTCAACGATTTTGCGGACAACAGCCTTAATTTTCAGCTCAGCTGCTTCACTGCCAATATTTACAACCGTCTGGGCATATCCAACAGCATCAAAGAAAATATCTTAAAAAAATTCCGAAAGCTGAATATCGAAATTCCTTTTCCGCAAAGAGTTATTTATCTGGACAGACAATTTTAACAAAAAAACGGAAAACTTTACAAAAAAGACTCAATATGTTATAATAAAATAACCAAACAGAGGATAACCGCATGACTGCTTTATCGGAAAAAATAGCCCGGTTAAAACAGCAAATCGCCGGGAAAAAACAAAATATTTCCAACTCTGCCGCCCAATCCCCGCATCAGAGCAGAATTCAACGCGCGGCCGACCGGTTAAGGCTGGGGCTGACCTCTGCTGCCGCGGCCGTTTCCATGCTGTCACCGCTGTCCGCTTCCAACCGCGGCGATAATACGGCCATCGCAAAGAAAAAAACTTTTGACACAAGCAAATTCCAGCTGAAGCAAAACGGAAACATTTTTGACATTCGGGAATTTTCCGAACAGGTTGATCCTTCTCTCGGCAGCTTGGAAGAGTTGATAAAAGCATGTAATTATCATTTTGACGCCGAGGATTTAAAAAGCATTAATACCGGAAATTTAGGCAAAAAAATAGCCAAAAAAGCGACACAGATTGCCATACAGGATAACAATGAAACCCACTGCTTCCGCTCATGGAAAAAAGTGGCCGCCAGCATCGGACTTAAAATTACGGGCATCCGGGCCGATGATGCCGTCGAACAACTTCAAAACAGCGACAAAATCATAGAATTAAATGCCAGTCGGGAAGACTACGCCTCTTGTGCCGACGGCCTGTTTGGTGTTCACGAAAGAAGCCGGGAAAAGCCAAGCGGTCATATTTTTACGACCGTAAACGGCCGCGATGCGTCCAGCAAAATACGCAACATGAATACCACCGGAAAAGACGCCAAAGGCAAAGAATACGGGCCTGGTCACCTGTTTGCTCTTAAAGAATATCAGTGTTCTCCTAAAACCATTCAAAAAATTTTCCAAAAAGCCGCGCAGGAAATGTCCTTGTCGCGTATTTTACTGACTGTCTACAAAGAGCCGGAAAGAGTCCCGGAACAGTATCAGGCCTTTGTCCCGACCTTATCGGAACCCAATTTTATTGACTTGTCAAAACAATCGCCCAAACCATCGCTTCTGGCGCAAATCGACCTGTACAAAAACGGAAGGAACCAATAAAAAACCCCGGAATTTGCCGGGGTTTTCAAATATCAGGCCAATGCCAGTTTTCTGCAATAACGGTATTCCAAAATTTCCAAAACGCCGTAAAGCATGATATACGCCCCCATCAACGCTGTCAGCATGACAACGCCGGCCTCCGGGAATAAAACAATCAGCGTACCGAAAACCATTCCCAAAACACCGGCAGCCAGCGACCACTGCCACGTCATGCCGTTACGACTCATCTTAATGGCCGCAACCGTCTGCACTACACCGACGGCAATGCACCACAAACCGAAAATCAACGGCAAAGAAACCGCCGTTATAACCAGATTGCTGACAAACAACACCCCGACCAGCATATCCAAAATACCGACCAGCCAATACCAGCTGCCGCTGTAAGAAAAAGATGCAATAAAATATCCCGCACCGACAACAATAAAAATAATTCCAAGATACAGGGCAAGCGCCATCAGTGTTGCCGTCGGATTAAACCAAACAAAAACCCCCAGCAGAAACATAAGCCCGCCGGCCCACAAATGCCATTTTCCGGGACGACAATTTATAATTTCCGTATCAGCCATATTACTCTCCTTAACAAAATTAGCTCTCTGTGAGATTTAATTCCTGTTTTGGAGATTTCCAGACAACGGATATATTTTTTTTAATTTTGGCAGATAATTTTTGCAGCTGCGCCGGCCCAGCGTTGAACCGCCAGACTATAAGCCCGGACCAGCCCGTCATAACCTTCTCCCGCGGGAAGCTCAATTCCCCAGCGTTTTTGAACCAAAATCCGGCCGGAAGCATTCCGCAAAGTCCACCAAACGTCAAAAACGGCCGTTTTTCCGGGGACCCCGTCCATCGCAACAATTTCCGCCTCAATCGTCCGGTCAAACGACGAACTGCTGAATTCCTCAAAACGAACCGAAGCTTCAGGCAGATACAAAGCCAAATCGTCGGCAAAAACCCGCGGCAGCATAGAGGTCAAATCCTCGCTCCAGCGATTAAATTCGGAAACCTGAACCTCAACATCCCCGCGTTTTCCGGTTACGATTTGCGGTCTGTCCAGATATTCGGGTACGGAAATCTTGTCAATATTAATGCTCAGTTTTTTGGAGCAGGCCTTTTCGCCGGCGCCTCCTATTTCCGGTTGAAGACTGTAAAACTGGGACTGCCGGCTGACTCCGACACAAGAAGCCAGAAACAACAAAGCCAGCAAAACAAGTCCTTTTTTGTTTATCATCTATCTCCCCTTTCCTCTCAAAAACGATTCCGGATGCTGTTCGGCATAATCGGCAAAATTACGCCAGGATCTGGCCGCCTTACCGATTTCAACCGCGGCCTTGTTGATATTATTGACTGTTTCCACGGAAACTTTTCCGTTTCTGCCGACAACTTTATCTAATCCGTCCAACACATTATTCAAGCGCGCCATCGTTTGCGGCAGTTGTTGATTCAAATCGGCAAAAAACTTATTAATCCCCTCCACGCTTTGCCGTATCGGCATATTTTGGATGCCTTTTGAAATTTCCCCCATTTGTGACAATACCGTCGGAATCTCCAGAATATTTCCGTCAGAATTTCTTTTTCCGTGCCAGACGACTTCGCTGTCGGGCACCATCACCAGCTCAATCAGCAGCTGTCCCGTCAGATAGCTCTGTAAAGCCAGACGCCCCCGCAGCCCCTTTCCGACCAGAGCATCCAGAATTTCCTCTTTATTATCTTTTTCCCGATAACGAATACTCTGATAATCTTCCAGTTTGACATAAACCGGCGTACTGAAATCAAGTGTCTTCGGATTGGCAATCAAATCTATTTTGGAAACCTTTCCGATTTCCACGCCTTTCAAGACAACCGGAGCGCCCACACTCAATCCGCGGATGGATTCTTCAAAATACATCACCAGCATATTATGATTGTCGCCGCCGAATTTCTGCCGGATAAAAATACCGGTTATTGCCAAAAAGGCAACAATCCCGCAGACAATAAATATTCCGATCATTTTCAGATTAGGCTTAGCGGACATGTTTTGCTCCTCTGGTTAAAAATTCATAAATTTTATCATTCGGCGGATTTTTCAAAAGCTCCTGAGGGCTGCCGTACCCCGTAATGGATTTGGTCTCGGCATCCAAAAAAATCGCATTCGTCCCGATAGCAAAAATAGATGCCAGTTCATGGCTGACCACCACAATCGTTGCGCCGGTAATATCGTTGATATCCTTAATAAGATCATCCAGCAACCGCGAACTGATGGGGTCCAGCCCGGCCGAAGGCTCGTCAAAATATAAGATTTCCGGATCAAGCGCCAAAGCTCTGGCCAACCCGGCCCGTTTTTTCATACCGCCGCTGATTTCCGACGGATAAAAATCGCCAAACCCGGCCAGTCCCGTTAAGGCCAGCTTAAAATCCGCAATTTCCCGAATTGCCTGCGGAGAATAATGCGTATACTGCTGCAAAGGCAGAGCCGCATTTTCCGCCAACGTCATCGAACTGAACAAAGCGCCGCCCTGATAAAGAATACCGCAGTGTCTCATAATCTCTTTTTTGGTATTTTCATCGGCAGCCGTAAAATCTTTTCCTCCGATTAAAATTCGGCCTTCTGCCGGCGGCATCAATCCGGTCAGCACCCGCAACAGACTGCTTTTACCGCCGCCGCTTGCCCCCATAATCACAAACACGTCGCCCCGGTTAACCGTAAAATTGACATTTTTCAGCAAAACATTGTCGCCGTAAGCCACCGTCAGATTCTGAGCTTCTATAATCGCCTCTTGTTTTTTCATATTTCCACCACGCTGAAAAACCAGGTTAAACCTCCGGTAACCACAATCATCCACACAATGGAAGACACCACGGCCATTGTCGTCGCTTTACCGACACCGTCAGCATTCCGGCCGCTGAAAATACCGTAATAACAACCGCATAAAGCAATAATAATCCCGTAAACCCAGCCATGAAAAAGCCCGACCAGAAAGTTGCTCAGTCCCAAAGCGTCAACCGAGTAACGCCAATATTCTTCAAAGGGAATACCCAGCATAAAAACCCCGACGGCCATACCACCGAAAATTCCGGAAAAATCGGAAAGAATGGTTAAAAACGGCATGGTAATCATCAAACTGAGCAGTCTGGGCAGCACCAAAAAGTCAAGCGGCGGAATTCCCATCGTCTTAAGTGCGTCAACTTCTTCGTTCGCCTGCATGGAACCGATGGTCGCGGCATAAGAAGCGCCGGTCCGGCCCGACATGATAATACCGGCCATAATCGCCCCCATGATACGGGTCATGCCGATAGACACCAAACTGGCTACATAAATCTGCGCGCCGAAATTACGCAATTGAATCGAACCGACAAAAGCCAGAATCAAACCCACCATAAAACTGACCAACGCCACAATCGGCACTGCCCGGTAAGACGCATTTTCCAGCGCGAACCAAAAATCAATCCGGCGCATAACCGCACGCCCGACAATCCAACGGCCCAGGGCCGCCAGACACTCCGCCAAAAAATCTCCGCCTTTGACCACGGCTTTAAAAACATCCAAACCGCCGGCGCCGGTTCTCTCCAAAAAAGACAAAGCCTTTACCGTCTTGTCCGGACGATGCGGATGAACCGCCAACGCCAGCTGCCGCATTCGTTCAAAATCTTCGGGAAGACGAACTGTTTCGATTTTAATATTACGACGTTCGGCCGCCGCAGACAAACCATAGCTTAAAGCGCTCAACGCGGCATTCCACCCGGTCAGGGAAGTCCCGTCTATTTTCAGATACAAAATCTTTCCGCCGGACAACAGCGCATACAGCTCAGCCGCCAGAGACGGATTATCAAAATTTCCGCAATCCCCTTCCAGCTTGATTTCCAACGCGTTGTCCGCTATATGATAAGTCAATCCGCTCATGAGTCATAGGTAAACACTCATCTGCAGAAATACAAGCAAAAAAAGCTCACCGTTTCAAATAATGTGGATAGCCTGTCCTGTAAATTCCGCCGCGAAGGAAAAATGCCAAAAACATTTTTTAATAAAAACGAAGCATCTGCAAAACGTTATGAATGGCAAAATGCGATAATCCGCCGATGCCTTCCCAGACGCCGGCCGCAAGATAATCACCCGGATAGTTGTCCAGCATGTAAAAATCATGTTCGCCCAGCGGTCGCAGCCGCAGCGGAGAACCGGGAGCATTGGGATATGCCGTATAACTGTAATGATACGAGGGAGAAGCATAACTGCCGTGATAACCGTAACGGTCATAATCGTCATAATAAGACGCACATCCCGCCAACAAACATACCGCCGTCAATACCAATCGCCGCATGCGCGCTCCGTCCGAACCTGATTTAATTCAAAAAACAAGAGGTCAGACAAAAAAATCCAACCTCTTTCCAAATTGGCTGCTTCACCTGGATTCGAACCAAGATTAACGGAGTCAGAGTCCGCTGTCCTACCATTAGACGATGAAGCAATCCGCTGACAAAATGAGTATATATAACAATAAAAATAAAAAAGCAAATACTTTTTTGCCCTCTCTGCTGAAAAAGCACCCGATATTTCTCAAGACAAAGAAAACCGGCCGGCGCATTGCCGGCCGGAAATTCTGCCAACCGCTTTAAATGCGGCCGTAATAAGCATCCAGATAGATTTCTTTCAGCTGAGAAATCAACGGATACCGCGGATTAGCACCGGTACACTGATCGTCAAAAGCCAATTCGGACAAATTATCCAACCCGTCCAAAAAGACTTTTTCATCAACGCCGGCCTCTTTAATTGACATCGGAATACCAATATCCTTTTTAAGCTTCTGAATGGCCTCAATCAGCTTGGCCACCTTCTCATCGTCCGTCTTGCCGCCCAAACCGAGACAATCGGCAATTTCTGCATAACGATGTTTGGCCTCCGGATAATGATATTGCGAAAAGATACCCTGTTTGGTAGGCTGATCCGTCGCGTTAAATTTGATAACCTGACAAATCAGCATGGCGTTAGCCACACCATGGGCAATACCGTAAGCGCTGCCGAGTTTATGCGCCAAAGAATGGCAAACACCCAAAAACGCCTGCGCAAAGCACATACCGGCCATCGTTGCGGCATAGTGCATATTTTCTCGCGCCTGCGGATTATTTTTTCCGTCATTGACAGACTTTGACAGGTTGGCAAAAACCATTTTGCAGGCTTCCTGGGCAATACCCTGGGTAAAAGGCGTCGCATACAAAGAAACATAAGCCTCCAAAGCATGCGTCAGCGAGTCGATTCCGGAGGCTGCCGCCAAACCGCGCGGCATGGTCTGCACCAAATCGGGATCGACAATTGCCATATTCGGCGTCAGGGCATAATCGGCAATCGGATATTTAATATGCGTTTCGGAGTCGGTAATAACCGCAAACGGGGTTACCTCCGAACCGGTACCCGAAGTCGTCGGAATAGCAATCATCATGGCTTTGCTGCCCAAATCCGGAAATGTGCAGATACGCTTGCGGATATCCATAAAGCGCAGAGCCAAATCATGGAAAGAAACTTCCGGATGCTCGTACATCAGCCAGACAATTTTGGCCGCATCCATCGGCGAACCGCCGCCCAGTGCAATAATTACATCGGGTTCCAGATTGCGGACAATTTTCAAAGCGCTTTCAATCGTCGCCGTATCCGGATCAGGATTAACGTTTGAAAAAATCTGATAAGCGATATCCAATTCTTCCAAAACACTTGTAATCTTATCAGTATATCCCAGCCCGAACAACGGCTTGTCCGTAATGATAAAAGCTTTCTTTTTACCCTTAAGCTCCCGCAGAGCAAAACCCGTTGCTCCCTGCTTAAAATAAATCTTCGGCGGAACCCGGAACCACAGCATGTTTTCACGGCGTTCGGCCACACTTTTAATATTAACCAAATGTTTCACTCCCACATTTTCACTTGCCGCATTGCCGCCCCAGGAACCGCAACCCAAAGTCAGAGACGGATCCAGACGGAAATTGTACAAATCACCGATACCGCCCTGCGAAGACGGCGTATTAACCAGCAGGCGCCCCGTATCCAGTTGATCGCTGAAATGCTTGATACGGTCTTCGTTATGCTCGGCCGTATACAAAACGGAAGTATGGCCGCGACCGGCAAAATGAATCAGTTCCGAAGCGATTGAAACGGCGTCTTCAAAACTTTCAGCCTTGTACATTGCCAAAACCGGCGACAGCTTTTCATACGAAAACTCTTCTCCTGCGCCGATTTCGGAAGCCTCTCCGACCAAAACCTTGGTCTCTTCGGGAACTTTAAGCCCGGCCATAGCCGCAATTTTATACGCAGGCTGACCGACGATTGCCGAATTCAGCTTGCCGTTCTGAATAATTGTTTTGGCAACTTTTTCCTTTTCTTTTTTATTCAGGATATAAGCGCCGCGATAAACCAGTTCTTCTTTGACGGCATCATAAACATCTTTATGCACCACAATGGATTGTTCCGAAGCGCAAATCATACCGTTGTCAAACGTTTTGCTCATCAAAACCGAGCTGACTGCCAGCTTAATATCGGCCGTTTCGTCAATAATGGCCGGCGTATTGCCCGCACCGACACCCAACGCCGGTTTTCCGGAACTGTAAGCGGCTTTAACCATTCCCGGACCGCCGGTTGCCAAAATCATGGCAATTCCCTCATGGCTCATCAGATGCTGTGTCAAATCAATCGACGGTTCTTCAATCCAGGCAATGATATTATCGGGTGCACCTGCTTTAACGGCGGCTTCCAGCATCAACCTCGCCGCGGCAATCGTACACTTTTTGGCACGCGGATGCGGCGAAAAGATAATGCCGTTACGCGTTTTTAAAGCAATCAGGCTTTTGAAAATAACCGTAGAGGTCGGATTGGTTGTCGGAACAACGCCAGCAATAACGCCGAGCGGCTCCGCCAGTTTTGTAAAACCATTGGTCGCATCGCGCTCAATCACGCCGCAGGTTTTGGCATCACGGTACTTATTATAGATTTCTTCCGCCGCAAAATGGTTTTTAATAACCTTGTCTTCCACAACCCCCATGCCGGTTTCTTCAACCGCCATTTTGGCCAGAGGAATACGCGCGTCATTGGCAGCCAAAGCCATGGCGGCAAAAATCTTGTCAACCTGCTCCTGAGTATATGTGGCAAAAACCTCCTGAGCGGTTTTAACACGGTCTATCACGATATTCAAATCGTCGATGGTCCTTGCACCTTCATGAATATTCAGCGATTCGCCGGATTTTTTTGTTGTCATTATTTATTTTCTCCTTCACAGCGTAAAGTTTTAAATCACTGAATGATATCATAAAAATTACCAACGAAACGTTAATAAAATCAGGCGAATTATAAAATGTCGTTACCAAAAAAATCCGGTCTCTGACCGGACTTTTTTAACGTTGGCGCCTGCGCGCCTCCCGCTCCATTTTTTTACGTCGGCGTTCTTCCAGACGCTGCTGTGCCTTTTTACCGAAACGAGACATCTTATTTTCTCTTTCTTTTAGCTTTTCGGCCTTTTCCTGAGCCCGCTCTTCTGCCCGTTCCATAGCCTTTTTGCGAAAACTCGTATTAGCCTCCTGCTGCCGTTCAAGCAATTCCCGCTGTCGTTCTTCCCGCTCCTGAGCTCTCTCGATTGCCCGTCGTTTAAACCGGCTTGTTTCCTGAGAACGCTGCTCTTCCAAAAGCTGTTTCCGCTCAAGACGCTGCCGCTCGCCCTTACTCAATTCTTCTTTCTGAACCGCTTCCGGATCCGATTCTCCGGCCGTTACCTCAGCCGGTTTTTCGGCATCGTCCGTTGTCGTAACCTCAGTTCCGGCCGTCTTATCTGCCGCTTCTGCAGAATTACCTCCGACGCTTGTCGCAAGTTCCTCTGCCGAAACGGTCTCTGTTTTTGCAGCCGTGCCACTCTCCTGAGCCGCCGCGGAAAACGCCGTCAATAGTCCTAAGGCTAAAACCAAATGTTTCATTGCTTTTTCTCCTTTTCTTTTATCATAAAAATTTATTTGCAAAAGTAAAGAGGGCAGCTATAATAACCGCGTTTTTATCGGGAGGATAACATGAAAAAAATTGTAGCCGGCGCAATCATTGTCCGTAACAAAAAAATTTACATCTGCCAGCGCCCCGCTGACAAAAAACCGCCGTTATTGTGGGAATTTCCCGGAGGAAAACAGGAACCGGGAGAAACCCTGCCGGAATGCCTGAAACGGGAGCTGTCCGAAGAACTGAACGTCAAAGCCGAAATCGGCGCCCCCTTTATGGTCTCTTCTTTTGATTACGAGTTCGGCACCATTGAGCTTCATACCTATTTTGCAACCCTCGACGGAGGACAAATGCCGGTTTCCAACGAACACAAAAACACAGCCTGGGTTTGTCCCGAAGAATTGCCGGACTATCCCTTCTGCCCGGCAGACATCCCCATCGTAAAAAAACTCTCTAAAATCAAACTATAAACGCCCTTCAAGCCGCAGGGCCAAATGCGCCTGATTCAGGGCATCTCTGTCATACAGCAGAGAAACTTCTTCATCCCGGCTCAAATCCAGCGGCATCTTATGATTAATATAATTCTCCAGTTTGATTTGAGCCGCCGCCGTTGTAACCGCATCGCTCTGCGGTGCCGGACCGTTAACTGCCAGCATCAGCAAATGCAGCGCATTGGCCTGTCCGTCGCAGACAACAAGCTCCACCCCCAGCTGACTCGGCCGCAGACTTTCAAGCTTTTGCCTGTATTTTCTGGCCTTCCCGATGATAGCCGGTTCACGGAGTTCTTCGGGGATGACAAACAAATGATGTTTTTGAAACCACAAACCCAGACTTTCTCTCGACGTAAGCACCGAAACGGGAATGGATAAAATCAATCCTAACGTAATCGGCAGCATCCACCAAAACAACTCCGGTGTATACCGCCAAACCACTGCCAGCGTCAACACCCCGAAAAACGTATGCCAGCCATGCCGCTGACAGGCATATCGCCAGGAAGTCGACGTATCATCTCTGTTTTGCGTTTTCCACCCGGCATCCCGTCCCAAAAACACATCAAGCACAAACTTGCTTTGAAACAACATCATCACCGGCGCCATCAGTGTACTGATAACAATCTCTGCAAAAACCGACTTGACAGCACCTTTTCTTAATTCTGCCCCGCCTTGCAGCAAATAGACGATAAGTCCCAGAAATTTCGGCAAAAACAACATCAGCATGGAAATCACAAACAACATGATTGTGCCGATTTTATCAAACACAGGCCAATTCGGAAACAAAGAACGGGCTTCCGAAAAATAAACCGGCGGAAAAATATCCCGCCCCAGCGCAATCATAATACCGGTCAGCAGCAATCCCATCCACAACGGCGAAGATAAGTAAGACATTACCCCGATAGTAAAATGCAACCTTGACACCGGATGGAAATCCCGTGCGACCAAAATTTTGATATGTTGCATTTCCCCCTGACACCAGCGCCGATCGCGCATGGCGTAGTCAATCATTGTCGGCGGGCATTCTTCATAACTTCCCTTCAGTTCGGGAAGCAGCCAGGCCGCCCAGCCGCCCCTGCGAATAAGCGCAGCCTCGACGAAATCATGGCTCAGTATATGCCCGCCGAACGGCGCCCGCCCTTTCAAAACCGGCAGTCCGCAACACTCAATAAAAGCTTTTACCCGGATAATCGCGTTATGTCCCCAGTAATTACTGTCGCTCACCTGCCAATAGGCCAGACCGGCAGACACAATCGGTCCGTACACTTTTCCGGCAAACTGCTGCATTCTGGCAAACAATGTATGCTTGTTGACGCATTGCGGCGGTGCCTGAATAATTCCCGTTTGGGGATTGACTTCCATCAACTGCGCCATGGTCACCACGGTTTTGGCCTCAATCAGACTGTCGGCATCCAAAACCACCATAAAATCGTATCCGGCGCCCCATTTATTGCAAAAATCTTCAATATTGCCGCTTTTACGGGCTTCATTGCGCGGACGACGGCGATAATAAAGTTTCATTCCTTCCGGCATCAGTTTCTGCGCCTCATGCCAGTTCATTTCTTCTTCAACCCAGATCTTCGGATTCGTCGTATCGCTCAAAATAAAGAAGTCAAAAGCCTTTCCCTGACCGGACGCGGCCAGTTCATCGGCCATGGCCAACAGATTTGCCGCCGTACTCTGCGGCGATTCGTTATAAACGGGCATTAAAACCGCCGTCCGGGTGCTGAGGCGGCGTTCTGGGGCGCTCCACACCACCCCGGGAACTTTGCTTCTTTTCAACAGCTTGAAAAAACCGAAAACGCTTGACCAGAAAAACAAGGCAATCCAGCCGAACGTCAACACAAACAGGCCAATCATCAGAGAACGTGTCAAAAGCGTGATGTCTGTCGGAATCACTGTCGTCCATTTAAGCGTTGCCAAAACAATCGACACAATTGTCAGCCCGAACACTTTCAAACGCCGGTTATAAATTCTCTGCGGATTCAAATTGATTTCAGGCTGCTTCATGATGTTTTCTCCGTCGGAACAAACGTGTAAACCACCGTACCGGCCGCAAACTCTCAATCGGCTGAGCCTCCATGCGCGAAGCCTTGTATGCCGGAAGCATATCGGCGGCATAACGCTCCGTCAGAGCAAGCATCTCCGTCGGCAGCTCTTTTTGACACCAGGGCAAAGTTCCCCATCGCCCGGCGCCGTCATTCTCAATAAAAACCAACTTAAACAAAGCGGCGATTTGATAATCCGGCATACCAGCAAATTTACGCTGACGCCGCATATGCGAAACCGGCAGGGCATCTAAAAAATCAACAATACTTCCGCCGTCGGAATAATCGCCCGCACAAGCCGCAACATCTTCGACGGCGGCTTCAAGTTTTTGTCCGGAAAACCCCAGATTTTGAAGATAAGCCCGGATAATATCCTTAAGGCTTTGTACTTTTACGGCAACCATTGATAACTCCAGACTTCAGAAACCGGTTTTCCGTCTTTTTTCAGGACCGCTCTTATTTCGGAGGTTTTGCCGTTTGGTCTGAAATCCATATACAAAGTCGGCCCCTTGGTCAACGGATTATAAATCAGATGAGAACCCAGAAACTTTCCTTCCGAAAAAGAGATGTCGGCCGAAACTTCGCCGTTTTCAATAGCTTCTTTCAGATGATCAATCTGCGGTGCCGAAAAATCGATAACGATTTTGCGCTTATCCTGTTCCAGAAGTCCGGAAATTCCGCCGATTCCGTTATACGTTGCCGTCACTTTTGCCAAGAGACTGTCAACCGGTGCGTCTCCGGTCCAGTGCAGACGATAGCGGTAGCGATACTCTTTTCCCGGCACAATTTCCTCCCGAGGAATCCAAAACGCGACTATATTATCATGAATTTCCTGCTGAGACGGAATTTCAACCAACTGAACGACACCCTTGCCCCAGTTGTCCAAAGGTTCGACCCAGGCACTCGGACGCTGCTCGTAAAAAGCCTCAAAATCAAGATAATGCTCCGGATTTTTATCCCGTTGCAGCAAGCCGAACCCCTTGGGATTGTTATCTTCAAAAGAACTTATTCTCAAATAGCGTGAATTATCCAAAGGACGCCACAGCCATTCGTCATTACCGTTCCAGACCAACAGTCCGTCACTGTCATGAACCTCCGGACGATGATCGTCAAACATATGCTTGTTGTTTTCCCCGAATAAAAACATGGACGTTAGCGGCGCAACACCCAGTTTGTTAATTTTTTTGCGCGGATACAAAACCGCGTCCACATCCATTGTTGTGGATAAACCGGGTTGTATAACAAAAGCATAGGCCCCTGCCACACTCGGACTGTCCAACAAAGCATAAACTCTGATTTCGGCGGCACTGCGGCGCGGACGCTCTATCCAAAACTCCTTAAACAACGGAAATTCCTCACCTGTCTGCACGGCCGTGTCAATAGCCAGTCCTCTGGCCGAAAGTCCGTATTTTTGACCGGTTCCCAGCGCTCGAAAATAACTGGCTCCCAAAAATGAAACCAACTCGTCAAAATAATCCGGACGATTCAACGGATAATGCAAACGAAAACCTGCATATGTCAGATTTGAAAAACGGGAGCCGTCCAAATGATTCTTGCCATAGTCAAAATAATCGGGAGAATACTTAAAAGGATGGGATTTTCCGTTAATTATCTGATTAATCCTGACTCCGTCTTCAAAAATTCCGCCCAAATGAAAAAACTGCACTTCAAACGGCCGACGGCGGTTGTACCAAGGACCGTTTTCGCGCACAAAACGAATATCCCGATGTTGGTCATAACTCAGATTCTTCAGCTCATCGGGAAGATTCCGCAAAGGCGGCTCATAAGCCCTGGCCGCCAGAGCTGCAGCCTCTTTCTGCAACACTGAAAAATCAAAAGCTTCTCCCTTTTCAAGAGTTTCCGGAATTTCATCATACACGGCCCCCTGATAATAAAACTTATAAGCGGCCGCACCCGCCCCGATTAAAACCGCCAGCCCGGCGACCGCCAGATATTTTTTTGTTTTAGTCATTCATCCATACTTTCAGAGTCGTCTTTGTTTTATGTATATCAGTGCAAATCCCCCCAAAAGTCAAGCCAATATCTTTCGGCACGCAGCCCGGCAAAAATTTACGGATTACGCCCCTCGGCGCCAAAACTTCTTTTTATGAAGACGATTGGCGAGAACCATACGGCATTTTTCGCCGTATCCGGCCTCATAAACGACCTCTGCATCCGGAAGTTTTTGCACTTCGCGCAGCAAAGCATCGACGTTTTTTGACAACCGGTATTTTTCGCCGGCCGTTTTTCGCAGTTTTAATGCTTCAAAACGGGCATTTTCAAAACCGGCCTTAAGAATTTCAAGCAATTCTTCGCCGCCGCGCAAGAAACATCATGCCCCTTCGCTGCCAAATATGAAGCAATTTCACAAATATGCATGACCGAACCGTGATATCCGGTAAAATAAAAACAGGTAAATAAGATTTTCATGGTAGTCCTTTCTTCTTCCAAAAAACAAAAGCCGCCACGATGGAATGGCGACTGGAAGTTAGCAACTACACGATAATAGTGCGACATATTGACTGAACACACAGCTTATTTTGCCGCCTTCCAGTCAAAGTTCCAGACTTTCAGGCGTGCAAAATTTCGTCTTTACACCAGACGTATCGTGAGAGGTCGCTACACCTCAAAGCAGACATCACCTGCTTCACGCCCTATCATAAAAGATAAGAAACATCTTGTAAAGAACAATCTGTCCCGGCTTAAATTTTATTGAAACACCCCACAAAAAAAACCGCCTTGTGGCGGCTTTTTTATGGGGCGAATGATGAGGCTGGCTTCGCCTCCCTTGTTTTCTCATACTTCGTCTGACCGGCAGGCTCCCGCCTGCCTGAAAACGGCGGGTCAAACTCACTTCTGTGAGTTCAAATCTCTATCTTCGCCTTAACCACAAAAAAACCGCCTTGCGGCGGCTTTTTTATGGGGCGAATGATGAGATTCGAACTCACGACATCTGGTACCACAAACCAGCGCTCTAACCAACTGAGCTACATTCGCCGTTGAACACACAAACTTCTACATACAATCGGTCATAAAGTCAAGCAAAATTCTTTGTCCCTTTGAAATATTTTTTTCAGCCGCGCAAAATTAACAATTTATTTTCTTTTTGGGCTTAAACTTAAAGAAATTGGGTCAGAGATATTTGAAGTAGAGATAAAGAAATGAATGCAAACGGCAGAAAATTCAGTTGTTTAAAATTCGCGGCGGCAATATGCCTGGCCCTGGGATTGTGGACGCAGACGGCCCGGGCGTCGGTCTCCTCCATCATTATTGACGCCGAAACCGGAACCGTTCTGTCTTCCTCCAATGCCGATTCTCTCCGTTATCCCGCCTCTCTCACCAAATTGATGACTTTATATATAACTTTTAACGCTCTTGATAAGGGCCTGATTAAACTTGACGACAAATTAACCGTCTCCCGCACAGCGGCTAACCGCTCGCCCTCAAAACTCGGGCTTCGCCCCGGAGAAAAAATTGCCGTCAAAGATGCCATCCTGGCATTAATTGTCAAATCAGCCAATGACTGCGCCACCGTTCTGGCCGAAGGCTTGGGCTACAGCGAGGCACGCTTTGCCGAAACCATGACGGAAGTCGCCCGTGAACTCGGCATGAAAAACACAACCTTCAAAAACGCATCCGGCCTGCCCAACCGCCAGCAAAAAACCACCGCCAGAGACATGGCTCTGCTCGGCGCCGCAATGTACCACCATTTTCCGCAATATTACAAACTCTTTTCTACCAAAAAATTCACCTACAACGGCCGTACGTATTACACGCATAATCACCTGCTCAAAACCTTTGAAGGCGCGGACGGCATGAAAACCGGCTTTACCAACGCCGCCGGATACAACATTATTACTTCCGCCGAACGCGACGGACACCGCGTTATTGCCGTCACCATGGGACACAGAACACTCAAAAAACGAGACAAAACCGTTGCCGACATGATGAACAAAGGACTGACCAAGCTGGCTCTCGCCGATAACATCGGTCAGCAAAAGCTGTATGCCTCTTCCGTCTCGGAAAATGACGAAGAAACCGTACAAACGGCATCCGGAGCCTGGGGGGTTCAGGTCGGCGCATTTTCAAATTATGCCAAAGCCCGTAATTTTGCCCTCTCCGTCAAACAGAAGGCAAAATCAACCGTTTTGGCCAATTCCCGCATAGATATTGAGCCGGCCCGCAAAGGCGCCGCAGTGGTTTACCGCTCCAAATTAATCGGAATGGAAAAAAATGAAGCGGATAAAACATGTAATCGTTTGAAAAAATCAAATCAGTCTTGTATAGTAGTCGCATCTGACGATAACCCGCAACTTGCAATGGCCGAGCAGCAACAATGAACGAAACGCCTCAAAAAAAAGCCCACATCATTGTCATCAGCAATGAAAAAGGCGGCACCGGAAAATCAACCCTGGCAATGCATCTGAGCGTCAAGCTCATGCAAGAAGGATTTAAAGTTGCGACCATCGACCTTGACGGCCGCCAGGGCAGCTTGTCAAAATACATTTCAAATCGTCAGACCTTTTGCGAAGACAAGGGCATTAAACTGCCGATTCCGGAACATTTTCGCTTTGAACCGGAAACCAACATTTACCTGATTCCCGGAGAAAGAGAAAAAATCGGCCATCAGATTTACGACTTGTCCAACGAATACGATGCCGTTGTCATTGACACTCCCGGAACCAAAAACTATTTGTTTGAAGAAGCGCATAAATATGCCGATACGCTGATAACGCCGATTTCGGATAGTCTGATTGACCTCAACGTTATTGCCGATATTGATTATGAAACCGGCAAAATCAATGCGCCGGGCCACTATGCCAATTTTGTCTGGGAAACAAAAAAATTTCTGGCATCTCAGGGCAAAGCATATCTTAACTGGATTATTGCCGCCAACAAAATATCGCCGACCCGCTCCCGTAATAAGGAAATAGTATTCGACTATCTGCAAAAAATTTCAAAACTTTACGGTTTCCGCTTTTTTGACGGCATCAAAGACCGGGTTATCTACAAAGAATTGTTTCTGGAAGGCCTCACCGTTTTGGATATGCAGCACGAACAGCTCAAAATGAGAATGAGTATTTCGCACCTGGCCGCCAAAATGGAAATCAAACGTCTGGCCGAATTTATTTGCCCCGAATAACGGCTGATAAGTCGCGCTTTATACTTGCGTTCGGCTTTGTCCGTGCTAAAATCTCCCCTATAAAAAACAGCAGTTGATTAAGGAGATATAATGATTAAAACCATTGCCACCACCCCGTACGACGACCAAAAAATGGGGACGGCCGGTTTGCGCCGCAAATCAAAAGTCGTCATGCAGCCCAACTATGTTGAAAACTTCATGCAGAGCATTTTTAACACCATTGGTGACCTGCACGGAAAAACTTTTGTCGTCGGCGGTGACGGAAGATATTATAATGACATTGCCATCCAAAAAATTATCAAAATGGCCGCGGCAAACGGCGTCGCCAAACTAATTGTCGGGCAAAACGGCTTCATTTCGACGCCGGCCGGTTCCAACGTTATTTTGAAAAACCATGCGAACGGCGGTTTTATTCTCTCCGCATCACATAACCCCGGCGGTCCAAACGGTGATTTCGGCATCAAATATTCCAACGAAAGCGGCGGACAGATTCCCAGCCAAATCAGCGATAAAATCTATCAAAATACCAAAATGATTACAGAATACAAAATTTGCGATATTCCTGACATTGATCTTTCCGAACTCGGCGTTCAGAATATTTGCGGAATGACCGTGGAAGTGATAGATCCGGTCAAAGATTACGTTGAAATGATGCAGCAGATTTTCGATTTTTCGGCCTTAAAAAAACTCTTTGCGGCCGGTTTCACCATGCGTTTTGACGCCATGAACGCTGTAACCGGCCCCTATGCCGTCCGGATTTTTGAAGAAATTCTGGGCGCGCCCAAAGGAACGGTTGTTCATGCCAGCCCCTTGCCGGATTTCGGCGGTTTGCATCCTGACCCCAATCTGGTTTACGCCAAAGAACTGGTTGACTTTATGAACTCGGACAAAGCGGCCGATTTTGGTGCGGCCAACGACGGCGACGGCGACCGCAACATGATTTTGGGCCGGCATTTTTTTGTCACACCCAGCGACAGTCTGGCCATCATTACCGACAATTTTCAACTGATTCCCGCATACAAAAACGGCATTTACGGCGTGGCAAAATCAGCGGCGACATCAACGGCGGTTTCCCGTGTGGCCCGGGCGCATGATATCGGCTACTACGAAGTGCCGACCGGCTGGAAATACTTTGTCAATCTGATGGATTCCAAACGGATTACTTTCTGCGGCGAAGAAAGTTTCGGCACGGGATCTTCCCACATCCGCGAAAAAGACGGTATCTGGGCAGTTTTATTCTGGCTCAGCATCATTGCCGCCACCGGCAAATCGGTCGAACAAATCACCCGGGAACACTGGGCCAAATACGGTCGCAGTTATTACATGCGTTTTGACTTTGAAGGCCTCGACACGGGTGTTGCGGACAAACTGATGAGCGATCTCGAAAACAAACTCCCTTCGCTCAACGGCAAAAACATCAACGGTTTTCAGATATCTTCCGCCGCACCGTTTATCTATAATGATCCGGTTGACGGCAGCTCCACCAAAAACGGCTTGATTATATCTTTCGCCGACGGCTCCCGCATCGTTTATCGGTTGTCGGGGACCGGCTCCAGCGGAGCAACTTTACGCGTTTATCTGGAAAGATACAGCAAAACGGATTTAGACAACGAACCGCTGAAAATGCTTGAGGAAATCCTCAAAATTGCCATGGATGCGGCGGAAATTCCCGAAAGGACAGGAAAACACCAAGCCGATGTCATTACCTAAAAAGTCCATATTCAGCTTTGTTCTGGCCGGTTTGTCGGCCCTGGTGCCAGCCGGGGCCGAGGCCGGTTTATACGGCTTCACCCTGCCGCACCCTTATACTTATGAAGAAGAACTTCTGGATATAGACGTTCCGCCGCTGCATATCCCAAACTATCGCAGCCTGATGCGGGATAATCTGCTGATGCTCATTGATTATGCCAAAGCGGTTAAACCTGACTTTAAAATCGTAGCGCACGAAGGCGTCAATCTGCTTCACAAAAGCCTTTGGGAACATCACCTGGAAGGATATAACGAAGCCCGGCGCAAAGGCATCAATGCCGACGACCCTTCCTTTCTGGAACGTTTAAAAAAACAGCATCCGCAAATGGAAAGCTTCGCCGGCACACCGGCATACCGTTATCTGAACAGCCTGGACGCCATTGCCGTTAATAATCTGTATTGCGGAAAACGGCAGCTCCCGGAGCATATTGCCGAGGCGGGCCTTCCGGTCATTGCCATTGACCGCTGTGCCACCGAACGGGATTTGGATAAAGCAATCGTCAGCTCAATAGTCAACCGCCATTTGTTTTACGGATTTACCGACCCGCAATATGCATTTAATGACATCAGCCGGCAGCCGGTAATCAACGAAAGCGCCAAAAATGTCGACAGTCTTCGAAAAGCCGCAAATTTTTTGCTCCTTAACGACGACCGTAAATTTGCCGATAAAAACGAATTCATCGAAGCCGTCAGAAACAGCAACTTTGACGTAATTGTCATTACGCCGTTATTCCGTCACAACCAGCGTTTTTCAAATCAGGAAATCCGCAGCATGAAATTCAAAAAAAACGGCACTCAAAGAATTCTTCTGGCAGAAATGAATGTTTCCGAAGCCGATGCTTTAAGCTACTATTGGCAGCATAAATGGAAAATCGGCAGTCCGGACTGGCTGGTTCGCCAATCCTTTGTCAATGATAGCGGATACCTCACCAAATACTGGACGCCGGAATGGCAAAAATTGATGTCCGGCTATTTCAAATCAATTATAGACAACGGCTTCGACGGTGTCTTTTTCACCGGCATCGACAACCACCGTTACTTTGAAAAACAAACCCCGCTTGAGTAATGCCCATGAATGAACTCGAAGTTTTAGACATTTCCCGCGATGCGGTCTTCACCCTTCTCAAAATCGTCACGCCGATTTTGCTGGTGGCGCTTTGCGTCGGTTTAATTATCGGTATTTTTCAGGCTCTGACGCAAATTCAGGAAATGACTTTGGCCTTTGTCCCCAAAATTATTGCCGTATTTGTAACCATCATCCTGCTGTTCCCCTTCATGCTGGGACAAATGCAGACATTGACGGAAAGCCTGTTCTCCAAAATCAGCGGAGGCGGATGACCCGGATGCAGCAGCTTATCAGCCTGAACCTTTACCATTTTCTGATGGTCTTTTTGCGGCTCGGCTCGGCATTAATGGTAATGCCGGGCTTTACGACATCTTATGTCAGCACGCAGGTCCGTCTGTCGGCAGCGCTGGCCCTTTCGGTCGTTATGGTACCGGTTGTTGCACCGCATCTTCCCGCGCCCCCGCAGACGCTGGCGGTCTTTTTTCGCTGCATTGCCTTCGAAGTCACCGTCGGCATCTTTTTGGGAGTCGTGATGCAGATTATGTATTCGGCGCTCAATCTGGCGGGAAACTTTGCCGGCCAGGCCATCGGCTTCAGTAACGCCCAGATTTTTGACCCGGCCTTTCAGGCTCAGTCGATTGTTTTGGAAACATTCTTGAGCCTGACGGCTTTAACCGTAATTTTTTTAATGGATTTGCATCATCTGATGCTGGGCGCAATCGTGGACAGCTACCATATTTTTCCCGTCGGCGGAGAAATGCCCTGGGGCGATTTTGCAAACGAACTGAGTTCTGACTTAAATCAGGCATTCATAACCGGATTCAAGGTCGGAGCACCGTTTATCGCCTTTACCATCGTCTTTTACGCCGGCATGGGACTTGTTTCGCGCCTGATGCCGCAATTAAACATCTTTTTTCTGTCACTGCCGTTGCAGATTTACCTCGGGCTCGGACTGCTTTTCATTACCCTGCCGATAATGATAATGTGGTTCATCCGATATTTTGAAAACGGCCTCAACCGATTTTTGCATTAAGGACGGAGGAACATGGTCGCACCGGAAGATGAAGACGAAGCCTCCAAAACGGAAGAACCGTCCGAACGAAAAATAAGCAAAGCCAAAGAAGAAGGCGATGTTGCAATCTCTCAGGATGCCAAAAGTTTTATCATGCTGCTGGGAATGCTGTTTGTCGTCTGGTTGCTGGTTCCTCTTATGGCAAAATGGTATTATCTGCTGTCAGTACGCTTTATCGAAAACGCCGGGCAAATCTCCGTAGATGCCGGAAATTTCAAACTCCTTCTGAAAGACAGCGTTTTGGGATTATTCAAAATCATGGCCCTTCCGTTTACGATTTTCATGGTTTTGGGAATATTCGCCAGCATCGCTCAGACCGGGTTTATCTACGCCCCAAAAAAACTGGAACCCAATTGGAACAAACTCAACCTCTTTGCCAACATCGTCAATTTTATCAACATGAAAAAGATTGTCGAAAGCATAAAGGGAATTATCAAAATTGCGGCAATTGCTTTTGTGGCAATTCTGGCGCTCAAGCCCTATTTGGCAAAAGCGGAACTTCTGCCGACAATGGACACCGTCGGCATTCTGAAATTTATTCACAAAATGGTCGTTTTACTTTTGTTTACGGTTGTGATAGCGGTTCTGATTATTGCCGTTGCCGACTACGCCTACCAGAAATACACCCATTTGAAAAAACTGCGGATGACCAAACAAGAAGTCAAAGACGAATATAAACAAATGGAGGGAGACCCGCTGGTCAAATCGCGCATCCGTCAGGTGCGCATGGAGCGGGCCCGCCACCGTATGATGGAAAACGTCCCCAAGGCCGATGTGGTCATCGTCAACCCGACCCACTATGCGGTTGCTCTGGAATATAAAATGGAAACCATGGACGCCCCCAAAGTCACGGCCAAAGGCGTCGACAACGTTGCTCTGAGAATAAAGGCCCTGGCCGAAGAAAACGATGTGCCCATTGTCGAAAACCCGCCGCTGGCGCGTGCCTTGTTTGCATCAACCGAATTGGATCAGACCATTCCGCAGGAACACTTTAAAGCCGTTGCAGAGGTAATTGGATATGTTATGCAGCTCAAAAATCAACAATAGACCGGACAAACTTTTACAATCCCGTCTGATATCCCTGGCTTTTTCGCTGGTCGGACTGACGGCAGTGCTGATTTTGTTTTTTCTGTACCCGGAATATCACCTTTACCTGATTGCGCTCAGCGCTTTGCTGGCCTCATTATGCCTGATTCTGACCATCAAAACGCTTGATGCCGGAGAAGAGGCCATCAGCTACGGCGGTTTTGCCAACGAAATAATCCGCCACGACTTTAAATGCCGCCGAATAGAAAATTCCCTGGGTGAAGCGGTCATTCAAAATGCGGCGGCGGAAGATTTGCTCGGACGTTTTCCCGCGCTTGAGTTTCTGGAGCGTCGTCTGACGGACGGCAACAGCAACAAAGCAGCCTTCCATCGCCTGCAAACGGCCTGCCAAAACCTCACCCCCGGCCGGGAAACGCTTTCGCTCACCCTTCACCAAAACGACGGCCGTCTGTTTCTGGAAACAGAATGGTTCGAAATCTCCGTACGCCCCATATATTTGAAAAAAACTGATATTTTTGAAGGCCCCTTCTCAATCAAAAAAATCAAAAAAGAGACCTATCTTTACTGGAGTTTCAACAATGTGACCGCCGCACGCAACATGGATGAAGTCTTCCATGACGAATGCCGCTCGCTCCACGATTTTATCGACGATCTGCCGATAGGGCTTTACAGCACGGACAAAGAATATAAGCTGGAATATATCAATCACAATCTGGCCGAATTTCTGGGTATCAGCGAAGAACAGGCCGTTGGCCGGCTGCTGCCGGAATTTCTGGCCACAAACTCTGTGCTTCCCGAACACCGCGACTTCTGGCAGGGCGGGCTTTACTTTGTCAAGTCCGGAGGACAAACGGCCCCTGCCTATGTGTTTCAAAAAAGCTACCGCGAAAACAATTTATACAAAATGCGCGGCGCCGTTGTCAGCAGTCTGCCCGGCAGTCCCGAAATACAACAACGTCTGGAACAGGCACGGGACAAAATCAGTTGGCTGTTTAACAATGCGCCGGTCGGCATTGTTTTCATCAATACCGAAGGGATTATTTCGGAATGCAATCCTCAGGCGGCGTTTTTCTTGCACCACGATGTAAACGGATTACGCGGCACGGCATTGTTTAACCTGATAGACAGCAGCGAACGCAGTGCCTTCCAAAAACATCTGGAAGAAGTAAAAGCCGCCAAAACAGCTTCAGTCTCGGCGGAATTGCATCTCAATCCGGAACGCAAAGACGAGGTCACCAGCACCTACATCAGCAGCATGCGCCGTTTTCACGGCACGGCCGACGAAACCATCTCCGGTTTTGTACTTTATATGACAGACGCCACCAAACAAAAAAATCTTGAACTGCAGTTTGCTCAGGCTCAAAAAATGCAGGCTGTCGGCCAACTGGCCGGAGGTGTGGCCCACGATTTCAACAATCTGCTGACCGCCATGATTGGCTTTACCGATTTGCTGCTGCAGCGCCACGGCGTGGGAGACCCCTCTTTTGCGGATTTGATTCAAATAAAACAAAATGCCAACCGGGCCGCGGGACTGGTTCGTCAGTTGCTGGCCTTTTCGCGCAAACAGCCGCTGCAGCCGAAACTGATAGACGTCACCGATAACTTCGTAGAACTCAGCCACATGCTCAAACGTATTCTCGGTGAAAAAATAACCCTCAAATTTCATCATGGTTCCGATTTGGGTTACATTAAAGTTGATCCGGTACAATTTTCTCAGGTAATTATAAACCTTGCCGTCAACGCCAAAGATGCCATGGAGGGCAGCGGCACATTGACCATCAGCACAGACACCCGGGTCCTGACGGAAAGCTATCGTTTTGGGGATGATATTGTTAAACCCGGAGAGTTTGTTGTGATAGACGTCACCGACACCGGCTGCGGCATTCCGCCGGAAAACCTCAACCGGATTTTTGATCCCTTCTTCTCCACCAAACAAAACGTCGTCGGTTCCGGCACCGGCTTAGGGCTGGCCATGGTTTACGGAATTGTCCGCCAGACCGAAGGTTTTATAAAAGTAGAAAGCGAAGTCGGCAAAGGCACGACGTTTTCCATCCACCTGCCCCGTTTTGAGGCCGACAGCGAGGAAGAAAACAACAATGACGATAGCGAAATCGTCACCGCAAAAGACGGTTCGCCGATTCTCACCGTACAGGAAAAAATTGCCGCGCCGCTCAACATCAATCAAAAAATCATTGTCGGCCTGAATGTTTCAAATACCATTGACCGCTCGCACACAGCCGCGCGCAGCAACGAAAACATCCGCATCCTGTTTGTAGAGGACGAAGACGCGGTTCGCACTTTTGCCGTCCGTGCCCTGAAGAAAAAAGGTTACGACATCACCGGATGCAATTCGGCGGAAAACGCGCTGGACAGCATCGCCGGCGATTCGAACTACCGCCTGCTGATTACCGACATGGTAATGCCCGGCATGAGCGGCGCCGAACTGACCAAAATCGTCAAAGAAAAAATTCCCGGCATTAAAGTTATCTTGGCATCCGGCTATTCGGAAGAAATCGTCCGTCAGGAGCTGGATAATTTCGAAGACTTCGATTTTATTACCAAGCCTTATAGTCTCGGCGACTTGACAGCAAAGGTTTTTGATGTCTTAAATAAGGATTAGCATGACTCAAAATCGCACAGACATCAGCCAGCTGACGCTGGATTTTCCGCATCGTCCCAGTTTGGGCAGAGAAGACTTTATGGTCGCCCCTTGCAATCGTGAAGCCGTTTCGCTGATAGACAACTGGCCCGACTGGCCGTACTTTGCCGTCTGTATCTATGGACCTGAAGGTTGCGGAAAAACGCATCTGGCTAATGTTTTTGCCAATAAAGTCGCCAACCTGACCAATTACCCGTATAAGATTCCGTTCATCAAAGCCGCGGCGATTTCGCTGGAAAACATCCGCTCTTTGTTTGACGCGCACAACTGTCTGGTGATAGAAGAGCTGCAGGCGGATATTAATCAGGAAGCCCTGTTTCACCTGTATAACCTTTATCGCGACGAAGGAGGAAACATTCTTTTCTTATCAGAGCAGGCACCGGCCAGAATCAACTTTACTCTGCCCGATTTGCGCTCCCGGATGAACATCGTACCAACGGCGGAAATCAAAGAACCTGATGATGAACTTTTGTCCGCATTGCTGGTCAAACTGTTTACCGATCGTCAAATAACGCCTTCCCCGGAATTGATAAACTATTTGCTGAACAATATGCGCCGTTCCTTTGCATATGCCCGCAAAGTAGTGGCAGAGATTGACACAATATCGCTGGCGCGCAAGCGGGCCGTCACCACATCAATCGCCAAAGAAGCCCTTGCCGCCCTTGACAACAATACCCAGAGAGATTTATTTTCGGACTGACCCCGAAAAAAAGTTACACTATCCCCCGGAAATCCGGAATATTCCGAATTATCCCACTGCCCTATTTTAATCTCTGTTGAATAAAACACTAAAACGCAAGGACACAACGAACGCGGCTACTGGGCTTCTTATCGACGTAGTACATACTGCCGTCGGACGGTCTGACGTACCAGGCGTAATTGTGATCGTACTCGGACGAAGACCAGTAATAATAGTTGCTAAGCTGCGTCTTCGACAGCTTTTTAAGCCCTAAGTTAATAGCCCCGTAGCTAAAACTCATTGCGTATAACTCTCCTCCTGCCGGTAAATACCAGCCGTTGGATCCAGTACCGTTGGAGACGGGCTTGTAATTGTTACAATACTCTGCCGCCGGATGTGATTGACTGTCATTTATCAAACATTGTGTATTTGCTGCGCCATTAAAATCTGATTTTGCTTGTGAACTACCCATCGCTGTTAAACATGATACATCGTAACCTTGACCGCCCCATTCGGCTCCCGTTTCTGCTAACGCTACCGCAAATCTCGTCGAACCGGCGACATAGGCAACAATACCGACAGGCGTTTTGCTCGGGATAACACTGTCCGAAACCGTTCCGTCAGAATACAGAATCGAGCCGGGAGCCGCTCCGGCCGCGGGGTCTCCGGCTTCCACGCAAAAGTATTTGCTGCTGTCAAACGGACAGACCAGACTTTCCATCCCGTCACAATCCGCCGCCGATTTCTTATACCCCAATTCCGCACATCTGGTCGAACTCGTACAGTTCTGCGCCAGAGCTGGCGTCATGGCCGTGCTGCACAGCATTAACGCCGCTATTACCGTCATCC
>CALXLC010000036.1 GCA_944389095.1 uncultured Alphaproteobacteria bacterium
CAATGCTAACAACGTGTGGGTTGTGCGACCGTCCGACGGTGCTATGGGCCACAGCGGTAAGGCTAACTTCAGTAACCGCGTTCGTTGTGTTCTTGCGTTTTAGAAATTAGGGAAGTTTTTAGGAGAAGAGAGATGAGAAAGTTGAATAAATTATTGGCCGGAGTATCGGTTGCGGTGTTGGCCGCGTTTCAGGCACAGGCGACCTGCGTCCCGGCCGATTGCAACGCTATGGGCTACACCAAATCCGCTTCCGACTGCGAAGGCGCCGACATGATTAAATGCCCCTTCGATACCAGCAAAGTCTGGTGTATTGAGCCGAAACCGATTGACCCGGAACCGGGCATGATTTTATATTCGGACGGAACTTTATCATGGGATGTCATTTCCGGCAAAACCCCCGTCGGTATTGTGGCTTATATCGAAGGTTCGACAAGACTGGCAATAGCATTAGAAGAGACAGAACTATCATGGGCAACAGGACGTGAAGACGTTTCTTGTCTTAGCAATATTTATGTTGATGCCGAAACCGCACAAACAGATTTCAATGGGGCTTCCAATACACAATGCTTAGTTAATTATAATGGAAAATATGATCACCCTGCAGCCACATATTGCAACTCTTATAAACCTGTATCAAATGGAGTCGGCTCAGACGGATGGTACTTGCCGGCGGCAGGCGAATTATACGCTATAAGTTTTAATTATGAAGAAATCAAACGTAGAATATCAAGATTATCTTCAACAGAACTAAGCACATACTCTTACTTTACTTCAACTGAGGAAATTCCAAATGTTAGTTGGTCTGCTCCCGGTGTATGGACTGTGGTGTTACAAGAACAAAGATTAGATAAGGACTATAGTGGAAATCCGACGGTTACCCCGCGTAATGTTCGTTGTGTCCTCGCGTTTTAACGAAAACTACCGGCCGCCGGATTGTTTAAGCTTTAAGGTTTTTGAAGGTTTTCCGCCGTCAAAATAAAGAGCGGTTGCCCGGATGTCTTTCACAAAGGACTTTGTCCGATAGACGCCGGCAATCGCCTGAACAATCCGGTTGGCTTTTAATTTGTCTTTTTCAAAATTTCCGGAAGTATCGGCATAAAAACGCGTCTGACGTTCAGCCAAGGCCTCCGCCAGATTAACATTCCGCACCGACTTGTCGTTAATCAGGCGTTCATGCAGAATATCAATATAAGTCGATCGCACGGCCAGACGCTCGGCCGCGTTTTTGGCCGGTTGAGTCCGCGCCCACTGACCCAAAGCCAAAACTTCCTGCAGCAGCTTGCGGTTATAAATTCCCTGAAGCTCGGTATTTAAATCCATAAAATAAGCTTCCGTTGAATCGGAATGATAATTTCTGACCTTAAAATTGCGACTGATTTCCAACATTTCTTTTTTGGAAAAAGAATGTTTCTCGACCATGTCTTTAAAAAAAGCCGATGTCTGCGCCAAAAAAACCGCCGTACAATTTTTAATACCGCCTCGATCCTTAACTTTGTCGATAACCTGATTCAAAAAGAACCTGAAAGCATTTTTATCAATCGTTTCCGGAAGCTCATCCTGTTCCGAAAACAACTCTCTGAGGGCCGTGCCGCCATGCTGGGAAACACGATTTTCCATCCATTGTTCCAACGGCCGCAGGCTGATAAGTGAGCCGTAATATTTATTATGCAAAAGATCCAGCCAGGCGCCGCTGTATTTTTGAAAATCATCCAACCCCATCCTCGGATTGTTTTGCAGTCTTTTTTCCAAAACCCAGCTCATCTGCTCCACATCGCGGGCATCCCAAAACTCCTTGTCTTTTTCAAACAAAAAACGGTCTATCTTTTTCTCACCGTCCCTTTCAAAACCGCTTTTCAAATCATAATCGCAAAAGAACTGATAAGCCGACTTGGAACAATCCACGCTGTATTTCAACAAAACATCCAAAACATCTTGCTTCTGCAGCGTCTCCGGAGCGGCAGCCGCTCCGTTGGCGGCAAAGTTTTCCCAAACGGGAGCATACAAAACAGCCTTTTGTTCACCATTTTTTTCATGACTGCGTTCCAGACACTTTTGCAACAAAATCCGATTGCTTTCCGCCATCTCCGGAGTAGTAACCTTATAATCGGCCAATTTTTTGAATACCTGGGGATGACAATGTACCCGATACCCGACAATTGTCGACAACAAAGCCTGACAATCGGCATCGCAAAACTGCAAAAGCTTATGATTATTGTTCAAAAACTGCTTATATGGCGTTTTATGCGCCGCCGAACGAATTCCCCTGATAATTTCCGCCGCGGCAAAATGCCTGGCCTCTGCCCGATACGTCACCGGCTTGGCGTTGACCAAAGCGTCAAGCAGCGCCCCGGCCTTCCGCTCATTAAAAAACCTGCCGTGTCGAGCATGAGCCGTAATCATGCCGCAAAATTCCCGGGCGGTATACCACAGCTCGGAACGTTCCGAAAAAGGATTGATGGTTTCGGGATATTTGTCAGAAATAGATACCATTCGGAAGCTCCTTTTGTCTACTTTTCGTCATTATACCGAAATTTCCATAAAAAGCAACAAAAAAAGGAACCCACCGGCCTAGCCGGTGGTTCTTCTTTAAGGGTGTAACCCTAACGGTGCC
Organism: uncultured Alphaproteobacteria bacterium; assembly: GCA_944389095.1. Classification (GTDB taxonomy): domain Bacteria; phylum Pseudomonadota; class Alphaproteobacteria; order RF32; family CAG-239; genus CAZU01. The sequence goes on from CALXLC010000036.1 coordinate 2,612, forward strand.
AGCGAACGCCTTAAGGGCGCATGACGGTCTGACGGGGCGAAGGTTACTTGCTACCCGTAAACGG
>CALXLC010000037.1 GCA_944389095.1 uncultured Alphaproteobacteria bacterium
AGAAAGGAAAACAATGGACGCAAAACAATTAAGAAATGAAATTATAAGACCGGCGCTTGTGGCTGTCGGCCTTTATTCCAAACCGGCCGAAGACCTTGTTTTCGGAACGGCTTGTGTCGAAAGCAACTGTGGAGAATATCTGAGACAGATAAATGGGCCGGCTCTTGGGATTTTTCAAATGGAGCCGGCAACTCATGATGATATTTACAAAAATTTTCTAAAATATAAGCCGGAGCTGAAAGCCAGAGTGATGCGACTTTTTTCTCCAGGTTTGTCTGTTTCTGAAAATCTTAAAAGTAATTTGATGTATGCGGCGGCTATGTGCCGGATTCATTATTTACGGGCTCCCCTGCCTATTCCTGAAGACCTGCAGGGACAGGCAGGATATTGGAAAAAATATTATAATACCGCCAAAGGCAAGGGTTCCGTTGAAAAATATATTGCAGCCTACCGGGAGGAGCAATGAAAAAGATTTTTTACGTTTGCACCGTTATTTGTCTTTTGGTCAGTCTGGCTTTTAGTTTTATTATGGATTTCAAAAACTTAAAAGATTTGATTAAGACATTGCTTTGCTCTTTGTTTGCCGGAGGGCTTGCCTTCCTTTTCTGTATGGACAAGGGATTAAGCGCCTATATGACGATTCTTCTGGTATGTGTCGCGTCCGGCTATGCCCGGCCGGTTGTTTTCGGCGTCAATAAAATCTTAAAAGAGTTTTTCAAAGACCCGAAGGGTTTCATTGACAGATTTAAGGATAGAGCCTTATGAGAACGCGAATTGAAATTTTATGTGGTGTTGCCGCCGTTATTGTCGTTTCGCTTTTGTGGAACAAAATTTCGTCCCTCAGCGCCGATCTTGAAATCACCAGCAATCAGCTTGAACTCAAAACATCGGAGCTGAAGACTGAAAAAGCCGTCAATTCTTCTGTTGTCGGCGAACTCAACAATAAGATTGAAGCGCTGCAACAACGCAGCGCCTCACTCGAAAAAGACAAAAAGGAGTTAGAAAATGCATACAAATTGTTATATGAACAAAGCCAAAAGGATCCACAATATCAGTCTTGGGCTATCTGTCCTCTTCCTGATATTGTTTCTCGCCAGCTGTGCGAAAGACTGCCGTCCGGCCGTTGTGAAACTGGCCCCGCCGGAAGTGTATCTTCAGCCGGTAAACGCTGATTGTTCTGTCATGAAAGTCAACGATGACCTTTTGAAGTGTGTCATAAAAAAGGACATAGCTTTGCAAAGGTCTAATGAAGATAAAAGAAAAATTGTTGAGTGGCTTTCTACTCAATAACTTTTCAGACTTTTAAGAAAAAAAATGCTAAAAATGCGAAATTTTAAAAAGTTAACTTATTGATTTTTATGAATTGTAATAGAACTTTTAATCAAAGGGTCCCGGGTTCGAATCCCGGCGCGCTCACCAATGAACGAAATCTCTGCAGAAATGCAGAGATTTTTTTGTGCGCTAAGACTTAGGAAATCAGGGGATTTGAGAGATTGAAAGACGGGATTTTAGTCTAAGGAGTCCCGCCTTAAAGGGGTTAATTTCGGTCTAAATGGGCAAAAAGTCTACGTTATGTAGGGACTCCTTAGACAGTATCCCTACATCGGTTTTATTGGCTTTGATGGTAAAATGGTTAAAATCGGTTCGTAAGTAAAAACCGCTTATCGGTCATCTAAAAAGCCGGTAATTCTCGAACTTTTGCATCAAAAAGCCCTATATTTAATTATGATTATATATTGACCGATTTCTGGATTATGATAAGATTTCAATAAATCAATCAAATAAGGAAATTTATTATGAATAAATTTAACTGGATAATTGCCGCCTCAACAGCTGTTATTTTACTTTCCGCTTGTGGAAATGATTATAGTAATGTTGCTTCATATACAGTTGAAAAACAGGAATGTATGCAGCCATTCAAGTGTTCTTTTGTTATCCGGCTAGAGAACAAACTTTCCGGACAAGACCTGACATTAATGTCAAACAAGATAAGAGATGATGCTCCGACTGTAGATAATCTTTTTATAAATTATTATCTTCCCTGTATGGAAGTTGGTAATGGGGCATGGGCTGCTGCCAGATTTACGCCAGAATTCTCCCTCAATATCCAAGATTATATGCTAGAAAACAATCCTGCCTGTAAGGATAAGAATGATACGAATATTTAGCAGCGTATAAAAAACTTCAGGTTAACAGAAACTTTTTAAGCTTTTATACTGTTATTCCATTTATTGTAAATGCTTTTCCATCAATTCTAACAAGCGATTAATGTTGGCAGCCATACCGTTGAACCATTTGTCCGAATGCAGCCGGAGCTGATAACCTGAAGATGCACCTTTATGCGTCATGTTGTGAATCAATTCATAATTAAATACTTCCTGCTGAATTTCCTGCTCGCGCTTCATCATTCCCATGACATGAGCAACTTCATAAATAACTGCCTCGCGCGGGGTTTTGAAATTGAGTTTGTTAAAGTTTATTTCGCTCATATTCCCCCCTTTACTTAATTAAAATATCCCAGACAAGTATTGATTTGCAGATTGGGTGTATCAAAGGCATCCCATACCTCATCGGTAAGAGAGTTACCGTGAGTGATGCGGACAGACAACCCGAGTATGCCGAGTTGCAGATAAGCCATATTGACGCAAAGACTGTCAATATCGGTGGCAAGAATTGCCAGTCTGCCACCAAGATCGGTCATACCCTGCTTTTGCAGATGACGAATCAGACCGATGATCATTGCCCCCGAACCGCAAGCCGGTTCGGCAACAGTTACATAAGGCTTTCCTTGCGGCAAGCCATCACCAAAAGCCACGGCAGCCATAAACTCGCAGACATGAATCGGCGTGAAAAACTGTCCGTGAAAATGCTTATCCAGCCGCATTTGTCCGAAATAACGCCCCAGATAATCATCCGGCTGCCACGCCAGAAGTTCGGACAATGTCTTAAGCATACTTAAAATAAGGACTATCTGCGGCTGTTTGTAATATTTTGCTCGCTCATGATATTCGGTATGGCATTGCTCGTATTCACTATTCCCCGCGCGTTGGATCAGATTTTTGATCAGACTGGTGCAATGGTCATCGTCGTCAATGTTGCTGATAAAACAAATTCTGAACAAAAATCTGATGTTAAACAGGACAATGTAAAATTTGATGATTACGGAGAAATCGTCCTTGATCATAAGATTGTATCGGATGTCGTCGTCAAAAAAGCCGATGAAAGCGTTACTTATACGGAAACTACCGACTATATGCTAGATGCCTTTAATGGAATTCTTACCAAAACAGGAGAATCGACCATTCCGGAAAAAGAGGCTCTGATGGTAAGCTACAAATATCTGGATACCTCTAAAATAAAATCAAGCGACGTTGTGGGCGGGGCTAACGCCGATGGAACATATCGCGGTGTCAATTGTCTCTTAGCCGCTCAAACCGAAGTCAGCGTTCAGCCCAGAATCCTGATTGCTCCCGGATTTACACATGATCAGCCGGATGATGACGGCGAAACACTGGCAAATCCTGTTGTTTCCGAACTTCTGGGAATTGCCGAACGGTTGAAAGCCGTCATCATCGCCGATTGTCCGAACGGCAGCGAACAGGATGCAATCAAATATCAGAAATGTTTTGGTTCTGCCCGTGTTTACAGCGTTTATCCGTGGGTCAAAATCCAGGATGAAAACGATCAGATTGTCAGTTTTCCGTCTTCTGCGGCAGTTGCCGGGTTGTTGGCTAAATCCGATAACGAGCGCGGTTTCTGGTGGTCTCCCTCCAATACGACCATCAACGGCATCATTGGGATATCCAAACCGATTGACTTTGCTTTAGGCGATACAAGCTGCAAAGCTAACTTTTTAAACGAAAACAAAGTTGCGACAATAATTCAAGAAGACGGTTTCCGTCTCTGGGGCAACCGAACGGCCTCCGCTGACGAAAAATGGGCGTTTCTTTCCGTCCGGCGGACTGCCGATATGATAAACGACAGCTTGCAGAAAGAACATTTGTGGGCGGTGGATCGCAATATTACCAAAACCTACGTCGAAGACGTCTGCGAAGGTGTCAACAATTATCTCCGGTACCTTAAAAACATCGGGGCCATTATAGATGGCAAATGTTGGGCGGACTCAAGCATCAACACGCCGGATCAGGTCGAACAGGGCAAAGTGACCTTTGATTTTGACTTTACCCCGCCGTATCCGGCAGAACACATAACTTTCCGCTCACGGATGGTTAACGATTAGCGGATAATCCTTCGAACAGACGAGTAAACAAAATACTACGTTTGGAATCAAAAGCATCGCCACTGCGACGAGCTTGAGCAACTTCAGAACTAAGCTGAGCCTCTCTGGTGCCTAGCATGGCTCCCATGATGTCATTGATAATAAGAAACTCTTTTTCCAACCTTAGAGCAGGAGCAATGGCGCGCATTTGATCACGCAGGTGGTTAAAGCCTTCTTCACGATAAGTACAAAGATAATTTTCTAATTTTTCTTCAAGCTCTTTTTTGCTGAGATAACGCGGGCTGCGGCTAGAATAGCGTCGGGAGGTTTTGACATTTTCTAAAAATTTGCGAGCAACTGAAGGTTGATAAAGATTTTGCATAAACGGAATATCATCCGGCAGCGGTGCTGCACCTTTGCGCGGATACACCGTATATTTACCGAAAGTTGAGATTTTAGTTTTGTCGGAAATAATGAACAGTTCGTTTCCGGTAGTGGGCGACATTTCAAAAGCTGAGCGGTCTGCGATGATTGCTCCAGGGTAAACGAGACCAACAAGTTCAAAAAGACGGCGATGAATAAAAGCATCAAGATCATCGTGCATATTTGAGGTGTAAAGATTAGCGGTAATTTTACGGACTAATCCTCGTTCTTGCCAGCGGGATATTTTGTAGGAATTTTCTTTCGTTGATAAAATGAATGTCGGCAAAGCATCTGTATTCATGGCAATCTCCTTACATTTTATTTTATGCAAACTTTTTTAATTATTCAAGCTAAAACTGCAAACATTCTTTAAATATAAACAAAATACTGCGAATATTTGTAAAATATCGCCACGATTAGAAAAGTAAAATGGATTTTTTATCTCACTTTGGGTAAAGTCATTCCTCGGGATTAAGATTATCAATATCTACAATGCTTTCCAGATGTTCCAGAATATCGGGATTATTGATTCTGAGGTAGCGGTTTACACGCGGATTCATTACCAAGGTTTTGACATATCCTTTGACCAGTGTAAAATTTAGGACATTTAGGCCGTAATTTTCCTCAATTTCCTCATATTCGCCGTGCAGCCGGTTAATTTCCTCCTCCAGTTTGGTAAAATGGCTGAAATCCATAACTATTGATTTTTGTCTGCGGCGGGGAATGGCAAGCTGTTCATCAGACGTAGCAAGCCAGATGGAACGGGCAAATGAGGTAGTAAACGTTTTACTTTCAACCATAATCTTAGTTGCTTCAATCTGGCGCTCCGGTTTCATTCTGGCCAAATAATAAAACACCTTGGAACTCACAATTTTATCTTTCAGCATCTCCACGACCTCTTCGCAAATGCCTTTCAGCAGATTTTTCTTCTGGCGGATGTTTTCGGGATTCATATTTAGAACCCGTGCCAGACGTTCAATGGAAACACCGCGATTGATGGCTTTTTCTATCATTTTCTGTTCTTGGACATTGGAGAGCTGATTGACATGTTTGTTGTAGGTAAAATTTTCATTATCGGTAGAAACAAGGCAATCTACTTCCCGTAAGCTGATAAGCCCGGACCAGGCTGCCAAAGCGGCTGGAATAAATGGAACTTGACGGCATATCGGGGCTTTCGTTGATGATAAGGGCAGACAGATAGCCTTTCTTGGCTTGTAAATCCTTTAATTTCTGCAAAAGCTCATCATTGGAGAAACGTCTGGCTCGAGCGTTAATGATGCCTTTGGCGATATAAAAGACGCTCGGTTCAACGATTGCCTCAAAAGCTCCTTCTTTGCGAATCCATTCGCTTTCCGGATTGACCACGCGCTTAGTCTTTAATTTAAACGAAATGCGATTGGAAACATTATTGCCGATATATTTCTCATTGGTTAGAACCTGATTGACCGTTGCCCTAGTCCAGCTACGATTTAAGTCAGTGAGAATTCCCTGTTGATTGAGAATGTCGGCGATTTCCTGTTCTGTTTTCAGCTCCTCCGTAAACATTTTATACATCCAACGGACAATTTTTTGCTCTTCTTCCGGCCCTGGAACTAAAATGACCCGGTCAGTAGCAATGCTTTTGTGTTCTCCGGCAGCAAGAATCCCCTTATGTTCGCCATGCTCGTTTACCAGCATACGCCGCAGCCCGAATCCGGCAAAGCCTCCCTGACGATAGCCGAGGTTGATTAAACGGCATTTCCCGGCAAAGACTTTGCAAGAAAGCTCTCGGCTATATTCGGCCGCCATTGTCCGTTTAACACCTTTAACAATGGTCGCGACAGGACTGCCGTCATTATCAAACTGTTCATTACAATATTTTACCGGCGTTCCAGCTCTCTTGCAGATATACTCGTAATATGCACTCTCATCGGCATCCTGAAACCGTCCCCAGCGGGTGACGTCCAAAACCAGAATGGCTTTATATTCCGCCTGATGGCTTTGAACGTCTTTCAACATTTGCTGCAAAGCGGCACGGCCAGCAATATTCAAGCCGCTTTTGCCGCCATCGGTATAAGTTTTTATAATTTCATAATCATTACGTTCCGCATATTCACGGATGGCAGCCGCTTGATTCTCTGGAGAGTATTTCTGATGCTCCGTCGACATCCGAATATACATGGCTGCAGGTATTTTGTCTTTGCTATTTGGGTACATACTCATTTCCCCTTCTTCTAAAAAATTCTCTTTATAATGTTTGTTATGTCTACTTATCATCGGTGAAAGGAAGGCGAATGTCTAATAGTAAAAAGCACCAGATTTGGTGCGAAATAGGTGTTGACAAATTTATTATTAAAAATAATAAGGATCTCACAAAACTACTGATAAAGTGTTTATCTGCCCATTATAAGCGGCAAATTTATCAAACAGTAGTACTTAAAATAGATGAAAACCTGTATTTAACCCGGAACTGGTTTCAAAAAGGCACACCTGTCAGCGCTTATCATCTTTTGCTTTTAATGCGGGAATATGACTTTATTAAAGAAATCGTAGATGAGATGGTCAAAAATTAATTTATTATAAGTGCAATATATTGATAAATATGTTAACAATTTATATCCTAAAAAATAAAAGAATTTAATAAAAAAAGTCTTGATTTCATAATGTACTGCTATAATGTAGATATATAATTTGTTTTAATGAAGGGCATTTATCAATGGGTAGTAGCACAGTTAATAGTTCTCCAACAAAAAACTTTTTTATTAATATGTTAACGAGAGACATCAGCTTAAATGATGCCATATTAGATCTGCTTGATAACTGTCTTGATGGGGCCTTGAGAAGCCAGAATCTCATATCACAAAATAAAAATGAGAAAGACTATAATGGTTTTGAGGCCATGATTACGATAACTAAAGATAATTTTATAATAAGTGATAATTGTGGTGGTATTTCTCGAGAGCTTGCTGAAAATTATGCTTTCCGGATGGGGAAGCAAAATTATGAACAAAACCATGATGCCACTATTGGTATATATGGTATTGGTATGAAGAGGGCAATATTTAAAATTGGTCGAAGTGCAATTGTTTCTACCAAAAGGGGACAAGAAGCCTTTTCAGTAACAATTCCTGCTAACTGGGCTGATACGGATAACGATTGGACGTTTGAGATTAAAGATAATGATTTGTCTTGTTTACCATATGATGGTACAACTATTTCTATAAATGACTTAACGCCAGGAGTTGCCATTCAATGGGGTGATCAAGACGCGATTGATTATTTTGTAGAAAGTTTAATTTCGGAAATAAAAGCTAGTTATAGTTTGATTATCGAAAAAGGTTTTACAATTTATGTAAATGATCATAAAGTTAAAGCTAATCCTATACAATTACTTCTTTCCAAAGATAGCGGTTTTAAACCATATATTTTTAAGAAAACATATGATGATGTTAATGTTAATTTAATTGTTGGCTTTTATGCTCCTCCCCCCTCAGATGATGATCTTGATGAAAGTGTTGAATCTAAACGTTCTTCTGCAGATGCAGGGTGGACTGTTGTTTGCAATGACAGAGTCGTATTATATAATGATAAAAGTTACATTACAGGTTGGGGAGAAGCTGGTGTTCCTCAGTATCATACACAATTTATTGGGATTCGAGGAATTGTTATCTTTGAAAGCACCAATCCGGCTAAATTGCCTATGACAACCACTAAACGTGGTATTGATTTATCCTCTCCTATTTATGCTGATGTAAAAAATAAAATGAGAGAAGGTTTGAAACTCTTTACTAACTATACCAATCAGTGGAAAGGACAAAACAAACAAGAGCGTATTTATTCCGAAAAAGCTGAAAGTTATCCATATACCCAGTTAATTAAAGAAGATAAAACTTTTGAAAAACAATATGGATTAAATTACAGAAAAAAGGACGGTGGGCAATTGTCGCAGCCTGATCTTCCCAAACCTATTAATGAAAAGAAGCATCTCATTATTAGATATTCAAAATCAATTGATGATATACATACAGTAAAGGTCTTTTTTTCTCCAGATGAAAGCATTGAAATGAAAGCCTCTGAAGTAGGAGAAAAATGTTTTGACTATATCTTGTCCAAACAAAACGAAAATCATTAATCTCGGAAATGAAAAAATGAGTGTTATTAGCGCACAACCCTTTTATCATTTAAGGCCCAATAAATATATTGATAGATGCCTTTTTGTTAATGTATTAAATTGTTTGTCAAAACCTTATGGTCTACATGAATATCAATATGTTGGTTTTGGTTCATTTCAATTTGATGACTTTAAGCTGATTCATGCGCATCTTGGTATATCAAAAATGATATCCCTTGAGAGCGATCCTTTAATTTGTTCAAGAGCTGAGTTTAATAAGCCTTTGAAATGCATAACAATAAAAAATACAGATAGTACTGATTTTATATCTAAATCTGAGTTAGATCAGAATAGCATATTTTGGTTTGACTATACGTCTCCTAAAGGTTTAGGAAAACAGTTTTCAGATTTTTGTACATTGCTTAACAAAGCAAATATTCATGATATTATAAAAATAACATTAAATGCTTACCCTGCTGCTTTATTAAACAGAAAAGATGAACAGTCAGACCAAGAGGTCCAAGAACAAAGATTAAAAATTTTAGAACAGATGATAAAAGAATATATGCCTTCTGAAACAAATTATACTGAAATGGAAAAAGATAAATATCCGTTATTATTATTGAAATGTATAAAAAAAGCTTGCTATCAAACACTTAATGAGCTTTCTTATCCTAAACGATTTGTACTTCCAATTATATCCACTGTATATCAAGATGGACAACAAATGTTAACTTTTACTGGTATTATTTTGGAAGCATTAAGTGCCGAAGATAAACAAAGAAAAGAAGAAGATACAGTAAAGATGCTAAATTTACATCAGGACATCCTTTTTGGCAGATGGGATAGTCTATGTAAAATTGATGTCCCGTGTCTCACATCTAAAGAGATTTTGGCTTTAAACAATTTACTTCCAGATACCGAAGTTGAACAAAAAATAAAAGAAGAATTACCATTTTTTTGTAACCAGAAAAAAGTTGATGTTTCTATCCAAAATTATACCAAGTATTATAAATATTACCCCAATTTTCATCATGTAAATTTTTGAAAAATAACAGATAGTATTTTTTCAGCAACTATAGGAGAAACACTATTACCTATTTGTCTGAAGCTGTGCCAAATTGTCGGTTGGAATTCAAACCAATCCGGAAATCCTTGTAATCTGGCTGCCTCTCTGGGGGTAATTACCCTAGGCTCTGCAAAATGAATTGGACGAACTGCTTGGTAACTTCCCTTTTCTGGACCTGTTCCAGCTCTAAGCGTTGGACAAAAACCATCTGGGTTTAATTTCACAGATTTTGAAATATTGTCTTGTTGTCCATATTTTAAATTTTCATACCTATTAATAATTTCCTCACTATGTTTTGTAGGGAAACACCCTGTAACAATTTTTTTTCTATATAATGCAATACTTTTGGGATTTCCGATACCTTGCGGAATAAGTTCCCTTATATGTTTATAAAAGCTTAAAGTTTCTGGTCTTTTTAGTTTCTCAAGTTCTTTTTGTGCTAATTTTCCATATCCACTTCTTTCAGAACAAATCTTGGTAGGAAGTCCTAAAAGAGCATCTTTGACTCTTATTTTTTCATTTTCTGGGACTTTAGCAGAATAAAAATCATTTTCGCTTAGATTAATTCCTTCTTTTTTTCTATATCCAATAAAAAAAACTCTTGTCCTTGTCGTTGGGGCTCCATATTCATCTGCCCGAATTATTAATGGAGAAAGAATGGTATAGCCTGTAATGTTATTTAATGCTGCATCTCTTAAGCTTTTATATTTGTCATCTAAAATACCAAGCACATTTTCTGCAACAAAAAAACTGGGACGAATTTCTTCAATAAATTCAAAAAATCGCATAAAAAGATTGTTTCGAACATCATTTTCATTCCTGTGCCCCATATAACTAAAGCCCTGACATGGTGGGCCACCAATTATACCATCAATATTATGAATCTCTGTTAGTAATATTTTTTTTAGTTCTGGTGCTTTAATTTTTGATAAATCAATTTCAAAATGTTTTGTATTCGGAAAATTTCTGATATGAGTATCTATTGCCTTTTTGTCAAGTTCTATAGCGCCGGCAATATTAAATCCCGCCCGTGCAGCACCAAGGCTCAGCCCTCCTGCGCCAGCAAAAAAATCTACAACATTTAAGTTATCTCTTAGCATTTTTCCTGTTCATTTGTTCTTTTTCGTGTATATTATAATAAATCTGTAACTTTGCAAGAAATAACATAAATTATCAAATTAAAATATAATAAAGATTTTAAAGTGAAAATAGCATTATTTAGAATAATTAAAAAAAGGAACATTAATGTAATGGAAATAGTAGCTTCTTCAATTTTAGATATTCTTTCATTATTTAAAATACCGACTTCATCCATTCAAGAATTATGGAATGCCCATTGCGAAAAAAAATTAGCAGAAAGCCGAGATATTTTATTTGATGAAATAACAGGGGGAAATTTTAATAATATTGCCGATGATGACAAAATTTCTCTTATACACCGCTATACATTAGCAGCAATGAATGGAACGGCTCGTCTGAATCTAAGACTCTTAGCAAAAACAATAAATAGTATTGCAAAAGGGGAACAACTCCTTTCTCCAATATATGCGAATGAATTTAACAGATACGCTCAGATTTTGGAAACATTATCTGATGAAGAAATTCATCTATTAGCTCAATTATATAAAATGAGAGAGGATGATTTAAAATATATAAAACTTCATAATGAACCACCTAAAGGAACAAATACCGATTATCTTACAAAATTTATTGCAGGATATGAATACAGTCAACCAGAGAAGATTAAAGAAACTAAAGCAATAGCCTGTCTCTCTTAAGAACCGGACTTATTTATCAAGAAAATATAGGATGCGGAGGTTCTTATATTTACGCTTTAACTCCACTTTTTGATAGAATTATTAAATTGGTCGATTTTCAGGATGCTTTAGATAAGGAAAATGGATAAAATGATAAATTATATTGATGACTTGCCGCTTCCTAACCATTTAATTCCATCAAAATTGAAAGAATTATTGTCTCCTATCGATGCTTCTCCATTCAATAATATAGAAGTTGCATGCGCCTATGAAATTATGTCTTCGTCTGTACCGTCCCGTGAAATACATTGTGATATGACAACAGCTACTGTTCCTACAGATAAAATAAATAATCTGCCTCTATTATACTTAAATCACGGCGTCGTTTCCACAGGTCCTGATAATGATAGCGAAGGAATGTGTGACGGTAATTATACAATTGGCGGTTACTATTCACTGATTTCCTCTTGGGGAAACGGTTCCTTTTTTACATATAATTTAAGTGATAGATTTTGGATGACATTAGGGCTTACACCTCATTGCCATAATGATGATAAAATATCTTGGGATGATATCAGTAATGATGAAACAGATATTGCATTCGGAGAGTTATCAACCGAATATTGTTATGAATATAAAAGAAATGTTTCTTGGAAAATTCGTAACGACTATTTACGAAAATATCTTTGGCATTTAGGGTACGCTGCTGTTAGAGTTTTTTACTATGAACAAAATTTTCCCCGAACAAAGGAATTAGAGGAAATAATTGGAGAGAATGGACATCTCGAAGATATAAACAACAATAAATGGTATGATTTTAGATTATTTGTTCATCGGGGCTTCCCGGACAAGATTTGTCTTCAAGTAGATGCTTCTGTTATTGTTGCTCTTCCAGAATTATGCCCTGAAAAAACATTAGAGGATATTATTTGGCCAGATCTGCAACATTCTCTTACAAGAAAACAGGCTCACTCAATGGGACTTTCTGAGAGGGCTTATTTTTCAGATAATTTATTAAAACATTTTGAAGATAGGAAAGATTATACGATCATACCGACAGGTGGTTATATCCGTTATAAAGATGTTTGGGCATTTCGCGATTGTATCCGCGTTAAGCGGAACTATATTTCAATGCCTTATTGTAAAATATTTGAGGGGACGGATATTCGGACAATTATTACATTAAATCGTTTTGCTGTTAATAAAAAAGAAGTTGATGCCGCAGAGAATTGTGAAAATATTGCTGCGAAAACGGTAAAATTTAAAGATGCATTCTTATTATTTGGAGATAATCTCAGTATGCTTCTTTCTATTTTAACCACCCAAAATATTCCGGCTAAAGATATAATTCGGATGTCTAAAAAAGATTTAGAATATGAGGGATGGTATTTCAATGAGCCGCTTTTCAAAATGGCAAAAGTAGCACCTCTAGACATGCCCCAAGACGACTTTTTGTCCCGTTGCAAAACAGTGAATGAACTATTTAACAAAATTCCAGTTGGGCCGCTAAGAGAAATTATTTTATCCACGAGAATAAATTCTGATGATATAAAAAATTTTAAAAGTATAAAGCTATTACACGGAATAAAAAATATACTGGATTATCTAGTTTCTAATCATTTGAAAGTATCAGATTTCAAAGACTATCCTGAGGAATTAAAATGGACAGAAGAAAATCCTTCAACCTTGGGCTTATTTGTCCTTAATGATTTGAGACAGATTGATGCACATGATAAATCAGGCAATCCTCTCAATGAAATAAAAAAACTGGGATTTGACGTAAGCACATGCCGTCAAGGATATGGAAAAGCGCTGGACTTCATGTATGATACGATAATTGATTTTTTAGATGATTTTAACTATCATTGTAAGATTTTATTAATAAACGAAATATAACATTATTAAGAGTGATTTCTAAAAATCTTATTGATATTTATTTACAAGTCTCAGTAGAATACTGATGTAGGCTGGGTTGGAGTCTTCTACCTGCAATTTTGCAAACCTCTGTTTGAGGCAACCGTTTTTTCTTATCGAATCATTTTAAACCTTTTTTCAAGTTTTTTCTGACGTGCAGGTATTGGAATTAAGCCTTGAGCATTTTGAAAGGTATTAAAATGACTGAGTCTATTTATATTTCCAAACTAAAAAAGCAGCAACTAAAGTGCCTCTAATAAAAAATCGATTGATTCGCAGAAGTATATTCCTATCTCAAAGCGTTTATATGCAAAAGTTTGCGGCAGGTTAGGTTTAACCGGCCGGATACGAAAACATGTAAGAATGACAATTATTTCACTATTGACAAAGAAAAAAACATATATTAGGACTTAGATAAGTTCGAGAAGGGTGGAAAGTGCTTCTGATAAAAAATCGGTTGATTCGCAGAAGTCCGTTCCTTCCTCAAAGCGTTTATACGCAAAAGTTTGCGATGGGTTAGACCAGTTCGCGATGACTGGAAACCGCATCACCATTTGTGAAAATCTCTGCCGAAAAGCGGAGATTTTTTTGTATTCCCGGGCTTCGAACCCTTGGGTTCGTTCAATTCCGACTACGTTTCGCCCGGGCTGCGATTGCTCTTGCCGGCTCAACAAGTCTCATTGCGTCTCCTTGAAAAACTACTTGAAATTCCCCCCCCCAAACAGAAGCCGGTTTGCGTACAAAATTATCAATCAATGATATTGACGAGCTGTAAATGCAAACCAGTGAGTATGACTTTGCCAAAATTATCAAACTGCTGAATTTGTATCATGTCAAACCGCAGCCTTCATCTAAAAGTTTCAAATGCCAGCCGGATAAGATTGCTAAAAAAAATATTTTCAGGAAGAAATTTTGAAATAAAAAAGAAAAGCCCTGCCGAAACAAATGGCAAGGCTTGTTCTTTGATAAAACTTAATAATTCTGATTAAACGGATGTGTCGAATCACCGGAATCGTAATCTTGGGGATTGTTTTTTACGCCAAGTTTTTTACTTACCCAGAGGACTGGATCAACAACCAGCGTCCCGATTAATCCGACGCTGATAAACCATCCTCTTTCCAATCCGGACATATCCCTATCGGTCAGCCCTTCTTTGAGCAAATCAAAGCAGTAGCCTCCTTTGTCATTATCTTTTGACATAACGCATTAATTTTAAAGGTTTAACATCTTTTATAATAACGATAATTGTTTACAGAAATATATAAATATTGTGTTTAAGATAATTTTTCTTTTGCAGATGTCAACCAAAAATTCCGTTTGGATTTAAGTTTGTTTTTGCCGAAAAACATTTGCTTCCTGGTTAACGATGTTTCAATTATTCTTTGATAAAATTATGGTGTTTAAAGGAGGTTTTATGAAACTTGTCAAAGCAACCCACCCCCATCAGATTAAAAATATAGAACGTTTGTATCAAGAAGCTTTTCCGCCGGAAGAGCAAAAACCTTTTCAGATTATGCTGCAGAAAAGTCAGGAGGGACATGTTGAGATGCTTTCCGTAGAAGATGACAACCGTAGTTTTTTGGGACTGGTAATTTCTATTCTGTATCGGGATACAGTTTTGTTGGATTATTTTGCCATTTCACCGGAACGACGCGAAGGCGGTATCGGATCCGCGGTATTCCGGATGCTGAAAAAACGCTATGCCGACAAACGTTTCTTTTTGGAAATTGAGAGTACCCGAGTCAATGCGGCTAATATGGAACAACGACTGAGACGCAAATCTTTTTATCTGAAAAACGGCATGACTTTTATGCCCTTTATTGTCAACACCTTCGGCGTGGAATTAGAAATCATGACAAACAGTAATTCTTTGAGCTTTGACGATTATCATACTATGTATCACGAAATTTTCGGCTCCCGTGTCAGCCGGCATATAAAACTGAAGCAATAAAAAAGGCAGCTGAAGCTGCCTTTTCCGTTTGTTTATCAGAATTTATTCGACAACAATTTCTTCATTGTTATCAACTTCAATATAGTCACGTCTTACCTGACGCTCACTATACGGAACTTTTTCATAAGTAACGCTGCTGGTTGTCTTGGGTTCATAAACCGTTTTGTATGTGGTTTTCTTATAAACGATTTCAACCGGCTCGCGCGTTGTGCGGATTTTGGGGGCGCAAGAAGAATCACCCGAGGTTACCGTGCTGCTGTTGACATTGCAAGAACCACAGCTGCTACCACAGGTTGTGCGGACATAGCGATAAGTGGAGGGTTCACGATAACGAATGACTTCGCGACGCGGTTCGACATACTCAACGCGACGCTGACGGCGGATATAACGATAGCAGGTGTTTCCTTCTATAAAGTCACAGTTCAAATCAGCGGCGCTGCCTGCAACACGGGCCTCGGAAGTTTTATAAATAACTTCAGGCTCTCCGGAATCATCACTGTTGAAGCAGGCGCAGCCTGACAAAACAAACATCATAGACAAAACAAACAATTTTTTCATGGCTTTTCCAATCTTTCTGTTTTTGAGCTTTTATCCATAATTTTCGTAAATTATAGATAATTTTGTGTACAATATATCAAAAAATTTTTAATTTGCAAGCATTTTGTTAACTAAATTTTAATTTTTTGTCTTTTTTCATTTTTTGACGAAAAAAAGGCGGCTAATACAGGTATTTTTTATATAATGCCGGGATTTAAAATAAAAAGACTCGGAAAAATTTAATCAATCCGGAAAATTTCGGAACTAAACGGCGGCAATTCCCAATAATGCCCGTCGCATACCAGCGAACGAGGTGTTTCACCGACATTGGCCGCTATGACAAGCTTTTTTCCCTGCCAGCTGCGGGAGAATGCCAAAAACGTACTGTCCACCGCCAGTTCGGCATAATTTCCGTACGCCAGAACTTCGGAACGGCGGCGGTAATCTATCAAATAGCGAATATGTTTGGTCAAATCAGCATCTTCCCGAAGCTCCAACGCCGGACGCAATGCCGCGTCACCTTCGCCGCGCAGGCCGGTTATGCCCCATTCGCTGCCGTAATAAAGGCACGGAATGCCCGGGATGGTAAACATTAAAGTATAAAGGGGCTTGAGGCAGCGGGCATCTTTTAATACCGAAGCAATCCGTGACACATCATGATTGTCGGCAAAATTAAACAGATTCAGCCCGCGATAGATACCGTCCGGTTCAGAAAACTGCCTTGCCAGAGAATATGCCGGCTCAAACATATTGTGATTATTGATGCCCGAATGCAGACCGTGGTAACATTCATAGTTTGTGACGGAATCAAGCATTTCCTCATTGGCAAAACGGCGATAATCCCCATACAGCACTTCGCCCATCAGCCAGAAATCATCCTTTTGCTCCCGGCAGCACTGACGCAGTCCGCGCAGAAAACCTTTATTCAAATAATGCGCGACATCCAGGCGCAGACCGTCGATATGATAAAAGTTTATCCATTCCCGGACGATTTTATATATATACTCCCGCACCCGGGGATTTGATAATTTGAGCTTGACCAGGTTGTCGCAGCCGTCCCACCCCTGATAGCAAAATCCGTCCCCGTAATGATTCTCTTTATTGAAATTCAGATAAAACCACGAAGCATATTGCGACTCTCCGTGGTGTTGCAAAACATCTTGAAAAGCAAAAAAACGGCGTCCGACATGATTAAACACGCCGTCCAGAATAACTTTTATGCCGGCGGCATGAAACTGCGCCACCAGCGCCGCAAACTCCTCATTGGTTCCCAGACGGCGGTCAACCCGGCAGTAATCGGCGGTGTCATATCCGTGGGAACAAGCCTCCCAAACCGGACCAAGATATACCGCATTTATCTGCAAATCGCACAAATGCGGTATCCAGGCGGCTATTTTAGAAAGTCTGTCAATCGGCGCGGAGATAAAATCGTTTTCGACCTCCGCGCCACAGAACCCCAGCGGATAAATGTGATAAAAGACGCTGCGATCCGCCCACATTTATTCTCCCCTTGTCGCATTTTTTGGGGGATAATAATGGATGATTTTCTTTTTCGGAGCGGCCGGTTTGGCTGTCTTTTTCTTATACCCGGCTTTTTGGCACAGCTGTTTGTCATCCTCGTGTTTTTCACACTTTACCGGAAAAGACGAATCAATATAATACAAATCTCCGTCTTCATCCCGGATATAAACTTCCGTATTGCAGCCAAGCGCTCCGCAATTAAACGGCGCGTTTAGCATAAAAACATAGCGGCCGTCCGTGTAGCGGGAAACATAGTAATCCGACAATCGGACTTCCTGCGGCAGTTCTTCCGCCGCCGGGCCGAAATTATCATCAAAAACTTTTAAAATTTCATCCCGCTCAATGTCGATTTCCTCCAGATGCGGACTGTCCACGTTATAATACAAAAAATATTCCGGCGATTTGGCGCGGACGCTTCCGACAATTCCCAGGCACAAAATCAAAGCCATAAAATATTTCATACGACGCCTCTTCTTTTTAATTTATGCGTTTATTTTATAAGTAAATTGGTTAAAATAAGATAACTTTTTTAATTTCCGTTTAAAACTTCCAGTCTTTCGGATGCGGTCAGCCAGTCTTCTTCGGTTTTGGCCGTTTGCCGCTCCAGCTCTTTCAAATTTTTTTGCAGGCTGACGATTTCTTCCGGCGTCAACTGCTCCTGAAAGCGGTTTTCCAGTTCCGTTTTACGTTCGCGGAGCCGCTCAAGCTCAGCTTCAAACCGGCGGACGGCTCCGTTAAGGCGATTGATTTCCGAACGGCGGGACAAGGCCTCTTCCCTTTGGCGGCGGCCGTCGCTCTTTTTTTCTTCTGCCGCGGGAGAATTGTTTTCCGCCAGCAGCATTTTTCGATAATCGTCGATATCTCCCTCAAAATTCCGGCAGGTACCGTCCCTGACCAGCCACAGATTATCGGCAACCAACTCCAGCAAATGCAAATCGTGAGTGATTAAAATAACCGCCCCCTGATAATCGTTCAGGGCATTAACCAGCGCATCGCGTCCGTCAATATCCAGATGGTTGGTCGGTTCATCCAAAATCAGCAGCGCCGGCGCCTCAACCGTCATAACGGCAAACAGCAGGCGGGCCTTTTCGCCGCCGGACAATTTTTCAATCCGGGTCAGCGCTTTTTCCCGGTCAAGCCCGAAACGCGCCAGATGCGTCCGTACGGCGGTTTCATTTTTCTGCGGCAACAAACCGGACAGATATTCAAGCGGCGTTTGCTCCAGCGGCAGTTCTTCCGCCTGATGCTGCGCAAAATAGCCTATTTTTAATTTGGCGGAAGCCCTCATCTCGCCTTCCAGCAACGGCAGGCGACCGGACAAAAGTTTGGCCAGGGTTGATTTGCCGTTTCCGTTGGCGCCCAAAAGCGCTATCCGGTCGTTATCGACGATGTTCAGATTTAATTTTTGCAGCACCGCTTTTCCGTCATATCCGACACTGCCGCCTGAAATTGTCAGCAACGGCGGCGACAAACGCGGCGGCACCGGAAAGTCAAACTGCGTGGATGTTTCGGCTTCCGGCAGGGCAATCGTTTCCAGCTTTTCCAGCATTTTTATCCGGGACTGGGCTTGTTTGGCCTTGCTAGCCTTATAGCGAAAACGATCCACAAAAGACTGCAAATGTTTGCGGCGCTGCTCCTGTTTGGCAGCCATTTTTTCCTGCAATTCCCGCCTGGCAGCGCGGGTTTGGCAAAAGCAATCGTAGTTGCCGCCATAGGTTTGCAACCGCTCGTGCTCAAAATGGATAATATGACTGCACAGCCGGTTAAGAATTGACCGGTCATGGCTGATAATCAGCAGCGTTCCGCGATAGCGGCTCAAATGATTCTCCAACCACAGCGAGGCTTCCAAATCCAAATGGTTGGTCGGCTCGTCCAAAAGCAGAATATCCGACGGCTGAAACAAGGCCGCGGCCAAAGCCAGACGCATCCGCCAGCCGCCGGAAAAATCTTTGACCGGACGGCTCAAATCTTCCTGAGCAAATCCCAGACCATGCAAAATTTCGGCGGCGCGCGCCGGAGCCGAAGCGGCTTCCATTATCCTCAGTCTTTCATGGATTTCGGCCAGTTCGCTTTCGTCCGCCGTCTGCTCGCGCCTCAAAAGTTCCGTTCGCTCCCGGTCCCGGGCCAGCACAAACTCCAGTATCGGGCTGTCGGTGTCGTTAAGTTCCTGCTCTACCGACACCATTTTCTGATGTCCGGAAACGGAAACTTCTCCCTGTTCGGTTTCCAATTCCCCACGCAGAACACGAAACAACGTTGTCTTGCCGCAGCCATTGGCTCCGACCAGACCAACGCGCCAGCCGTCAGAAATATGCGCCGAAGCCCCCTCCAGCAAAACACGGGAGCCGATACGCACGGTTATGTTGTTTATGTCTATCATAGGGCGGGTTATGCCACAGCAAATTTCAGGTGTCAATATTTGTGTTTTTTGCGTCGTAATTAAGAACTTTTTTAAACTATCGGATTAAACTCCGTTTATTCCGAAATGTTTTTGATAAGGACTTTAGTTCATGAAACTCAATCAACTGCTTCCCTGTTCCGAAGACATTGAAATCAGCGGGCTTTCCGAAGATTCAAGAGAAATCCGTCCGGGATATTTGTTCGGCGCGGCATACGGCACCCAATATATCGAATCGGCCATAACCAACGGTGCGGCTGCCGTTTTGGCCGGCAGAGATTTTGACGCCGCCCTGCCCGTCCCGCTGATTAAGACCGATAATCCGGCCAAAACTTTCGCAGAGGTCGCGGCTCGTTTTTACGGCGGACAGCCTGCTCATGTCGCCGCCGTTACCGGAACCAACGGCAAAACTTCCATTGCCGATTTCGTGCGCCAGATTCTGACCATGATGGGCGAAAAAGCCGCCAGTATGGGAACCCTCGGTCTGATAAAAGGCAACGAACCGCCGCTGCCGTCGCCCAATACCACGCCAAACGCAGTCACCGTTCAGCGGGAACTCAAAGAACTCTCCGATGAAGGTTATCCTTATCTGATTATGGAAACTTCCAGCCACGGCCTTCATCAATATCGTGTCGGCGGCGTCAGGTTTGAGGTTGCAGGGTTTACCAATCTGACGCAGGATCATTTGGATTATCACAAAACTTTTGAAAATTATCTGAACGCCAAACTCATCCTTTTCAGGGAACTGCTTGTCAAAGGCGGAACGGCCGTATTGAACGCCGATATTGATGTCTTTGAAAAAATCCGGGCAGCCTGCGAGGAAACCGGCAAAAAAGTTATTACCTACGGCGTCAACGGCAAAGAATTAAAGCTTTTGAACGCGACACCCCTGCCGCACGGGCAACGGCTGCAGCTGGAGTATTTTGGTAAGCCGGTGACCCTCCAGATTCCTCTTGCCGGCGTTTTTCAGGCGATGAACGTTTTATGCGCGCTCGGCATTGCCGCAATCCTTTCCGGCAGGCCCGACGAGGTTCTTAAATATGCGGAACGGATTCATGGCGCCAAAGGTCGGCTTGAGTTGGCGGCAACCTACCACGGCGCTGCCGTTTACATTGATTATGCGCATACCCCGGATGCGCTTGAAAATGTTATCAAAGCCCTTCGTCCCCATACGGAAAAACGTCTGTTTGTGGTTTTTGGCTGCGGCGGCGACCGTGATGCCGCCAAGCGCCCGATGATGGGCAAAATAGCCAACGATTTGGCCGATGTGATTTTTGTTACGGATGATAATCCGCGCACCGAAAATGCCGATAATATCCGCCGCCAAATTATGGATGCCTGCCCCCGCGGCATTAATATCGGCAACCGCGCCGATGCCATTCGAACCGCAATGTCCGAACTGCAGGCCGGCGATGTTCTGATTATCGCCGGAAAAGGTCATGAAACCGGCCAATATATTAACGGAAAAATTTATCCCTTCAGTGATCATGAGGAAGTCCTCAAAACCGCACGCACGGCGTGAGCGGTGGCAGCGCCACTGGCACGCACGGCGTGAGCGAAGACTGGCTGCCTAAATAATCTTTAGGTGGGCGCGCGATGCTTTTTCATGTCTGCCTTTTCTTCCGTGCCTGATGTCTGTCAGGCAAGTCGCCGGTGGCCCAGACGCCGGGAGCGGTGCGAGCCGCCGGTGGCAATATCTAAGCGGCTGTGGAAAGGCTTCCACTTTTCTGCCGGCGAGCCGCCGGTGGCATAACCTAAGCGGCGGTGGAGAGAATTCCACTTTTTTGCAGATGTTGTGCCGGTTGATGGTTAAATAAAGGTTCAAATCGTTTTGGGTTTGGGCCTTTATTTTTTTGTTGCAAAATCGCTTTGATTTATTATCATAATTTCGTCGTCTGGTGAGCGGATGACGGAGTGTGACAGCTCCCAATACGAGAAAAAAAGAACAACTCCTTGAATGGGGAGCCGGGGGAATAAGCATGCCTGCATGACGAAGAACCCGGACTGTTCTCGTATACAGTTGTCAACTCCCCGCCTTAACTTTTAGTCAAGGCGGTTTTGTTTTAATCAAAACAAATATGGAGTTATAAAATGTCAAATAAAGACGAAATCAAAGACAAAGTATATCTTAACCTCGGCCGGCAGCTGCAAACGGCGCGGATATCGCGGGGCGTAACCCTGCAGGAAAGTACCTTACTGATTAAGGCCCAGCCTT
>CALXLC010000038.1 GCA_944389095.1 uncultured Alphaproteobacteria bacterium
CAAATGAATATGTTATTTCCCGAGAAAATTATTGGAAAGAAGTTTTATTATCTAGGAAATTCGGATACAATTCAAATTAGGCAACAAAATGAAATACTTCATATTTTTTATAGTTTTAATATTTTCAGCGCAATGTTTTGGGAATGATTGTCATAAATAAAAGACAATGACCTAAAATATCTTTGCCTGAGTAGAAAAAGAATAATTCAGTATATTGTAACAGCATAAAGAATCAGGCTAAAAAACAATTTTGTTTGGCCGTTGTAAAAAATGAAAAAAACTATTGTTATTCTATCAATAATAAAGATTTAAAAAAACTACTGTCTAGCAATGGTTAATTAGGATTTTAAATTGCCTCAATTTTTCTTGTTAACTGCTTAAAATTCTCATACTCATTTGTCCGATAATTGCACAGTATCGCGCACCATTTTTTAGCAAAGTTGCGTATGAGATGCATCTGAAGTAGGCAAATTTAAAGAAATTTTAAAACTTGCGCGGCATACTCAAAAACAAAGAGGAGCCACAATGGATAATGATTATATTGCAGCTTTGAGTTATGATGAAAAGCTGGTCTTCATCAAAATGTTTTGCAAGCTGATTAAGGCGGACGGCGTTGCCGAGGCGTCTGAGCTGGAGTTTTTGAATGTGATTGCAGCGCGGTTTGGCGTTGATAAAAACACGGTCGTCGACATCATCAAAAACATCGGAAATCTGGACTATACGACAGAAGCCCGCAAAATCGCCAACCGCCAACATGCGTTGGAGTTGATAAAAGAACTTTGCGTACTGGCCAATATTGACGAAAGCTTGGATAACGCCGAACTCGATGTTATCATCAATGCCGCAGAGGCTCTGGGCATTGAGGACGATAAAGTCGTTTTAATTAACCGCTGGGTGCTTGACAGCCTGATTTTGAATAAAGCCGGCCGCGTTATTATGGAAAAAAATAATGGATAAGACCATACTAAAGCAAATCCTGCGCCAGCAGGCAGCAACCTTTGCAAACGACGTGCGGCGCAAATTGGAAATTTTGCAAAGCGATGATGTCGTTTTTACGGGTGTTGACGCTTACACGGCTGCTGATGCGGCCGGTTATCAGGATGCTTTTCGCGGTTCGGCAGAAGAAAGCCCGGTTGCCCCCTCCCGTTTGGCAAATAAAGCCGAGCAGACGCCAGTTGCCAAAGGTGGTTTATCCGGAAAAATTTCGGCGCTGAGAGGATGTTCCCTGCCCGGGGACTATTTGTTCGAATAGGTGAAGATTGCTTTTGTTGCATTTTGACAAAAAACGCAAAATATGATATTCTAAATAACAAAATATTCCAGCAAGGAGAACCGCAATGCCCGAAGATGTAAAAATCAAACCTGTTCCTACCCGTGACATTGATTTTCAGGTAGATACCATCCCGCCGGGATATGGACGTAACGGAGTATTTTTTTCCAATCAGAATGCCGTTAATGTTTCTTATAAAAACGGCAAAACTTATATAGATACTTTGCCTCATGAACAAAAACATCGCGATAATTATCAGGCAGGCCTCTATGCTTATGCCGTTTCTCCGGAACAAGCGTACAAATTAAATATGCACGATGAAATATCTGCTAATATGGCCGCGTTATTGGTCGCCCGGCAGGAATATTTGGAAACCGGAGATTTATCTGTTTTTGATTATAATGAAGATCCGAGAGATGGGCGATATGAATTTTACAAAGAAGCCGTCAAAAGCGGAGAAATAAAACCGGGCAGTCCCTATCAGGAAGATTTTGACAAAGAAATGCGCTTTATTGCCAATCAAACCCGGGATATGTGGATCCGGGAATTCAGAGACTTATACGTTAAACAAAATACATCTTACGCCGTTTATGGAGGAGACCGCAGCGGAAAATATGCGCCCTATTATGATGAAAATTATCAGCGTGGACGGAAAATCGCGTATACCCTTGGGGGAGTCGATTTTACCCAATATATGGATAATGACGTTGACATTCCCCAAAAAGGCAAAATAGCCTTGCTGAATCTGGAAAATCATCAAAAAATAGCAGAAAAAATGCAGGTTCCGGCCTTTGACGGCACCATGAGCCTTGAGCAATATCAAAAGCTTGTCCTGCACCAGCTGACGGTTAACGAAATGGTTTCGCGGAATCCGGAAAAATTAAAAAGTAATTATGGCGCAGCAAAATTGCTTTATCAGCAGGACGGTGAGGTTCCGGACGAACTGGCACAAAGATTCAAAGAGGCCGCGAACGCTGTGTCCGAACAATACGGCGCACAAATAGATGCGTTGGTTGCCTCGGCAGCCAATGAATGTGGATATGTTCCGGAGGCCGATGATAAAGCTTACAGTCAGGCCGTGAATAAAATTTATGATTTTCCGGTTAATGTGGATGCGACAAATTTGAAATATCACGGAACGGTCAATGTCCGGGATGTCATGGTTCCCGATGAATCGATTTTGAACAGAAAATTGCCGGAAAAGGCTCAAAAGCTCCAAAATATAAGCAGCTGGGAAAAAACGCTGCGCAATTATATGGTGACCATGGGAGTACCTGCCAAAGAGGCCGCACAAAAGGCGGAAGTCTTTAGTCAGGGAAATAAAATTTTGAACGGAGCAGCCTGCTTTATCGGTGCTCCCGTTGAAGGTGTTGTTCAAAAGGTAAAAGGCTGGTTTTCTTCTGAAAAAGCAGAAAACGAACCAATCGAAGATATTAATAAAAAGGCACCGCAGTACCGCAAATGGGAGAATAAGGACGGCAGCCGGGTGTCCGAAGTCCAATACCGCAAAATCCCGGATTTGACCAAAGACGTTATTGCAAAACCGACAAAATCTTATGCGGCGGAAAAAGCACAGTTAAGACAAAAACTTGTGGCATCAGCACAACAGGCGCAGCGGCCGGAAACTAACCGGCCGCAGTTTCGGCAAGAAGCCGGGCAGGCATCTGCCGAAATCAAAACAAAGATATCACGGGTATTGGAAGAGATGAATAAAATTAACGGTCCTGCCGCCGCCGTCGATGTTGAGGCCGTGGTTGATGTCCTGTCAAAAAAATATGGAGACAAATCATATGAGCTGCTGCTCAAGGCGGTGAATGAACCGTATGTTTATGCGCAGGATGTCGGTGACGGCAGTATTCGGACCTCTCGCGCGGCCGTGCAGCATTTATGCGGTGCCGAAAACAATATCCGGACAACATCCCGTCGGCAGAATTTGAAACAGAAAATGACGGCAGATCACAACAAGGCCCTGCACACGGCTTCATCCGGACATACGCCCGGGGCAAACGTCAATCAAACCGGCGGAAAAGTTTTTGCCATGGCGCTGCAGGCCAAACAGTCGGCACGGGGACAAGGTTTGTGAGCGAGTTGAAAGCAAAGTATTTATCAGTTTTTTTCTGAGGCAAAAACAATTCCCGCCATGGAATTAATGTTTTGTTAACGGGAAAAGGATTATTATACGTTCAATAAATTTAATGCTCCAATATCTTGAATTAAAAGGAATTAAATATGGAAATAATTTTTGTTCGTTCAAGCACAAATTTGACAAAATAGCGAAAGCTACTTCAAATTAGTTTTGAAAAAAGTTTCAATTTTATCAAACGGGATTTTATCCTTTTGATCATACAAATCAACATGGTTGGCGTTCGGAATAATCATCAGCTCTTTATTGGCGCCTTTAAGCTTTTTGTAGGCATCTTCACTGAAATAACGGCTGTGAGCCTTTTCGCCGTGAATCATCAACACCGCGTTTTGAATTTCATCGCTGTATGCCAAAATCGGCATGTTCATAAAAGACAGCGCCGATGTCATGTTCCAGCCGCCAGTAGAGTTAATTGAACGTTTGTGATACCCGCGCGGTGTTTTGTAATAACCGTAATAATCCTGAACAAACTGCGATTCGTCGCCGGTAAGTTTGTCGGGCAGGCCGGCAGCCGCGGCATAGGAACCGTTTTTGAAGTCGGCGGTCCGCTGGGCATTTAGTTTTTTCCTCAATTCATAGCGGTCTTCAGGCTTCATGGCATCAAAATAACCGTTGGCGTTGACGCGGCTCATGTCGTACATTGTTGATGTAACCGTCGCCTTAATCCGGGGATCATTGGCAGCGGCATTAAGAGCAAAGCCGCCGAAACCACAAATGCCGATTATACCGATTTGCTCAGGATTGACATCAGAACGATTGCTCAAAAAATCAACCGCGGCGCTGAAATCTTCCGTATTAATGTCGGGAGAAGCCACATGACGGGGTTCGCCGCCGCTTTCTCCGGTAAAGGAAGCGTCAAAAGCCAGAGTAATAAACCCCCGCTCGGCCATTGTCTGGGCATATAAGCCGGAGGCCTGCTCCTTAACGGCGCCGAAAGGTCCGCAGACGGCAATGGCCGGAAGTCTGCCTTCGGTTTTGTTTTGCGGAATATAAAGGTCTCCGCTCAGCAAAATGCCGTAGCGGTTTTTAAAGGTAACTTTTTCAACGGAAACTTTATCGCTTTTTGCAAAAGTCTTGTCCCAATCAGTATTCATATTCTCTGCTCCTGTAGCGGTTGAGGTTAAAACAAAAACGCTCACTAGGGTAAATAATCCCTGTTTTAATAAATGCATTACAATCCTTCCGGTCATAATTTTCTCCCGTAAAGCAAAATTAACTGACGATAAAAAATCTTTTCATAATCTAACATCTCTGCGCCGAAATAGCAAATATTAATACCTGGTTTTTAAGGGGCTTGGGAACAATGACGGATCTTTCCCCAAAAATTTTTGGCTCTTTTTACGCAAAGACAAAGAAATTATTTGTCAATTTGACTTTCGGTAAACGGATCGGCCCGGTGCTCGGTTAACCTGATTTGCACATAATCTTTTTCAAATTCGGCCAATTCTCTCTCAGAAAGGCGGATGTCTGCGGTACCGAGAAAGTCATCCAGATGCGCTGGATTTGTTGTACCGGGAATAGGCACAATCCACTGTTTCTGCGTTCATAAGCGCCGCGAATGACTTTTTCCGCGTCGCTCAACGGAACGTACGGCGGATAACTTTGCGAAAAGCCCATGCAGCCCAAGCCGATGGCAGAAACTTCCAGTTTGTTTTTTCCCAAATATCTTTTTTCCATATCAAACTCCTTTTAAAGAGATTTTCCCAATTCATAGGCCTGGCGGGGATAATCGGTATGATTGACCGCGCCGGCCTGCCAGACGCCGGCAGCAATGATTTGTCCGGCATCCTGCCATCCCAGATAATTCAGTAACACGGTGTAATGGTTAATGATAACGCCTTCTTTTTCAGGAGAATTATCGGCATAAGTCAAAATCAGCGCAGCCTTCTTTGGACGGTGAATTTGACCGTTTACGGCATAAAAACGGTCAATAACGGCCTTCAGTTGGGCAGACATGCCGAAATAATACATCGGCGTGGCAAACACCACCATATCCGCATCCGTAATATGTTTGCGCACAAATTCAAAATCGTCTTTGAAAACACAGGGGCCGTTCATTCCGCAGGAATTGCAGCCGATGCAGGGATGAACGTCCTTAAAGGCCCTTTGGGGTTTTGCGCCCCCGGGCCGATGCGCCTGGCTCCGCTGCAAAAGTGGATTAATCAAAATACGGATCTTCTTTTTGGCGCCGAAAGCCGGGGTAAATGAAATTTTTGTAAATTTCGATGGTAATTTGTAAAAAACACATATATATTATGGCTGCATTAACAAGGAGAAACTTCATGAAAAAATTTTTGGCCGCAATAGTCGTTTTTTTGATCAGCGCCTGCAGTGTGCAGCCGGAGCAGAGTTTTAAAGGCAAACAGTATCAGCTGTTGAACGCGCAAAACGATTCTCAGGTAATACTCAATTTTGCCGCGGATGAACCGCGTTATTACGGCAAAATAGTCAACAATTACTTCGGCAGCTATGAGCTGGACGGCAGCAAGATTAAATTCGGACCGGCCGGTTCCACCATGATGATGGGACCCGAACCGTTAATGGAAGCCGAGCAGAATTTTTTGCGGATACTTCCGCGGATAACGGCTTTCCGTTTTCAGGAAAAAACATTAATCCTGATAACCGACAACGGTCAGGAACTGGCGTTTGAAGAAGTCGGTCCCGCCGCAGAATGACACCATCTGTCAGAATAAGGCCCCTCAAAGGGGCTTTATTTGTTATTTCTGTTGCCTTCTCTTATTTTTTTATTGAATTTATCTGTAAAAAGGCTAGTCTGAATCTCGTTTTAATCAATAACTTATAGGAATAAACAGATGTTAGATATTAAATTTATAATCGACAACCAGCAATATGTAAAAGATGCTTTGGCCAAAAAAGGCTTTGATGCCGCAAACGTCGATAGTTTAATATCATCATATCTGGCGCTGAACAAGCTCAAAACCTCTTCTCAGGCTCTGGCGGAAGAAAAGAACCGTCTCAGCAATTCCATCAAAAGCGCTTCCGCGGAAGAACGACCGGCGATTATCGCCAAAAGCCGCGAAATCGGCGATGAATTAAAAAAAGAGCAGGACGAACTGGCAAAGCTGCAGGCCGAATTTGACGAGATGATGCTGCGCATGCCCAACTATCCCAGCCCGGATTGCCCTGTCGGTCCCGATGAAAGCGCCAACGTCGTGCTGCGCAAAGTCGGCGAAATTCCGCATTTCGATTTCAAACCGCGCGACCACATCGAGTTAATGGAGCTTAACGACTGGAGTGAAATGGAGCGCATTGCCAAAGTCAGCGGCTCCCGCACTTATGCCATCAAAAACGATTTGGCCCAGTTGGAGCTTGCCATTCACATGATGGTGTTGGACAAGCTGCGCAGTTATGGGTTTACGGTTATCACCGTCCCCGCCTTGTCAAAAGAAAAACCGTTGTACGGGCAGGGCTATTTGCCGTTTTCGCGTGATGAAATTTATTATATGCCGGCAGATGATTTATACTTGTCCGGTACGGCTGAATTGATTTTGAATTCGCTGCGTGCGGATGAAATTTTGCAGGAAAACGAATTGCCGATTCTCTACGCCGGTTTTTCGCCCTGTTTCCGCCGCGAGGCCGGTGCCGCCGGAAAAGATACCCGCGGCTTGGTCCGGGTTCACCAGTTTATGAAAACCGAACAGTTTGTTATTTGCAAAAATGATGTTGCCGAAAGCGATAAGTGGCACAAAAAGCTGTTGGCAATTTCCGAAGAGGTCCTGCAGGATTTGGAATTGCCGTATCAGGTTTTGGATATCTGCACCGGTGATATGGGCGCCCCGAAATTTCGCCAATACGATTTGGAGGCCTGGGTTCCGTCGCAAAACTGCTACCGGGAAACGCATTCCTGCTCCAACATTACCGATTGGCAGGCGCGCCGCACCAATTTGCGTTATCGTGACAATGCCGACGGCAAAGTTAAATATGTTCACACGCTGAACAATACCGGCATAGCGACGCCGCGCGCTTTGGTTCCGTTTATTGAAAATCACCAAAACGCTGACGGAACGGTCAATATTCCGGTTAAACTGCAGCCGTATCTGGGAGGCAAAAAAATCATCGGCAAAAACGTAAAATCATAAGACGTTTTTTTGACATTCCCCCGGAGCCAAAGCTCCGGGGGAATTTGGTTTATTCTGACTGTGGTCAGCCGATAATTTTGGCGCATAAACAGCCGGTTGCCATACTTGTAGCACTAGATTGAGAGCTGTAAGAAACGATACTTCTGTTGGAGCAGTCTAATAAGTAATAGTGCCAGCCTCCAGACGTACTAACTCCGTAGTAATAATATTTTCCGCTGGTTTTATTTGTTCCTATACATAAATCTACTAACCCGGAAGCTGTTCTGTAGCTTAAATATAATAACTCTGCTCCGTTTTGCTCACATACACTACTGCATGTATTACGGTCAGAAACACCATCAATAAGCTTTGCTTTATAAATGTATTTATAACCGACACCAACATCGTCTGGAATCGCCACAAAACAGTCTCCGTTGCAGCTTTCGATGAGGCCGGAACCCGCTCCGCCGCCGGTTGACCCGCCAGCACCACCGGAAGAGGCGGTTCCGGCGCAGAAGACCGCGGAGGCGTCAAATGGACAGACCAAGGTCGGCTGACCCGAACAGTCCGAACTCGTCATCGTATACCCCAGACTGGCGCAGCTCGGCGGCGTTGCGCAGGTTTGCGCCCGGACAGCGCCGATACCGCTCATCAAACACAACAGGCTTCCAAATATCAAAAGTT
>CALXLC010000039.1 GCA_944389095.1 uncultured Alphaproteobacteria bacterium
TTCGGCCGGAGAGGATTTTGCCGTCGTCTTCACTGCAGTTGGAGGCACTATATTGAAAATCGGATTTGCAAAAACAGGATTTGTAACATTTCAGTCCGACCACCGGCTGAACAACCGTACAACTGTAGACGGACGTATCAATCGTATCCATGTCCTGAAAGCCATAAGCAGCACAAGATGAACCGGCATCGCCGCCTTCATCCGTGTCATTGTCGCCGTCGGTGTTGTAAGAGCGGGTGTCAGCTTGCCAGTCCGGCAAAAACCAAGTCTTGGCTAATTGATATCCGTCACCGGAAATAAGAGATGCCGGTTCCAACAATGGTGTGTGTGTTGTGCAGGTGGCCTCAGCCGGAAACGCGCCCATCAACAAACATGTTAAAACAAGATATTTTAAGAGATTGTATGATTTCGTCATTTCCGTAGTCCTTCTTGTTAAAACCGGCAAACGAAATCTACAGGGATGATAAAAACAGACGACCAGCCGACACTTCCCGACCGCCGTATCAGCTACGGCCGTCCGGATGTTTTTTTCTTTGGCTAATCTACAGATTTGAAGGGCACAACTCCTTCAAATATTCACCAACACACTATAGATTATGTTTTTACTCTATCATAATCTTTGCAATGTGTCAAACACTATTTGTAAGGGTTGGACGAAACCGCCCAGCGGGCGGGGGCAGTGGCAGCGCCACGGGCATGATTTAAGCGGCTGCGGCGGGAATTTTACTTTTCTGCGGGTTGGGTGCGAGCCGCACGGGCCCACACGGTGGGAGCGGTGCGAGCCGCACAGGCATAATCTAAGCGGTCGTGGCGAGAATTTTACCTTTCTGTGAACTGGTGGTGGGTGAGAATTAAAAAGGCCGGAAGTTTCTTCTTCCGGCCTTTGTTATAAGGGGGGCG
The DNA here is from genome assembly GCA_944389095.1 of uncultured Alphaproteobacteria bacterium. GTDB lineage: Bacteria > Pseudomonadota > Alphaproteobacteria > RF32 > CAG-239 > CAZU01. The sequence goes on from CALXLC010000039.1 coordinate 901, forward strand.
GTTAGATTTTATCCCGGAGATATTTTGCCGTGTAGCTTCGTTCGCATTTGGCAACTTGTTCCGGTGTGCCCTGGGCGATAATCTCTCCGCCGCCGTCGCCGCCTTCCGGTCCGATGTCGACAATATAATCAGCGGTTTTGATAACATCCAGATTATGCTCAATCACAATCATGGAGTTGCCCTGTTCAACCAGAGCATGCAACACTTTGAGCAATTTGTTGATGTCTTCAAAATGCAGTCCGGTGGTCGGTTCGTCCAGAATGTACAGCGTTTTTCCCGTCGCGCGTTTGGAAAGCTCTTTGGAGAGTTTGACACGCTGGGCTTCGCCGCCGGACAACGTGGTGGCCGACTGGCCGAGGTGAATATATCCCAACCCGACTTTGCGCAACAAATCCAGGCGGTTTTTTATGGCGGGGATGGCCTCGAAAAAGTCGTAAGCTTCATCAACCGTCATATCCAGAACATCGGCGATTGACTTGCCTTTGTATTTGACTTCCAGAGTTTCGCGGTTGAAACGTTTGCCGTGGCAGACGTCGCAGGCGACGTAGACATCCGGCAGAAAGTGCATCTCGATTTTGGTGACGCCGTCGCCTTTGCAGGCTTCACAACGGCCGCCGGCAACGTTGAACGAAAAGCGTCCCGCATTATAACCGCGCGCTTTGGCTTCGGGCAGGCCGGCAAACCAGTCGCGGATATATGTAAAGAGACCGGTGTATGTTGCCGGGTTGGAACGCGGCGTGCGGCCGATGGGCGATTGATCGATGTTGATGATTTTATCAATGTTTTCAACGCCGATAAGCTTGTCATAAATGCCGGTGTGTTCGCGCGAGCCGTTGATTTCTTTGTTTAATCCTTTGCAGAGGGTCTCCAAAATCAACGATGATTTGCCGCCGCCGGAAACGCCGGTGACGCAGGTGAGGGTGCCGAGCGGAATCTTTAAATCGACATTTTTCAGGTTGTTGGTGCGCGCTCCTTTGACGCCGATGAACTTGCCGTTGCCTTTGCGGCGTTTGGCCGGGACTTCAATGCGTTTTTCTCCGTTCAGATATTGCGCGGTGAGGCTGCGTTTGTTTTTCAGAACGTCTTTGACACTGCCCGCGGCAATGACTTCTCCGCCCTGAGCGCCGGCGCCGGGTCCCATGTCTACCAGAAAATCGGCAGAACGGATGGCGTCTTCGTCATGTTCAACAACAATGACGGTGTTGCCGATGTCGCGCAGGCGGTTGAGTGTTTCCAGCAGACGGTCATTGTCACGCTGGTGCAACCCGATGGAGGGTTCGTCCAAAACATAAAGCACGCCGGTCAGGCCCGAGCCTATCTGACTGGCCAGACGGATGCGTTGCGCTTCGCCGCCGGACAAACTTCCGGATTGCCGGGAGAGTGTCAGATACTCAAGTCCGACGTTATTTAAAAAGCTGAGGCGTTCAACAATCTCTTTTAAGATTTTGGAGGCGATTTCCTGTTTTTGGGGACTGAGGGTCGGTCCGATACCGCGGAACCAGGTCAGCGCTTTTTTAATGGACATGTCGGACGCTTCCATAATATCAAGTCCGCCGATTTTTACGGCCAGAGCTTCCGGCTTGAGACGTTTGCCGTGGCAGTATTCGCAAGTGGCGGCCGACTGATAACGGGAGAATTCTTCGCGAACCCAAGCCGAATCGGTTTCCAGAAAACGACGTTCCATGTTGGGAATGACGCCTTCAAACGGTTTGTCCGAAACAAAGCTGGAATAGTACATCGGAACACAGACGTTGCCCGAACCGTACAGTATGAGGTCACGGGCTTTTTCCGGAAGTTCTTCCCACGGGGTTTTGGGCGATATTTGCAAAAAGTCGCATAGAGAAGTAATTGCCTGATTGTGGAAAGACGAACGTCCGACGTTCCATGGCGCAATGGCGCCTTGCGACAGCGACAATTTGGTGTTGGGAACAATCAGGTTCGGATCCATGTACAGTCTGGCACCGATGCCGTCACAATGCGGGCAGGCGCCGTAAGGGTTGTTGAATGAAAACAGCCGGGGTTCGATTTCCTCAATGGTAAAACCGGAAACGGGACAAGCAAATTTTGAAGAAAACGTTGTTCGCTCATGCGTCTTGTAATCTTCGGCAAAAATTAACCCGTCGCCGAGTTTGAGGGCGGTTTCCACCGATTGGGCCAGACGTTCGGCTATTTCCGGTTTGACGGCAATGCGGTCCACCACGACCTCGATATCGTGTTTTTGATTTTTGTTGAGGGCGGGGGCTTCTTCGATATCATAGATTTCGCCGTCGATTTTCAGACGCTGGTATCCCTGTTTTTGCAACGATTCAATTTCTTTTTTGAACTCGCCTTTTTTGCCGCGGGCGACGGGGGCCAGAATCAACAGCCGGGTCCCTTCGGGCATCGCCAGGATTTTATCGACCATCTGGGATACGGTCTGGGATTCAATCGGCAGTCCCGTTGCCGGGGAATAAGGGGTGCCGGCGCGGGCCCAGAGCAGACGCATGTAGTCATAAATTTCGGTGACGGTGCCGACGGTTGACCGCGGGTTGTGCGAAGTGGTTTTCTGCTCAATCGAAATGGCCGGGGACAAGCCTTCAATGGCATCAACTTCCGGTTTTTTCATAAGATCAAGAAACTGCCGGGCATAAGATGACAGACTTTCCACATAGCGGCGTTGTCCTTCGGCGTAAATGGTGTCAAAAGCCAAAGAGGATTTGCCGGAACCGGATAATCCGGTGATGACGGTCAGTTTGTTTTTGGGAATAGTAATGTCGACGCCTTTCAGGTTATGTTCCCGGGCGCCTTTGATTTCGATTGCGTCGTTGCTCATAGTATTTCTCCTGTGTGGTGAAATATAGTGAATTTGCCTGAGAATAGCAATAGTAAAATTGAAGGGGAAGGCCGGTCCGGGCGGTGTCAGAAAAAAGCCTTGCAAATTTTATATAAAGATATATTATGCCCTGAGTGCACTAAAACCTATGTTCTTGTATTTATGTTTAAATCTTGTTTGAAAATAATTCTGCCGGCGGTGCTGCTCTGCTCGGCCGAGGTACAGGCCGCGGTCAACATGGCGGTGATTGCGCCGCGGGTGGGCGAGTTGAAGACTTTTGGCGACGAGCTGGTCAACGGTGTCCGCATTGCGGTTGACGACCTCAATTCCGAAGGCGGTATTAACGGCGAAAAAGTCAATCTGGTGGTTGTTGATGACCAATGCGACGATACGTTTGCCGTTTCCACCGCGCAGATGATGGCGGTTAATTCTTCCCGCGAAGACAAGATAAGCGTGGTTATCGGTCCGTATTGTACCAATTCTTTTGACAGGGTTTCGGCAATTTATGCCAAGGCCGGTATTTTTCAGATTGTGCCGACGACCGTTGCTCGCGCCGAAACGCAGCACAATCATGGCGGACTGGTTAAAATGGTCGGGTCGACAGACCGGCTGGGAGAAGATTTTTTTGCGTATTATCAGGAACATTTTGACGGGCAGCCGGTGGCTTTGGTTTATGATTCACGGCTGCGGCGGGTTGTGGAAATGGCGGTTTCCGTTCAGAACGAATTCCGGCGCCGGGGTGTGCCAACGCTTTTGAAGACCTATAATTTTGCCAATTACGGAGAAGACAGCCAACAAATGGCCAGAGACGTAAACGCCCAGGGCAGCGGCGTGGTTTTTGTGCTGGGCAGTTCGGAAGACATCGCTTCTTTTTCGCGTGAGCTGAAAGACGAGAACAGCGGCGTCGTTATTTTTACCAGCCGTTATCAGGCCAACGGCAAATATCAGGAAATGATGGGCGATTTGGCGGACGGTTCTTATTTTATGGCGCTGCCTTCGCTGAAAGACAGTCCGGATTTTACGGAAACGCTGGTGAGGCTCCGGCTGAAGGGGGCAGAGCCGGACGGATTGGGGGTTTACGGTTTTTCGGCAGTAAAGTTGTGGGCGGATTTGGTTAACCTTGCCGACTCGTTTGATTACGCCGATTTGACCGGTTCTTTGGAAGGAAATGTGTTTAAAATGCCGTGGGGCGAGGTGATTTATCATAACGGAAATCCGGCCAAATCAATCAATTACGGCGTCTATCGGCTGCAGAACGGCGAATATACACAGGTTTATTGATTTTTTTGTTCCTTTTCAAATTTATTCAATGTATAGTCGGAAACAGGTTTAATTGCATGGTATAAAGGTAAAGTAACATGGCAGGCAGTATCAATAAGGTAATTTTGGTCGGAAATCTGGGGGCTGATCCCAAAGTCAGCAATACCGCCAGCGGCTCAAAAATCGTTAATCTCAACGTAGCGACCAGCGATACCTGGCGCGATAAGGCTACCGGCGAGCGCAAGGACCGCACCGAGTGGCACCGGGTGGTTATTTTTAACCCGCAGCTGGCCGATGTGGCCGAGCGCTATCTGCGCAAAGGGTCAAAAGTCTATCTGGAAGGACAGCTGCAGACCCGCAGATGGGAGGATAATAACGGTCAGGAACGTTATACGACCGAAGTTGTTTTGCAGAACTTCAGCGGAAATCTGGTTATGCTTGACGGTCGCGGAGACGGTGTTCCGGCCGGCGGAAACGATGTCTTTACCCCCGCGGGCGGCGGCAACGGTTGGGATTCCACACCGTCGGCAGCTCCGGCAGCGGATTTGGACGACGATATTCCGTTTTAACAAAATTGTCTGTTTTAAGGAAAGCTCCGCCGGTTGTTTCGGCGGAGCTTTCGGTATCAGCAGTCTTCAAAACTGAGAATGATTTTTTTGCGATAGAATTTGGCCAAAAAGAATAAATCGCTCCAGTGCAAATCGTCAAGGCCGAGTTCTATCCGTTCGAGACGTTTGAAAGAGCCGGAAGTTCTCCTGTCAAATTCTTCAAGGGTGAGGCGGGCTGCTTTGCGCCATTGGTAGATATCTGACGAAAATTCAAACAGCTGTTTTTTTGAGATAAGTTCTTTTTTTGAATCTTTTTGTCATTTTAAGCTCCTGTTTTGATTAGCAAAAACCGCCTTTACAACTAAAGGCGGAGGAGCTCAAAAACTGTCAAAGCGCAGTCATGGTTATTCGTCACGCAGGCGTGCTTATTTCCCATACTCCTCCGAGGGAGTTTACTTTGATGATGTTTTTGAGACACCATTATCCGTCTCCGGATAACGATTTCATCATAAGTGGAAATAATTATTTTGCAAGTTTTTTATCCGGGGTGTTTTTTTCGCCGTCAGCAAAAAACGCGTTAACTTTTTGACGGGGGTTCCGAAGGGCACATCGATTTTAAGGCGGTTTTTTTGCCCGTAGAGAAGAATTTGCCGTTTTTATCTGGGCATAACTCGGTTTATTGACTGGCAGACGCGGGGGATTTTTGCTATAGTCTGATAAGTTTGTAATTATGTAAAGGTAACTAAAAGTGAGCGAAGAAGAAATTAATCTGGTTAACGAAAATACCAACAAAGACATTACCCCGATTGAAATTTCCGAAGAGATGCGTCGTTCTTATCTTGATTATGCGATGAGCGTTATCGTGTCGCGTGCGCTGCCTGACGTTCGGGACGGTTTGAAGCCGGTGCACCGCCGCATTATTTATTCGGCTTATGAAAACGGGTATGATTATAACCGACCGTTTCGTAAATCGGCCCGCATCGTCGGTGATGTTTTGGGTAAATACCATCCGCACGGTGACAGTTCCGTTTATGAGGCGATGGTGCGTATGGCGCAGCCGTTTTCCATGCGGGTGCCGCTGATTGACGGGCAGGGTAATTTCGGCTCCATGGACGGGGACAGTGCCGCGGCGATGCGTTATACCGAAGCGCGTCTGGCCAAGGTGGCTCATGCCCTGATTGACGACATTGACAAAGACACCGTCGATTTTATGCCGAACTATGATGAGAGCTTGCAGGAGCCCTCGGTGCTGCCGGCTTGTTATCCGAACCTGCTGGTTAACGGTGCCAACGGTATCGCCGTCGGTATGGCAACCAATATTCCGCCGCATAATCTGGGCGAAGTGATTGATGCCTGCTGCGCTTATATAGACAATCCGCAGGTATCAATTGAGGATTTAATCAGAATTGTCCCCGGACCGGACTTTCCGACCGGCGGTTTGATTCTTGGTTATTCGGGCGCAAAGTCGGCTTATCTGAACGGCAGAGGTTCGGTGATGATGCGCGCCAAATGCACCATTGAGGAACTGCATAAGGACAAAGAAGCCATCATTGTTCACGAAATTCCGTATCAGGTCAACAAGGCCGCGATGATTACCCGTATTGCCGAACTGATTAAAGAAAAGAAAATTGACGGTATCTCCGAAATACGCGATGAATCCGACCGTCAGGGCGTGCGTGTGGTGATTGAAGTCAAACGCGATTTTCAGGCCGACGTGGTTTTGAACCAGTTGTATAAATATACACCGCTGCAGACCAGTTTCGGCATGAATATGCTGGCAATCAACAACGGTCGGCCGATGATGATGAATTTGAAGGAAATCATTGCTGCCTTTATCGAATTTCGCGAGGAGGTTATCCGCCGCCGCACCATCTTTTTGCTGAATAAAGCCCGTGACCGTGCGCACGTGTTGGTCGGTTTGGCCATTGCGGTGGAAAATATTGATCCGGTTATTGAGCTGATTCGTAATGCGCCGACACCTCAGGATGCCAAGGACGCTTTGCTGGCAAAAGCCTGGCCGGCCGGCGAGGTGGAAACTCTGGTGAAGCTGATTGACGAGCCGGACCGCAAAGTCGAAAACGGTACTTATCATTTATCGGAAGCTCAGGCCAAAGCGATTTTGGATTTGCGTCTGCAGCGTTTGACCGGTCTGGAACGGGATAAAATTCATGAAGAACTGGTTTCTCTCGGCGATGAAATTAAAGAGTGTCTGTCAATTTTGAGCAGTCGTGAAAAACTTTACGGCATTATGCGCGACGAACTTGTGGCAATTAAGGATGAATATGCCACGCCGCGGCGCACTAAAATTGAAGAGATTGAGTATGACACCAATATTGAATCGCTGATTCAACGCGAGGAAATGGTTGTGACGGTAACCGAAGCCGGCTATATCAAGCGGGTGCCGCTGAACGCCTATAAGGCTCAGCGCCGCGGCGGCAAAGGAAAATCCGGAATGTCGACCAAAGACGAGGATTTTGTTACCCGGTTGTTTGTGGCCTCAACCCATACGCCGGTACTGTTCTTCTCCTCAAAGGGGCTGGTTTACAAGATGAAGGTTTACAAATTGCCGCTGGGTTCTCCGATTTCCAAGGGCAAACCGTTTATCAACCTGCTGCCGCTTGATGCCGGAGAAACGATTACCACAATTATGAAACTTCCGGAAAATGAGGCGGATTGTCAGAATCTGTCGATTATGTTTGCGACGGCGCAAGGCAATGTCCGCCGCAATCTGCTGACGGATTTTGTAAATGTTCAGTCAAACGGCAAAATAGCCATGAAGCTTGATGAGGGTGACAGGCTGATTAATGTTCGTATTTGTGATGAAGACGGTGATGTTTTGCTGGCGGCGCGCAGCGGAAAGTGCATCCGCTTCCCGGTTACGGAAGTACGCGTTTTTGCCGGCCGCAGTTCTACCGGCGTCCGCGGCATTCGTCTGCTGGGTGATGACGAAGTGGTTTCAATGTCTATTCTGAATCACAGCAAGGCCACCGCGGAAGAACGGGAGGAATATCTGAAAATTTCCAACGCAGCCAAGAAAATTCAGGCCGAACGCGGCGGCGACTGCATTGTTGCTCCGGAAGAGACGGGAATTCCGTTTACTGTTTTGACGCCGGAAAAATATGCTCTGATGCGCGAGAAGGAACAATTTATTTTGTCGGTTACCTCAACCGGTTACGGCAAGCGTTCTTCTTCTTATGAATACAGAGTTACCGGCCGCGGCGGACAGGGTATTGCCAATATGGAAATGTCTGCCCGCAACAAAGAAATCGTCAGCTCATTCCCGATAGAGGATAATAATCAGCTGATGATGGTGACCGATGCCGGAAAGCTTATCCGGATGCCCGTTGAGGATATCCGAATTGCCGGACGCAAGACTCAGGGCGTCATTTTGTTCAGAACGACCGGAAACGAAAAGGTTGTTTCGGTTACCAAGCTTGAGGCGGACGAAGGAGACGACGAAGAGCTTGAGGAAGAAACCGGAAGCGAGGTTTTGGGCGACAGTGTTGCCGATTTGGAAGAGTTCGGCAATACCGAAAAAGTCGGCGAACCCGAAGTTGTCGAAGACGACGAGTAGTTTTCCGTTTTTCAAAACAAAAAATTCCTCCGGAAACGGGGGAATTTTTTTTTGCGGTATAAATTCTTGCAAAAAGCGAATTGATGTGCTATGAAAAAATAAGCAAAAAATTACTTAGATATTACATGTTTAATTCAAAAAATAATTATTATGGAACAGAAAAACGTTATTGAACAACTTGAAAAAAGCGGTTTTGTCGTTGAAGTCAAGCCGGCTTATGTAAAGGTTTCCGGTTTTGGAACGGTTGATTTTTCGGATGCCGGAGATAAATGCAACAGAGTGATTTCCGTATTGCCGGAAATGAGTTTGGACAAGTTTGCGGTGAGAGCCGTCTATCAGCTTTATTACATGCTGAATCCTTACGGTCAGAGCGAGGTTACCCCGTTGTTGATGACTGCCGGGGACAAAGCTGTGTTTTGTGACAGAAGTTTGGGGATTATTCCTTGTCTGGTTGATTTTTTTGACGGGACGGTTATTCGTTTCGGATTTTTGCTGGAAGGGGATGTTCTGGAGTTTGAAAAGTGCATTGATTTGCTGGTAGAGTAAGTTTTCTGAAAAGGCAGCCGGTTTGTATAAAACCGGTTGTTTTTTTTGTTGAAGAATTTGTCAAAAGTGATATGCTGCACAAATCTTGATTTTATTATTAATTAAATTGAATAATTATGAAAAATTTATCGGAAAGAGAAATTTTGCAGCATGCTGCGGAATCTCATTTGGGACAGGGTATTAAACGTCTGACTTTTCGGCGGCTGCTGTGTCTTCAGGATTTTCGCCGCAACGGAGAACTGATTTATGAAAAAGGCAAAACCTATAAGCTTTGGGTCGTCCGCTATGTGGATTATATTTTGGAGATTGCCAAAGATTTTACGGCGATGCCTCATGAAGACAGGGAAGATTTTCCGGGGTTTAACTTTTGGTATGCCGTGCCGCAGGGAACCTTTGAGGATTATCGGACGGCGCCCAAAACTTATTGCTGGACAGCTGCCGACGGTACGGAATATCGCCTGATTACCGATTTACGCGACGGGACGCAATGTCTGATTCCCGAATGGCGGTTGAGCAAAAAGGCCGTAACGGAATATGTTTTGCGGAAGCTGGAGGGCGATACGCTGTTGCTGCAGGCCGTTCCGCGAATTTTGTGGACGGATGCTCCTGCGGTGGTGTGGTTTATCCGGCAGAAACTGAACAAGGCGACGCGGTATTTTTATATGGACGTCGTCAGCGGAGAAATTCATCCGTGGGGTGATACCAAGTATTCCGTTCTGGCACCGGTTTCTTCAAATGCCAAAGCTATTGAAGCTGGGCAGACGAGTTTGCGTTACCGACGTAAGGTGCTTGAATATCGGTTCTGATAAAAGTTGAAAAAAACACCGAAGCCGCAAAAAGGTTTCGGTGTTTTTTTGTCGGGATTTCAGTTTATGGGAAAAACGGCTAAATTTTGGGGGAAGAGCGACAAGTTATAAACTTGTCGTTTTTTTTGTAACAAGAAAACTACCGGCTAGGCCGGTAGTTCCAAAGAGCTTATAGCTTTACAGCAAAAAAACTCCTTTGCTAGAATAAAGGTGACGGTCTGGCAACTGTCAAATAAAAAGCAAA
>CALXLC010000040.1 GCA_944389095.1 uncultured Alphaproteobacteria bacterium
CAGACTTTAGAGGAGCAACAAATACTTCATGTATCATAAATTACAGCAGTAGCAATAGTTATCCGGCAGCGGAATATTGCAATACTTATAAACCGGTTTCCAGTGGGACGGGCAGCAGCGGCTGGTACTTACCTGCAGCCGGAGAGCTGTATGTGATGAACTTCAGCTATGGGGCTATTAACTTAGGTCTTCAAAAATTATCTAAGACGCAGCTTCAGAATGGTTATTACTGGTCTTCGTCCGAGGGCAATAACTATAACGCCTGGAACGTCAGACCGTCCGACGGCAATGTGAGCAGCTACGGCCCTAAGGATGACTATTACCGCGTTCGTTGTGTCCTCGCTTTTTAGAAAAACAAAAAACAGCTCCGAATATCACGCGGAGCTGTTTTTGCTCAACATCAATATTATTGAATCGAAGCATCCAGTGGATTAAAACGCAACAGCATCGTCTTCCATAAATCATATTTATCGGCGTATTTATCAGCCAAAATCGTGTAAGGGGCACAGATATAAACGGCCCGTTTTGCACTATCCGCCACCGAACGGAAATGACTGTCGCTGTTGTAGCGGGAATCATTCAGAATATCAACGCTGCGAACCGTTCCGTCCTGATTAAGCTGGGCTCTGATTTCCACAATCATATCTTCAATTCCCATGGCGCCGGGATCCAAATTCCAACAGGCGCGCAAACGCCCGGCAATTGCGTCTATCTCGGAAATTGACAGCTCGCTGAAATAAGAACCGCCGATTCCGCCTTCTATTCCCATATTTTGAACATCGGTTCCTTCTTTAATGGTTGCCGTGCTGTCGGTGTTTCCCTCCGCCTTTTCCAAAGCATCAACCGAAGCCAGCAAACTCTTCAGCGGATTAGCCAGTGTCGGTTGCTTGTCCTCTTTTTCGGGTTCCGGTTTTTTGGGTGCCGGAGATGCTTTGAACTTCGGTTTTGACGGCGGCGGCGCTATCTTTTTAGGCTTTGCTTTTTTTGCCGGTTTTTGCGGTTCCGGCGCCTCTAAAAAGTCCCGTTTGGGTTTAGACGGCTGAGGTTCTATCTTCGGTGTATCCTTAACCTCCGGCTCTTCCTTTTTGGGATTCTCCTGACGCACCTCCGGTTTTGGTTCTTCTTTGGCATAATTCTTTTCTATCTTGCGCTTGACCTGACTGGCCGCCTTGTCTTCTTTGCCGAATTTTGCTTTGGGCGGCAAATTGGTCATTTCGGAAATTTTGACATCCTTCAAATCGACAATAATCGGCACCTGCCCCGGCGGTGTCCGCTCAAACCAAAACAACGGCAAATCTATCACAAAAAGGATAAATACCACCAAATGCAGCAAAAGCGATTTTCTGAGGGCGTCCTTCATTGTACGGCAATTATTTCCTTCTCTGGTTCAGAGGTTTGGGCTCCGTCCGCAAACCGACCTTATCAAAACCGGCTTCCTTCAAAATTGCCATCAAACCGATAACCCGCCCGTATTCGGCATCGGTATCGCCGGATATGGTCACGCTCAGCGTATTGTTTTCCGCACGCATGGCATTCAGTTTATCTACGATTTTATCGGCAGGAACTTCGCTCTCGCCGATATAATAATATCCGTCTTTGTCAACGCTGATATTTATCGAAGTGTCTTTGCCTTCCAGCGCCTTGCCGCCGACTTTCGGCAAATCCAGCGCAATGCCGGAAGTCATCAACGGCGCGGCCACCATAAAGACCACCAGCAGAACCATCATAATATCCATCAAATTGGTAATGTTTATTTCCGCATTTCGCTGATAGCGCCCCGAACGCCGGCCCGACATATTATTATTCTGAAAACCAAACACCGTCCGTTACTCCCCGGCCATTTCGGCTTTAATGGCCGTATCGTCAATCTCTCGGGATAAAATACTGGAAAACTCGGCCATAAAATTCTCCAACCGCTTGGCAAAGCGGTCAATTTCCGAAGAAATCTTATTATAAGCCACCACCGCCGGAATAGCGGCAATCAGTCCGAAGGCCGTTGTAAATAACGCCTCGGCGATTCCCGGCGCCATGGCTGACAATGAATTGCTCTGTGTTGCACCGATTGCATTAAAACTGTTGATAATGCCCCATACGGTACCAAACAATCCGACCAGCGGCGCCACCGAGCCCGTAGAAGCCAAAAAGCCCATCCGGGTATCAAGCTCGTCCAGCTCTTTGTCCATGGAGACCGTCATTGCCTTCTCTATCCGCTGTTGCAGCGAAACGCCGCGCAAACCTCTGTCTGTCTTGGATTTGAGAATGTTGGTACGCTTCCATTCCCGCATGGCCGCAACAAACATGGCCGCCATCGGATTATTGGGATGATTGCCCAAACTGTCATACAACCGGTCAAGCGACCCGCCGGACCAAAATTTTTCCTCAAACTTGGACGAGCGCTGCTTAACCTGACGCAGCGTTCCCCATTTTTCGAAAATAATCGCCCAAGACCAAACCGAGGCCGCAATCAAACCGATCATCACCACTTTGGTCACCATATCCGAGGCCCACACCAAATCCCACATAGACATTTGGGCGGCAGCATTTGCAACTTCACCGAGAGCTTCTGTTTCCATATTAATTTATACCTTTTAAGTTATATTATGCTGAATGTTATGCGCAATCTAACATAAAATTTTAAAGATTCAATTAATAACCTTTTCTTTTACCATAAAATTAAAAAAAAAACGCCCTTTTGCCATCGGCAAAAAGGCATTCGGGTCAACCACACCGGAAGTTTTACAAATACTGCTCCATTTTGGCAACCAGTTCCTTGGGAATCCGGGACGGCCGTTTGTTTTTAAAAGTCAGATAAACAACCTGCACTTCCGTTTCCACCAACAACTGATCACCGCGCCGTATTTCCTGACGCATGGTCATTGCCGCACCCCGGATTTCGGTAATCCGGGTTGCCACGACCAACTCGTCATCCAAAACCGCCGGCAGCAGAAAATCCATTTCACAATGGCGCACAACAAAACCGGCGCGGTCTTCGGCCTCGAGCCCTTCCTGCTGGCGGACACCCAAAGCCCGGATAAATTCCGTTCTGGCGCGTTCCGCAAACTTCAGATAATTGGCATAATAAACAATACCGCCGGCATCGGTATCCTCATAATAGACACGTACCGGAAACAAAAACTCGTTATCTTTAAATTCTCCTTCCGCAGGAGAAACAGCCTTAATAATCATTGCAAATTTTCCTTAATCTTCCAATAAATCCAATTGCTTAAAATCTTTGTCTTTGCGCGGCTTCGCCACCCCCAGATAACGACATCCCAAATCCGAAATCATCCGTCCCCGGGGCGTCCGCTGCAAAAAACCGAGCTTGAGCAAAAACGGTTCAATAACCTCTTCTATCGTATCGCGTTCTTCAGACAAAGCCGCAGCCAGCGTATCAGCCCCGACCGGACCGCCGCCGTAATTCTGGACAATGCAGTTAAGATAGCGCCGGTCAAACGCGTCAAGCCCGTAATTGTCGACATCAAGCCGCCGCAAGGCGGTATCCGCAATTTTGTTATCAATTTCCGTCGCACCGGAAACAGCTCCGAAATCGCGGACCCGCCGCAATAACCGGCCTGCTACGCGGGGTGTCCCGCGTGAACGTTTGGCAATCTCCAACGCCCCGATTTCGGACAACGGCACTCCCAGCAGACGGGCGCCGCGCAAAACAATTTTTTCAAGCTCTTCAGGCGAATAAAAATCAAGCCGCAACGGAATACCGAACCGTTCGCGCAACGGTGTCGACAACATACCCGAACGGGTCGTTGCACCAACCAGCGTAAACGGCTGCAAATCGATTCGCACCGACCGGGCAGACGGCCCCTCGCCGATAATCAAATCCAGCTGAAAATCTTCCATAGCCGAATAAAGAACTTCTTCAATTGCCGGATTTAAACGGTGAATCTCATCAATAAACAAAACATCGTTTCGCTCAAGATTTGTCAGGATGGCCGCCAAATCTCCGGATTTGGAAATCATCGGCGCCGATGTTGCCCGAAAACCAACCCCAAGCTCTTTGGCCACGATTGAAGCCAGCGTCGTCTTTCCAAGCCCGGGGGGGCCGAACAACAGCACATGGTCCAAAGCTTCTCCGCGTTGTTTGGCCGCTTCAATAAAAACTTTAAGATTTTCACAGACAGCCCGTTGCCCGACAAAATCATCCAGACTGGTCGGACGCAACGACACCGGATTAGTCAAATTCTGGCGTTCGTCTTCTTCTGTTCTCTGCGGACTGACAATACGTTCTTCAATCATGTTTAGTCTTTCTTGGCAAATTCTTTAAGGGCCAGCTTAATCAACTGAGCCATATCCGCATCCGGATTCTGCGAGGCGGCCTGATTAACGGCCCGGTACGCCTCCAGACGCTGATATCCCAGATTAACCAACGCGGAAATTGCATCTTCCATTTTTGAGGGATCTTCAACTCTGCCGACCAAAGCATCCTCATATGCCTCGGTCTGCTGATTCGGCGTCATGTCCATATTAACCTCCCTGGCAAATTCACTAATCGGAACCGTAACAATTTTGTCTTTCAGTTCGGTTACAATTCGCGCCGCCAGCTTCGGACCGACCCCGTTGGCCCGGGCAAAAGAATTTTTATCCTGAGCCGCCACCGCCTGAGACAATTGGGAAGGTGTCAGCACCGACAAAATTGCCAGCCCCACCTTTGTCCCTACCCCCTGAACCTTAGTCAGAGTATTAAACCATTCTTTCTCCCAGGCATCGCCAAAACCAAACAGCGTGATACTGTCTTCGCGAACCACGGTCTCAATTAATATATTTGCTGCTTCACCGGCCTTCAAGCGGGACAAGGTTTTCGACGACGCAAAAACCAGATATCCCACGCCGTTAACGTCTATAATGCAGCTGTCTTCGCCGAGCGCATCGACAATTCCGCGCAGTTTGGCTATCATTTTACCCTCATCAAAATTTTTCTGACTGCAAGCTTATACAATTTCGCCCTGCCCTGCAAGAATTTATTGCAAAAAGCGAACAAAATAAAAACAACCGCGTCAGGCCGCAGAACGAGAATGCTCCCGTTCAAAATTTTCCAGATAATCAATCCAATTATACAGCCCCTGCTCCCGAAAAAAAGCATATAAAAAATCAACCATCAACTTATGCCGCTGCTCGGCCTCCCGCCGGCCGGACGATGTCAGCATCATGGATTTAAGTTTCAGCAGCTTTTCAAAAAAATGATTGATAAAGTTATCGGACGCCCGCCCGGGCTTTTTATATTCCTCGGCGCTGAGATTCGCCTCGGGCCAGACATGTTCGTCAAAAACAACCGTTTCGCAACGAGCCACCGCATAAGTCAGGCAGCGAACTATTCCCAAAGCCCCGATGGCATCCAACATATCGGCATCGGAAACAACTTTTCCCTCCGGAGACTGCGGCCGAATTCCCTGAAGCGCTTTAGAATATCCCATTGTTCTGATAATATCCGCCACAGCCTTTTGGCGCGTTTCGGAAAGGCCGGCCTTTTGCATAATGGCATAGGCGTTGGATAAATTTTGAGCCGCCGCGGCGCCAAACAATTTATAATCATCAACATCATGCAGCAAAGCCGCTAAACGAACCAGCTCAACATCGGCACATTCCTGCCGCGCCAGCTTTTCGGCAAGACGACAAACCCGCAGCACATGGTCAAAACCATGCCCGGTATTGTCCTTGCTCAATAACTGCCTGACCTCTTCTTCAATCAAATCCATCTTTTATTCCTTAATCAACCAATAACAACCCAATATGTTTTTCCGCCGACCGCCAGACCGCAGTTAAACGCTCTGTTTCGCCATTATACGACCTTTTGAAAAAGGTTGGAGAACGAGACAATTAATAAGAAACAAGGGTGAAAGTACCGCAGCGTACTTTAAAGGTACGTGAGGAAACTTTCAACCCGCAATTTCTGCATTAAGCGTCCGTTATACAACCTTTTCCCCTTCCCGCTAAATCTGCTTTAGCCACCAGCCAGACGGCTTATCCCCCTGAGATGCGCATGCGTAATCGCTATAGCCAGCGCATCGGAAGAGTCGTTATTTTTCGGCCTGCAGCCGGGAAGAAGAACTTTGACCATAGTTTCCACCTGATTTTTTTCGGCTTTGCCAACTCCGACAACAGCTTTTTTAATTTTATTGGGCTCATACTCTGTCACACTGATATCGAACTGGGCCGGTGACATAATAACCACCCCGCGGGCCATGCCAAGTTTAATGGTCGATACCGGATTGGAGTTGAGAAACACCTTTTCAATGGCAGCCTCCTGCGGCTGATACTGCCGGATAACATCGCACAAAGTTTTGTTAATCAGCGCCAGTCTCTCGGATATCGGCATTTTGGCATCGGTGGGAATAAAACCGTCTGCCACATAATGCAGACGATTATCCACGGCATCGACAATTCCCCAGCCGGTAGATGACAAACTGGGATCAAGTCCCAAGATACGCATTTCGCCCCTCCCAAAAAGAAAGAGCCTGCTGACACCCTCAACCGGCTCTTCAGTAAAGCATTTTTGCCGGATGCCGCCTTATTCGGCGTTCAGTTTTTCCATAATTTCGTCAGAAATTTCGGCATTGTGATAAACATGCTGAACATCGTCATCATCATCCAGCGTATCAATAAAATCCAAAAACTTCTGAGCCGTCTCCAAATCGGAAACATCTGTTTTAACCAAAGGTTTCCAATCCAACCGGGATGCCGACGGCGTACCGAACTGTTTTTCCAAAGCTTCAGTCACGGTATTCAGGTCATCGGGAAGCGTTTCAATCTCATGATGTTCGTCATCGCTGACCACATCATTGGCACCGGCTTCCAAAGCAGTTTCAAACATTTTGTCGGCATCAGCCACACTCAGCGGATACTGAATAAATCCGATGCGTTCAAAATTAAAAGTAACCGAACCGCTTTCACCCATAACGCCGCCGCGCTTACCGAAAATAGTGCGGATATTGCCGGCCGTACGGTTTTTGTTATCCGTAAGAGCTTCGACAATAACGGCAACTTTTCCGGGACCGAAACCTTCATAGCGCACGGCAACATAATCATCACCGCCGGCCGTCTGACTGGCTTTGGCAATAGCGCGTTCAATATTGTCTTTAGGCATGCTTTCGGCGCGGGCCGCCTGAATAGCCAGACGCAGACGCGGATTTTTATCCGGTTCGGGCAGGCCGCTTTTTGCAGCAATCGTAATATCGCGGGCCAGCTTGGCAAAAACTTTTGCTTTTTTGGCATCCTGAGCCCCTTTACGATACATAATATTCTTAAACTGGGAGTGTCCAGACATCTATTTACTCCTAAAAAAATCTTAATTCGGGTGTCTTATACAACAAACTGTTCCGACACGCAAGATTTTTTTAATCTTTCAAAACCATGTAGTCGATTTTCTCATCCGTTGCATTTAAAATCCGAAAACCGATACCGTTAATCTCAATCAGCCCCGGCTTGTTCGGAAAGCTGATATTTTCAAAACGCCCGCCGTCTTTATCGGCATAATCCAGATAAGTAAACCAGATGCGGTCCATGCGGATGCCGTCATATTTAACGTCAAAACCTTCCACCGGCTTGGTCTGCGTGGAAGAAGAAGACGCCACTTCCACCAGCCGCAAATCATCGGGATACGGGAAAAATTCCGGATCCAGCAAAATCAGGCTGCCGCCGTTGACCTTCCCCATTTTATTATAAAAAGCGCCGTCCTTATCAATCAGAAAAACAAAACCCTTCATCTCGCTGGGCACCAGCCTGTAAGTCTGCCCGTCGATAGACACTTCGCCCAACAGTTTCAAGCGGTCAGAGGGCTCAAATTTATGCGGGACCGAAGCCGTATTCAGCGCGCCGGATTTATTGGGGTGCAGATAAACCTGACTGTAATAGTCTTTACGATAACGCTTGCTGTTCAAAACCGAATAACCGCGATAGGCCGTAGCCGATTCATTTTTCTTATAATTCCGGTCTTCAATCATTTCCGTTTTGACCAGTTCGGGACGGCTGTCGTCATAAAAAGTAATGAAATATCCGTTCCATACCGAAAAAATATCATTCCGAAAAGCCCCGATATTCTCGTGGTTTCCGGCATATATACAAGAAGAAAGCATCATAATTCCGCAGAGCAGGACACCTTTTTTCATTTTGCATTCCCGTGTTAGAATTAAATTTATTTTTAATTATTATACTATAAACTCGCGTTAGTAAATAAATGTTTATAAAGATAGAGGATAAATCGGCCATGACAAGCAGCTGCTGGCAGATAAGCTTTTTTCCCCGGGGACAAAACACCGAAGCTCTGGAAGCTTTTTTGGAAGAATATTTTGAAGTAACCGCCTGCAATTATGACGATGACGGCAATGACGAATACGTGGGCTACCAAAGCGGCGATTTTGACGAACAACGCATGCTGGCCGCCGCCCGCAGACAAGGGCTGACGCTTCCCGAATACAAAATTTCCCGGCTCGAAAGCGCCAACTGGCTCAAAGACTATGTCATAAAATTTGCCCCGTTTGAGGTTGAAGATTTTATGATTTACGGCATCCACGAAACCGCTGCCCCGCAAACAAAAAAAATTCCGCTGCGAATTTACGCTGCCACCGCATTCGGGTCGGACCACCAAACCACCCGTTCCTGCCTCAAAGCAATTTGCGACCTGTATCACCGGGGCTTTCTTCCGGAGCGGATTCTTGACGTCGGCACCGGCTCCGGAATTTTGTCGCTGGCTGCAGCCAAACTTTGGCAAAAAAACTGCAGCATCACTGCCATTGACATTGACGAAGAAGCCGTCTGGGTCACCCGGGAAAACGCTGCCGACAACAACCTTGCCAACCGGATAAACGCCGCCGTCAGCAATGGCTATCAGGCACCGCTAGTCAAAGAAAACGCACCCTACGATTTAATTCTGTCCAACATTCTTGCCCGCCCGCTGATTGAAATGGCACCGCAGTTGGCCGCTTCACTCAAATCCGGCGGCTATGCAATCCTTTCCGGCTTTGTTGACAATCAAACCGACTGGGTAATTTCCGAACATCAAAAACACGGTTTGACGCTGTGCCGGCTTTATGAACTGGACAACTGGCGCGCCGCCCTTATGCAAAAAGAAAAATAACAAGGAACATCCCATGACACTTTCCGAAATACAAAAAAAACTGATCCGCCGCAAACTGGACGCCTTAATCATCACCCGCAACAACATGTTTTTGGGACAAGACGTGCTACCCGAAGAAAATCTGCTCCGTCAGCTCAGCGGCTTTACGGGCTCTGCCGGCAACCTGATTGTCTTTCGGGACAAAGCAGTTTTGCTGGTTGACGGCCGTTACGAACTTCAGGCTGCACAAGAAACCGACCCGACCCGAATTAGCGTTGTCTGCACAACCGACAGCCTCGGCACCTGGATGCAAAAAAACCTCGCCGATCCCTGCGTCATCGGTTATGATGCCTGGTGCCACTCAATCAGCGAAACCGATTATTGGAACCGAACCCTGAAACGCCACACGTTCATTGACTGCGGTGACAATTTTCTTCCGCCGCGGCTGTCCGCACATCCGGCAGACATCTTTGAACATGACATCAAATTCTGCGGCGTGTCGATGGATGAAAAAATTTCTTACCTCACCGATTTTATGAATCAAAACGGACTTGACGCCTATTTCATCTGCGAGTGCGATGCCGTGTCCTGGCTGATGAACCTGCGCTCGTCCTGCCTGCCGGACACGCCGTTGCTCCGGGCCTTTGCCTTGGTAGACCGCTCGGGAGAAGTCAGCCTGTTCACCACCGACATGAAGCGCATTGAAAACGAGCTTGCCGCCTACAAGGGCAAAGAAATCGGTCTCAGCTTCAATCAGACCCCGAAACAACTGCAAAACATCATGAAAAATCTCAAAATCTGGCTGGTCAACTTGGCCGATCCCATTCAAAAATGGAAAGCAGTCAAAAATCCGGTCGAACTGGACGGCATCCGCCGGGCACATCACCGCGACGGTATTGCCGTAGTCCGCTTTTTACACTGGCTTGACCACCACCGCGCCGGCCTCAGCGAGCTTGATGTCGTCAGTCAGCTTCGCCGGTTCCGGGCCAAAGGCGAAAATTTCTTTTCGGACAGTTTCGGAACCATTGCCGGCAGCGGCCCCAACGGGGCGATTGTCCACTATCAGCCGAACGAAAACACCAACCGCATGCTGGATAACGATTCGGTTCTGCTGCTGGACAGCGGCGCCCAATATTATGACGGCACCACCGACATCACCCGCACCATTGCGCTCGGCAATCCGCCGCAGGAAATCAAAGACAGCTTTACTCAGGTTTTGAAGGCGCATATTGCCGCCGCCACGGCAATTTTTCCGGCCGATACATCGGGCTGCGCCATTGACGCAATCGCCCGCAGCGTCCTCTGGCGCTACGGCAAAGACTACAAACACGGCACCGGACACGGCGTCGGCTGTTTTCTGAACGTTCACGAAGGACCTCAAGGGCTTTCGCCGCGCAATTCTTATTCACCGCTGCAGCCCGGCATGATCTGTTCTGTCGAACCCGGATATTACCACCCCGGCTCTTACGGCATCCGCATCGAAAACCTGGCCGTTATCACCGAAGTAAAAGCACCGGAATTTCCGCAGCCGATGCTCTCTTTTGAAACTTTGACGCTGGCCCCCATTGATAAACGGCTCATCAATAAATATCTCTTAACCTGGGAGGAATTGGACTGGGTAAACCAATATCACCGCCGGGTAGAAGCCGAGCTTGGCAAAGAGCTTGACGCCGATGTCCTTAAATGGCTCAAACAGGCCTGCGCCCCGCTCTGAAAATGCGCCTTTAACTCAAACTCCTTAAAGGCGCCCCGGCTTTTAAGGAGTTTTTGTCAATGAAACATCTGGCATTAATCATGGGACTTTGCTGTCTGTCCGCCGTTGCCGCGGCACAAGAGATGCCGGCGGAAACCGATCAGCCGCTGCAGGAATACTTTGACGCATCCGACGCCGATGCAAACAAATCGATAATCTACGTTTTTTTCAACAACGATCCCTGTTACGACTGTGCCGAAGCCGTTGAATTGGTGGAACAGGTCTACAACGAAAACTTTGCCGACCAATACAACATGTACCTGATTAACTACCAAAACGACCAGGAAAACGACTTTATCGACACATACAATCTCAACCGGCCGCTCGAAGTTGTTTTGCAGCGGATAGACGACGGCGCCGCCTTTGCTTATCAAAAATTGGACAACCTGCCCGACATGGTCTCCGACCCGGTTAGTTTTGAAGAATATTTGACGGAAGAAATCAACGGCTTTCTTGGCAATGAATAATTTGTTTGCTTCAAAGCAAAACCCCGCCGGAATTGCGGGGTTTTTGTTTATTCGGGCTTTTCGGCAATTGCTTCTTTTATCGCCTCGGCTCTGAAAATCTTAAGCTTTTCCAGCCGCTGTTTTTTGACCACTTTCAAATAAGTCTCGTACGACACCAAAACAACGCCGGAAACCACCAGCGGCAACAGATAATAAATAATCCGGTAGGCAATCAACGCTCCGAACAACGTGGCCTGATTATGCTCGCCGGGAATAATGTACATAAACAACCCTTCAAAAACGCCAAGCCCGCCCGGCACCTGGCTGAAAACACCCAGCACCTGCGCAATGATAAACACGCCGATAAACACGTCAAAAGAAATATCCACAAACGGAATCAGTGAAAAATACAGCACCAGCGACGCCATCAGAATATCCGCTCCGCCGATAAACACCTGCGCCAGCGCCATTCTAAAAGACGGAATATCAAATTCCACGTCTTTAATAATAATCGGCTTTTTATAAAACAGCGACATTCCGAAATAAATCAGCAGCCCCAAAGCCGAAACCACCGCGATAATTTCCGTCGTCAGCCGTGACACCGATCCGGCACCGAAAGCATGACTCGGCGTCAGCACATATCCCATGATAATCAAAAAGAAACACGCCACCAGATAGGTAAATCCCGAAAAAGTCACCATCCGCACGATTTCCTGCCCGTGAAAACGCCAGCGCGTATACAGGCGGTAACGAATTGTCCCGCCGGAAACAATGGCGTGTCCGGCATTGTTGCTGACCGAAAAACCGATAAATCCGGCAAAAATCCACTTTAGGGGATTCAGCCTGCGGTGAATATAGCGCAGCGCCAGATAATCGTAAGAAGACAAAGCCACATAGCCGCCCAAAGACGCCAGCCCCGCCATCAGCAGATTATGTTTCGGAATACTGAACAGCGCGGCCTCGATATCAGCCCAGCTGTATTTGGAGAGCTGCACATACAGCATATAAGCAGCCACGACAAAGAAAAACAATCCCGCCCACGAAATTATTTTTTTTATCAGACGCTTGGTCTTATATGCCATTTTTGCTTTTTCCATATGCCTCACC
The DNA here is from genome assembly GCA_944389095.1 of uncultured Alphaproteobacteria bacterium. Classification (GTDB taxonomy): domain Bacteria; phylum Pseudomonadota; class Alphaproteobacteria; order RF32; family CAG-239; genus CAZU01. The sequence goes on from CALXLC010000040.1 coordinate 12,371, forward strand.
AGATTTTGCTCATATAATTATCAAATTCTCCAATTCAATATGATATAAAAAAAACAAAAAGGCAAACCCTATCCGCAAGATATTCCGAAAAATACCTTTTTTTTCACAAAATTTAACTTTTTTTGATTTGTCATTTAAGCGTGTCTTGAATAACTTGGGACGTAAATTCCGGACACCCGGCCAACGCATCAATTAGTTCGCCGGTTGTGGCGATAACCACCAGACTGATAACAATGGCGCCCAGCCACTTCCAATTCAAATTGCCGAAAAAACCGCCGACGGCAACCGCCATAATACCGAACCCGGCCACAGTATAGATAAGGTCGCGCAATCCTTTAAAAATTGTACTTCCGGTTTGAATCAATCCGCTAAACAGTCCGAAATTTCCGCCGCAGCCGCTGACGGCTGCCGAACTCTGAGGCACGTTGCTGCCGGCGGTTGTTTCCGGCAGTCTGTCTTCGACACGCTCTTTGCCTGCGGAAACGTCTGCAGACCCACTCTGGGACTGAGGCAAAACCGTCGCAACGACGGAAACTTTTTGAACAGGATATGTTTCTGAAACCGAAGCTGCAGCAGTCGGACTTTCCACAGCAGCCGGCGGCTGAACGGTTTGTTCAGGCGCTTTTTCGGCCGCAGACGCTTCCTCCTGAACCGGTTCAGGTTCAGGTTCAGGTTCCGGCTCTGGCTCTGGTTCCGGCTCTGGTTCAGGTTCTGACGGTTCAATCAGATTCCCCTTATTATCAAACCTTTTATAAGCGGTGTTCCCGGCAAGGCCATACCCCAAAAGCCCGGCGTCTTCCACCGCCTGCTGCAGACGCTTACAATCTTTTTTGTCTTTTGCCGTCGCCGAAATTGTCACCGACCCGTCGTCGTTTTGATGAGATTTTATCCAGGCGTCTATTTTTTGAGCCGCGTCTTCCCGCAATTCCTGAATCGCGCCGACTGTTTGACCGCCGCTTTCGGCCGTCTGCCCGCTGTTTTGAAAAATGTCTGCGTTTTTATTGCGCCAAACATTATAACCGAAAGCCGTTTTGGCATCAACCGTAATCTGACAATCAAATTCCCCGGCCCGAAGAGAACCAGCCCCTCCCGCGGCAAACAACAGACCAAAGGACAAAAACAAAACTGTCAGTCTTTTAGTTTTTCTGTTTTTTGCCATCGTCAGTTTCCTTCTCTTACCGTCCATAGCTTCAATAACGCCACATTTCCACAAATTATTAACAACTACCCAAAACCTCTGAACCAAGTACCTTTCTAAAAAGCGAGGACACAACGAACGCGGCAACCGGTATAGTACATAGAGCTGTAGCTTTTATAGTTGCTACCAATGCTGCCGTTGGATAGCCAACCAAGCCAAGCATAATCTTTACCTTTCTCGGATGAAGACCAGTAACATTCACTCTGAATCTGCGTTTTCGACATTTTATTTAAAGCTGCATTGATAGCATCATAAAATTCAGATAATGCCATTAACTCTCCGGCCGCCGGTAAATACCACCCGTTACTACCCGTCCCACTATAAACCGGTTTATAATTAAAACAATACAATGCTGCGTAAGGAGAGCTGCCTGTGTTGACGGTATTGCTGTTATTAAGTATACAAGACGTATTTACCGCGCCATTGAAATCAGATTGAGCTTGTTTTTTCTCCATATCAGTCAAACATGGCAAATTTACATTAGTCGGAGCAGACCATTCCAAACCAGAACTCTCTTCCAGCCCAATTGCAAATTGTCTGTCTTCACCAACATAGGCGACAACACCTATTGCCGTTTTCTCAGATATCACAGAGGAAGAACATGTCGCATCAGAGTATAAAATATCTCCAACTTTACAAGGTCTTTCGCAATAACCATTTGCAAGAACATACCCACTTTTACAAACGCATGATGACCCGTTCCAAATAAAATTTTGATACGGATTGCAGGCGCAAGGTCTGTATGTTCTGCCGCCGCAAGTTACTTCCGGCCCTCCTTGATATCCCATTGGATGAGTACAAGCTGCCGTCGTATAAGGATAGGTTTCATATTGAGAACAATCTTCCTCAATGCAAGCATTGCCGTCTTTTTTATACCCCAACTTGCACTCCCAACCGGTGCAGATATCACAGCTGTTGGTACTTGAGCAGGAGGCATTGGCCGGGACGCTGACCGGTGTGGCCTTGCAGTCATTATGTTTACAACTGCTGCCGTCCTGATAGTAATTAGTATTACATTTCCAATCCGTGCAGATATCACAGCTGTTGGTACTGGAACAATAACCGTTTGCCGGAACCGTAACCGGAGTCACCTGACAGTCAGGATTGGTTTCGCACTGGACATAACTGCCGTCGGCTTCGCATTTCGTGACAATATCCGTGGATGAACAGGTTTGCTGTTTGAACCCTTTTTCCGTGCAGTATTCGGCTGCGGTTTTGCAGCAGCTTCGCGTGCCGCCGCAGGCATTGTCGCAGTTCTTGGTGCCCCAGCTGCAGTTGCTCTCGTCACTCAGCGGAACACAGGCGCATGTCTTGTAACTGCTGTCTTTGTCGCAGACCATCGCCTCTTCCCCGGCCTCGCATTCCTGTTTCTCAAAACCTTTGCTTTCGCAGTATTCTCCCGCGCTCATACACTGGTAGTAATACCCTCCGCAGCCGTTGTCTTCTTTGCCGCTTTGCAAATCCGGATCCGAACACGGCGTTTCCTGCCAGCCGGCTTTCATGACATTGCATTCCTGACATTTGACATAAGAACTGTC
>CALXLC010000041.1 GCA_944389095.1 uncultured Alphaproteobacteria bacterium
AGTCCCGGCTTTTTTGTTTGCCAAAAAATTATGTGGAGAAAATTGGAATGACTTTGGAAACGCGTAAAATACTGGAGCAGCAATTTGCTCAAAAGGAGGCTCGGGAGGAAGATGAAAAGTTTTCTGCAAGGTTGCAGAATTGGTTGGCTCATCCCGGTAATTTGTCCCGGACGTTTGACGGCTTTTATCTGCCAAATCCGGTTTATGTCGGTATTCGTGTTCCGACAAGCGCATACAGCACATATAAGATTCTGGATAAGAACAAAGCGGAAATGGATGTGCATAACATGGACTATATAGATAATTATTATCATCGGAAAGGAATGTGCGAGGCGGCTCAGAACGGCATGTTGGGGAGTGCCATGGGATTTGCCGGCGGAGTGGCTAAAGAGGCTGTCGATTTATTAAAAAAATCTAAGAGGGGAATGGAGTTTGGGGAAATATGGGACGACAGCAAGAAAGATATGATGAACAATTTTGACGGTTTATCTTTGGGAATGCGTTATCCTCAGCGGGATTGTGCGGAAATGTTAGATAATTTTGACTGGCGCAATAATATCTGGAAGAAATCCTTGAAATAAAGCACTGAAAGACATGTTGTTTTTTTTAAATCCTCTGATATGATGAAATTGAATATTGAGAGGAGCGGTAATATGTTTCATAAGTTTTTATTGTCGTTATGTCAGGGGCTGAAAAGTCTGTTGAAGGCGGTTTTGTATTTTATCGGCGGCCTTTTGGTATTGGTGGCTTTGCTTGAAATTTATGTCGTTTTTGAAAAAACGTTTTATCCGATTGAATTTGCAAAAGATATTTGCTTAGATAACAGTATGGTGTGGGATTATAAGGTAAACCGGTGTTGTGTTCAGTCTTCGGGAGAAGGTAAAAACAGGACATGCCAGGTTTATGATGATGATAAAATATTTTTGGACTGTATAGAGAAATCATACCGATGGGATCATGTTAACGGCAAATGCTGCAAGAAGTGGGCGGATGATGTTGTTTATCGGACTCGTAATTGTCTGGAATATGATGAATAGTACGTTAAAAGTATCTTTTTTATTCACAGATTTGACATAAGGGGAAAAAAGGTTTATAAAAAACGTTATGATAGCCGAGAGGTGAATCTTAAGCGAGCCGGGAGAGTAGTCCCGGCTTTTTTGTTATGAAGCAGGTGGTGCCGCGGAGATTTCCGCGGCATTTTGGTATTGCTGACAGGAAGGAAATTTAGCGGGAAGCAGGACATGATAAAACGAGCCGGTATCGAAAATACTAAAAGAAAATTGCCTGATTATGCGTCAAAAGAAGCTTTGATTGCCGAGGCATTTAAACCTCTGATGACGGAAAAAAAACGAATTAAGTTTTATTACGGCGGGCGGGGCGGCGGCAAGTCGTATGCTTTTGCAGACAGCTTGTTGTTTCTGGGGCGGCAAAATAAAATGCTGATTGCCTGTTTGCGCGAAATTCAGGACAGTATCAAGGATTCCGTTTATAAATTATTGTGTGACAGAATATCTTTTTATGATTTGAACGATTATAAGATTTTGGAAAGCCGGATTGAAAACCGGATTACCGGAACCCGGTTTATTTTTAAAGGTCTGAGAGATCAGGACGTCCAAAAAATAAAATCGCTGGAAGGGGTTGATATTGCCTGGATAGAAGAGGCGCAGACCATTACAAAAAAATCGTGGGAAATTTTGGAACCGACCATTCGAAAAGATGGTTCTGAAATATGGATTTCAATGAATCGGGAGCTGGAAAACGATCCTTTGTGGGTTATGCTTGCCGCCACACCGGATGAACGGACCTTTTTGAAAAAAGTCAATTATTATGACAATCCGTTTTGTCCGCTGGAGATGAAAATACAGGCGGAGAAATGCCGCAGCCGCCGTCCGGCCGATTATGAGCATATCTGGCTGGGTGAACCTCTCAGACAGGGAAACATGAAGCTGATTGGCTCCGAAAGCGTGCGGAAGGCAATGGTGCCGAAGATGGATGCCTCAACTTCTCCGCTGGTTATCGGTTTGGATATAGCCCGTTTCGGCGATGATAAAACGTCTTTTTGTTTTCGCCGGGGGCGGTGGTGTTTCAGGCTGGCCGTTTTTGCCGGTCTTGATAATGTAGAAGTGGCCAATCAGGCCGCTTTTTTTATCAGAGAATATCATCCGCGGCGGATTTTTATGGATGTCGGCGGGCAAGGAGCCGGCGTTTTTGATATTCTCAAGGCACGAGGGTTCGGTGAAATTATCCGCGGCGTTTATTTTGGAGAAAAGGCGCTGAATGACAATCGTTACTTCAACCGCCGCGCCGAAATGTGGGACGCCGTCCGGGAGTGGCTCGAAGATACGCCGGAACCGCAGCTTCCAAACGATGAGGAGCTGGCCGAAGATTTGTCCGGCATCAATAAAAAATATGACCGGAAAGGACGTTTGCAACTGGAGGAAAAAGACGAGTTGAAAAAACGTCTGGGACGTTCTCCCGACAAAGGCGATGCTTTGGCGCTGACCTTTGCCGAGCCGGTTTATGACAACGGCGAGCCCAGGCTCTATGGTAACGGCAGGGTTTGTCTGGAGGATATGTTTGCCGCGGAAAACAAGAGTTTCGGCTGGTGATTTTTTTAGGAAAGGAAATCTATGAACAAAAATAAAACACATTGCAGGGCTGTCGGAGACCGGGTGTTTATTCGGCTTGATGTTGAGAAAACCGCCACTGACGGCGGTATTTTTTTGCCGGAAGACTATGCGGCGGAACGCACGACAGGCGTGGTAGAAAGCGTTGGCGCAAAGGTGCGTTCGGTTCATTGCGGCGACAGGGTGCTGTTTCATGTTTTTGATGAGCTTCCCGGCTATGACAAAGGAGTGGTCGTTGTCCGTGAGGCCAGTATTTTGGGAGTTTTTGAAAATGACGATTAATGAGTGTGACGAGGTTAAAGTTTGGATAGAAAAAATTACCGGCGCCGAAAAACATTATGAGGCGTATTATCAGGTGGTGCGCGATACCAGAGAATATTACCGGGATGCAAAATCCGTCCGGCAGCGGCAGGGAAAATATAATATTTTTTGGTCGACGGTGGAGACATTAAAGCCGTTTTTGTATTTTAAGCAGCCAAAACCCTATGTGGAGCGAAATTTCAAATCCGGCGGAAGGGCGGAAAGACTGGCCTGCAAGATACTTGAAAAAGCTTTGCTCTGGGATTTGGGGCAGTTTGATTTTGACAGCGTTATAAAATATGCCCGTAATGATTTTTTGATTTCCGGGACGGGGATTGTCTGGGAGCAATACAAACCCCGGTTTGAGCAGTTTCGAAATCCGGCCGGGGCCGGTTGTCCGGTGGAAATTAAGACCTCTGAAAAAGTTGAAAGCGTTTATGTGAGTCCGGAATATTTTCTGGCCGATTGCGAGAAGGTCGGCATTTGGGAAGACGTCAGCTGGATTGCCAAAAAAATTTTTATGAGCAAGCAGGATGCCGTTGGGATTTTCGGAGAGGAGGCTGCCGCTCCGCTTATCAAAGAAGGAGAAAAGGACTATCGCTCCCGGGAAATCTGCGTTTATGAAGTGTGGGATAAAACCTCCAGAAGAGTGTTGTGGGTTTCAAAGGAGTGTCCGTCTCATTTTTTGAAAGTTTTGGATGATCCGCTGCATTTGAGCGGTTTTTTTCCGTGTCCGAAACCGATTTTTGCCACGTTGACCAATGACAGTATTATTCCGGTTCCGGATTATATGATGATTAAGGAAATGCTCAACGAACTTGACGGGATTAACAGCCGAATGCGGCTGATTATGCAGTCTTTGAAAGTCAGCGGCTGTTATGACAATGCATTTCCGGAGCTGGCAGGCATTCTGCATAAGGACGTGACACTGGTGTCGGTCAATGACTTTCAGCGTCTTAAGGACAGCGGCGGACTACGCGGCATTATAGATTTTATGCCTATAGAGCAGTATGTCGGCGCTTTGGAACAGCTCTCCAAACGGCGTCAGGACGTGATTGCGGCGATTTTTGACGTGACGGGGGTCTCCGATATTATGCGAGGAACATCCAATGCGGCGGAAACGGCAACGGCGGTGACTCAGAAAACCAATTTCGGAACTTTGCGTAATCAGGATCGTCAAAACGATATGCAGCGTTTTATCCGCGATTTATTCAGAATTAAGGCCGAGATTATCTGCGAGCAGTTTGCGCCGGAAACCCTTTTGGGGTTTTTGAGTGCGGAAGAGGCCGCTTTGCCTGAGGCGCAGACGGCGGTGCATCTTTTAAAAACCGAGAAAATACGCGGCATGCTGTTTGGTGTTGAGAATGATGCTTCCTTCAATCAGGAACGGGAGCACGAAAAAAGTCTGTCCGGCATCAAAACAATCAGCGAACTGATTGCATCGGCTTTGGGGACGGTTTCGGTGCAGCCGCTGTTGCTGCCGCTGTATCGTCAGATGATTGAAACGGCGGCCGCTGCGTTGCCGAAGACACGTCCGTTTGAAAGCGTGCTTGAAAAAGTGTTTGCCGATGTGGAGGCGGAGCTCTTTAAGCCGGAGACGCCGCAGCCCGATCTCAGACAAAACGAGGCCAAACGCAAAAATGATCTTAAGGAGCGCGAACTGAATATCAAGGAACAAAGCGAGCGTGACAAAGTTTTGCTGGCCAATAAGGAAATGATGATTCAGGCCTGGCTGAAAAACCGCCAGTTAAATCAGAAAGAATGCCGGCATGGCAAAATTTCTTCAACGGAGGCGTGATGAGTAATTTTGACAGGCAGTGGCAAGAAGAAATCATTTTGCCCGACGGTTCGTCCGCAACCTCGCGGGCAGATGTGGACCGCTATCTGAAAGCCAGCCATCTGGCTTTGGCGGGGGATTATTCCGACGGATATTTCAGAGCTGTCCGGCGGAGACAGGAAAAAGAACGGCGAGCGGATTTGTTCGCCGAATTTGTTCGTAATTATAAAAGGAAAATTTGGGATGACAACTGAAACCAGAAAGTTATTGGAAGAGCGTCTGGGACTGACTTCGGCCGGCAAGCAAAGTTCGGTTCCGGCAAAAAAGAACGAGGCGCCCGAAGAAGCCGCCGATGCGTATTCGGAGGCGCCAAAGTCTTATAAAAAAGAATTCGCGGAGCTTTTTAAGGCGCTTTCGCCCGAATTCCGCAAATATTTGTGCGAGCGGGAAAGCGAGGCCGAGAAAGGTTTTTCGCGATTGAACAACGAGCTTAACGCGTTGCGCTGGGTGGATGCGTATTTTAATCCCCGGCGCCGACAGATGGCTCTGCGCGGATTTAGACAACCACGGGATTATTTTGAGGGCCTGGCCAAACTTGACGAGGCTTTTGAACATGATCCCGAACGCGTGCTGAAAGTTTTGGAGGCCAGTTATAAGGGGAAGGCTTCGGAATCTGTCAACGGGGATGAGATGAGTTCCCGCTGGGAAGCCTGTTTTCGCAAGGTGGAAGATCTCGGCCGCAGGCTGGATGAAGTCTGTCGCTGCCTGGCTGAGCGCGGGGAACCCGATATCGGCAAGATGATTACCGATTATCTGCGCTCTAAAAGCAGTGAAACGGAAAAGGCCAAACGGGCGGCGTTTTCTCCGAAAGGGAAGTTGTCCGAGGGCATCGATTTGTCCAAGCTGACGACCCGCGAGCTTCTGGAACTGCAGATGCGTGATATGGATTAGTCTGCACGTTAATTAATGTTTTTTTGCAAAGGGAAAATTTGAATATGGCTAATGACAATTACAGTGACGTTTTTACCGTCACTCTTGAAAACCGTGCCGGAAATCTGGCGGACAATGTCTCTAAAAATTCAGCGTTGTTGAACCGTCTGAAAGAGAAGGGCAATATCCGTCCGATTTCAGGCGGTTCCAAAATTTTGGAAGAACTGGAATACGGTGAAGGCGATGTGACCTGGTATTCCGGTTATGACACCATTACTTATACGCCGAAGCAATTGTTTACGGCCGCTGAGTATGCCTTGAAACTGTGTGCGGTTCCGGTGGCAATTTCCGGTGAGGATATGCTGAAAAATTCGGGAAAAGAGCAAATTCTTGATTTGTTTGAAAAACGTATCGACAATGCCGTTAAAACAATGGGCAATCAGCTCGGCGCTGCCGTTTACGGGGACGGTACGGGATCTTCCGGCAAAGAAATCGGCGGTTTGAAGCTGTTGGTGGCGGACAGTCCGGCTACCGGTACCGTCGGCGGTATTAATCGCGCCACAACCGGCAATGAGTTTTGGCGCAACAAATCGCAGACGGCAGAGGCGTCCCTGACTGCGGAGACTATCCGTCCGGCCATGGAAGATTTGTATCTCAAACTTTGCCGCAATACGGATAAGCCGGATTTGATTGTTGCCGGTGATAAAATGTATTCGCTTTATGAACAGTCTTTGGTTAATTTGCAACGTTTTTCGGATCCTAAACTGGCCGATGCCGGATTTATGGCGCTGAAGTATAAAGGGGCCGACGTTATTTTTGACGGCGGTCAGGGCGGAAATTGTCCGGATGACAAAATGTATTTTCTGAATACCGATTATCTCTATCTGCGTCCGCATAAGGACCGTAATATGAAGGTTATCGGCGGCGAACGTATGGCCGTTAATCAGGATGCCTTTTACAAGATTATCGGCTGGGCCGGCAATATGACAATGTCCAATGCCGCTTTGCAGGGCGTGTTGATTGATAAAAGCACGGTGTCGGGATTACAGACCGATTAATATTTTTGTTTGAAAAAGTCCGTTCCGTCAATCGGGGCGGACTTTTTTTGAAAGGATGCAGAATGGATTTTGAATTATTTGAAAAAATGGCCAGACATGCCGACAGCGAGGACGGCGTGTGCGCCCGTTTTTATGACAGGGCCGTTAAAACCGGAAAAATTGATCCCAGCGGTTTTCCCGTTTTTGAGGATGTCTGTTTTTGCGAAATCCGTATCAAGGACAATACGACAGAGGTTTTTGATCAGCCGGCCGATGAAAACAAGATAAAACGGTTTCCGGCAGAATATGCACGCTATCGGCTCGGAAAAAAACAAAGAGCGAAGGGAACGCCGCTGGAACAGGTTGCTTTTTTGACGCAGGCAGAAACGGAAGCATTGAAATATCGGGGAATTTTTACGGTTGAGGCTTTGGCCGGACTTGCCGACGATAAAGCGGAAAGTTTGAACGTATCCAGAGAAAAAGATTTGGCACGGCGGTTTTGTCAGGCAGCCAAAGAGCAAATGTCTTTGGCCCAGTATTCACAAAAGCTGGAAGCCGCTGAGGCCGAGATAACACGTTTGAAACAACGTTTGGCCGGTGCACCGGTTGTGAAGGGAGGAAAAAGGCCATGAAAAATATTTTGGAAATTTGTCAGGACGCGGCCAGTCTGGCCGCGACGCAAAAGCCGGAAAACCTGTTTAACGGCGACTCCCAGCAAGAGGCGGTTTTTTTGAGCGTGGCAAGGGATACGCTGGACGGCCTGCTGCGTTTCGGCGACTGGCAGGAACTGACAAAGGAAGGCGTGCTGCGGACGGTCAGAGGCAGGACGGTTTATCCGATAGACGGTTTTTGTCCTGATTTTTTTTGTTTGCTGAATAATACCGTTTATGTCAAGGATGCCGCAGAAAAGGTTATCGGCTCGCTGACGCCGCAGGAGTGGATGAGAGAAAAATATTTTAATATTCCGGTTTTGGATTTGAAGTTCAAAATTCAGAACGGAATGTTTAAGTTTTTGACGCTTCCGCCGCCGAACATGCAGATTGTTTTTCAATACCGGTCGGCTAACGTGGTTTATGATCCCGAAAGCGGTTATGCCGAAAAGACGGAAATTACCAAGAATACCGATATTCCGGTGTTTGACGAGTATCTGGTCAAAAAAGGCATCCTATGGCGCTGGAACCGGCGAAACGGTTTGCCCTATGAAGAGGAATTCAACGAATATCAGCGGGAAGTCAAAAATAAATTTGGTGCCGGTCTGGCCTCCCGGGACATTAATTTGTCCGGTGCCGCTGATGCTATTTTGCAGGGAGTGGTTGTCAATGCAGCAAAGAGCCATTAGTCGCGGGGGAAAGTCCCTGAACTATACGCTGCCGGCGCCGGTCGGCGGTTTAAATGTCCGGGACAGTTATGATAAAATGGCGGAAACCGATGCCATTGTCATGGACAATTATATTCCTTCCGATACCAAAGTCGTCTTGCGGCGGGGATATCGTTTGTATGCCTCTTTGACGGGAATTGTCAGAACACTGGCCGAATACAAGGTTCCGGGAGAGGAACGTTTTCTGGCTTTTGCAGGCGGGACGGCCTATAATATTACGACGGCGGCAGCGCTCAAAAATTATCAGAAATCGTTTAAGGAGAATGCCTGGCAGTGTTGTCAGTTTAATAACCGTCTGATTTTGGTCAACGGTTCCGATAAGCCGCAATGCTTTTATGTGCAGGACGGTGAGGAACATTTTGAAGATGCCGCTTTTTCCGGTGAAGGGCTGGCAGCGGAAAAACTGGTAAATGTCTGTGTCAGCAAAAGGCGTTTGTTTTTTGTGGAAAAGGGAAGCCTTAATGCCTGGTATTCGGAAAATGCCGGAGAGGTTCAAGGGACGCTTTTGAAGCTTGATTTCTCAACAGTGACACAGTGCGGCGGCGAGTTGACGGCTGTTGCCTCCTGGACGCAGGACGGCGGTCAGGGCATCGATGATTTGACGGTTTTTCTGACTTCGGAAGGAGAAGTACTGGTTTATGCCGGGAGCGATCCCTCCGATTATGCGGACTGGAGCCTGCGCGGTGTTTATCGGATGAGCCGTCCGGTGGGGTACCGTTGCACGCTGCCGTATCAGGGGGATGTGGTGATTATTTCGGAGAGCGGGTATGTGCCGCTTTCCAGGGCATTGCCGCTGGAGGCCGCCAACAGTTCCCAAACGGCGTTTTCAGACAAAATCCGCGGCCTGGTTGCCGAGCGCATGCGTCAGAACAGGACTAAGTCAGGCTGGCAGGCCGTTCTTTATCAACGCGGCGGTTATGCGATTTTTAACGTGCCGGCCGCACAGCAGTTTGAGCAGCATGTGATTAATGTTAACACCGGCGCCTGGTGCCGTTTTACCAACATTCGTTCTTTTTGCTGGGGAATTTTTGACGGCCGGGCTTATTTTGGCGGAGAAAACGGCGTTTATCTTTTTGACGAGGGATATTCCGACAATAAAACTCATATTTGCGGCAAAATAGCTCAGGCGTATTCTGCGCTCGGAACGCAAAATCTGAAAAAAGTGCAGATGCTTAATCCGCGGACAAAATCCAGTACCCGCTATGCGTTGGTTGTTTATACCAATACCGATTTTGATGATCGGGAACGGGCTTATGCCGAAAATATCGGCAGCGACGGGATGACCAAATGGAATGCCGCGCCGTGGAGTTCTCTGGCTAATCCCGTCGGAACAAAATGGGCAACCCTTAAAGGCAGGATCCGTTCGCAGTGGATTGGCAATGCGGCAACTGGTTTTCGGTTCAGTCTGGTCTTTCAGACCAAAACCAGAGGTAATCTGATTGAGTGGTATGATACGGGGTTTCGGTATGAACAGGGCGGCGGAATCTTATAGCATCGTTCAAGACAGCGGTGATTTGCTGACGGGCTGGATTTGTCATGGTCTGGGTGAAGACGCCTTTTGGACGGGCGAGCATTATACCTGCGGGTTTGTTTGCGGCAACCGGTTGTTGGGCGGGGTTATTTTTCATAATTATCGTCCCGGTATAGATGTGTGGTGGAGCATTTATACCACAGATAAGCGCTGGTGCACGCGGCGGGTTTTGCATTATCTGTTCGGTACGGCGTTTGATGATTTGAATTGCCGGCGGATAAATCTTTTGGTCAGCCGGAGCAATCGGGCCTGTCTGAGGCTGGTACGGCGTCTCGGATTCAGAACAGAGGGGTGTTTGCGCGGCTATCGTGAAAACGGGGAAGATTGTTATCTTCTGGGTATTCTGAAAAACGAAGCAAAATTTTATTTGAACAACAAAGGAGAAAACAAATGTCAAAAGCAATCGGAAAAGTGCTTGGCGCCGGCGGCGCCGATACTTCCATGTACGGATCTGAACAAGAAATTTTGAAGTATCTGAACGGCCTGGACACTTCAAACGTGGACAACAGTCTGAGTAATCTGTCGCAGGCCGGATATAATTTATCAACAACGCTGGGAAGCCGGCCGGATTATGTATATGCCGTTGATGGTTCGGACACGGCCCGGCAACGGACGGAAAATGCCGTTTATAATTCCGCGGTTGAGAAGATGCAGCCACAATTTGACCGCCAGCAGCAAAGATTGGAAACCCGCCTGCAGAATCAGGGTTTGGCCGTCGGCAGCGAAGCTTATCAACGGGCAATGAACGATTTGTATGAGCAGCAAAACGACAGCCTTCGGCAGGCTGCTTATGAAAGTGTGGCTCAGGGGCAGCAGGCTTTTAACAGCAGTTTGCAGAATGCCATTGCAGCCGGCAATTTTACCAATCAGGCGCGGGCTTTGCCAATCAATGAAATTCTGACGCTGATTTCCGGATCACCGAGCCGGTATGATGTGGAAATGGATAAATATGCCGTTCAATCCGGTGCAGACCAACGTATTGCCCAAAACCGCTTTTATAATAATCAGGCGCAGACTTCCGCGGGGAACAGTTTTCTCAGCGGTGCGGCGCAGGGATTGGCACTGTTTTCAGATGCAAGACTTAAAGAAAACAAGGTTGCCGTGGGCAAACTCAATAACGGTTTGACGGTTTATTTGTTTAATTATGCCGGTTCTGCCGTGCCGCATATCGGACTGATTGCGCAGGAAGTCGTTCTGGCAAGGCCGGAGGCCGTTTGTGTTGATGAAGAAAGCGGTTATCTGAAGGTCAATTACGCCAAGGCCTGCCGCTGATGACAGGGCGCCGCCGGTATTTCGGCGGCTTTTTTTTGAAGGGAGAAGAACATGCCTTTTGACAGTGAAGGAAATTTTACCCGGATTCACAATTGGGAAGACGACCGGGTCAATGATATTGATATTGTGACGGATCATCATGATGAAGAAGACGATAATTTTGCGGCGGCTCTGAGTCAGACCTTGCTGCGTGACGGACGGGTTGCTTTGACCGGGAATTTTGATGCCGGGAATTTTCAGATAAAAAACCTCGGCAAGGCGACAACCTCAACAGATGCCGTTAACAAACAACAGCTTGATGATGCCAGTTCCGGAATGAATGAGACGTTTACAACGCTTTTGAATCAAATGTGGACAATCGGTGATATTAAAACGTCGGTCCGGACGGCCAATCACGATAATTGGTTTTTATGTGACGGGCAGGCGGTCAGCCGTACCGATTATGCCGATTTGTTTGCCTTAATCGGAACGACTTACGGTACCGGTGACGGAATTAATACTTTTAACCTTCCCGATTGTCGCGGCGTAGTTATCAGAGGCGTGGATAACGGTCGAGGGCTTGATCCTGACCGGGTGCTCGGCAGCTATCAAGACGACGCGTTGCAAAAGCACGTGCATAAAGTGACGGTCAAACATTCGGGTGAAAGCGGCGGTACCGGAAATTATCTGGCCGGAGCCTCTTATGAACGCCGCGAGTGGACAACAAATTCCGGAGATCCGGTTTCTGCCGATGAGCAGACAACCGTTCGTACGGCGTCGGAAACCAGAATGAAGAATATTGCGTTTAATTTTTTTATTAAGGTAAAGGAAGAAGAATAATGGCTGGAATTTTGCGGCCGGGCAGCATTACGGTGCGCCGCGGCGACAGTTTTGACATTGTGCTGCATCTGATGTCCGGCGGTCGGGATTTTGATTTGGATGCCTGCAGCGTTAAAATGTCGGTTAAAAATGAAACAGGACAACTTCTGTTGTCCAAAACCGGCGAGATTTTTGCTCCGGCGGAGGGTAAGGCACGCCTTAAACTGACGGCGGCCGACACCAATCTGGTTCCGGGGACATATCGGACGGACATTCAGGTCACATTCAAAAACGGAGATGTTCATACCGTATTTCCGCAGGATATTAACCAGGTCGGCGCTTTGATTATTACGCCGGACGTAACGGAGGAAGAAGATGGCAGCATATAGTGAAACTTGTGAAGCGACCGTACTGACCGGCAATACCGAAGGCGTGTTGGAAACGCTGTTTCAAGATGAGGTTCAGCTGGAGATTGACGTGCCGCTGTTTTATATTAAATCGGGCGAAGAAGAGATTGGTTATTATTTGGAACATACAATCAAACCGGCGCTTGAAACGGCAACGGCGCAGCATCTTTCGGATATGAATGCTCATGTCGAAGATGTCTGTCTTCCTGCCGTAGATGCTTATGTCGAGAGCAGTGCAAAGCCGGAAATTACCGCTCATCTGGCTGCGGGAAAGGCTGATTTTGACGAGCATGTTGTCGAACAGAAAACGGCCGTCAGCGCTTTGGTCGGAGAAGCCGAAGATTTTGCCGTCGCGGCAGAGGCTTCGGCCGGCAATGCTCTTTCCGGTGCGGGACAGGCTGCAGCCTCGGCAGCCGAATCTTCCGGTTTTGCAGACAAGGCCAAAGACTGGGCAATTAAAACCGACGGTATGACCGATGATACGGATTATTCTTCAAAATATTATGCCCAACAGGCTTCAACCGTTTTCGGCCAGATATCTTCGGCGGTGAGTGCCGGTCTGGTACAACTGGCCAATGCCGGAAATGCTTTGCGAACGACGCAGGCAACGAATTGTTTGCTTGAAATTCCCTCTGACGTACAAATTTCTCGGGACGGCACGGTTATGACACTGTCTTCCGGCAGCAGACTTTATAAACCGGACGGAAGTTTTTATACACCGGGGGCAGCGCTTTCCGTGGATGTTGCGGGCTGGAGTTCCGGGGAGACGTTTGCCGTTGTTTACCGCGGAGATACGCAGGTTTTGCAGGGGTGTCCGCTGGCGGCTTGCTTTGCTCAGGAAGCAGAACCGGCAACCGTTCCCTGTCTGTGGTATAATCCTGAGGAGAATAGTCTGAAGTTTTGCGGCAGCGACGGTGTTTGGACGGTCTGCAGTCTGCCGTTGTTTTGGGTCAGGGACGGGAAGCCGGTTCAGATTTTTAACGGGTTTTCCGTGGTCGGCGGCTGCGTATTTGTTTTGCCGGGCGTAAAGGGTTTGGTCCCGTCGGGGCGTAATGCCGATGGAAGTCTGAATAATCTGACGGCCGTAACGGAAGATGTTTTGACCGTTTCTGCCGCTGATGGTGAAACAACATTGTTTTTGTCGGCAGACAACAGCGGAAAGTTTACGACGGCACATTGTTTTTTGACGACAGAGACGGCGCCTGCAACCGGATATGTGTTTTATTCTTCGGAAGAAAACAGAAATTATGCCAGCCTGGATCCGTTTTTGTTGTTGATTGCAGGCAGGGTATCTGCTGTGTCGGGAAAAGTTGTGTCTTTTGTGCCGAAATTGAGTCTCCGGGTCGTGGACTGGAATGATTTTCAAACGGAACGGCAAAACCTTCGTTCTGATATTGATGAGGCGTCTTCCAATCTGGAAGCTTCTCTTTCGGCTTTAACCGCTACGGTGGACAATTTGGTGAAGGATTATAATTCCGCGACGGCCATTCCGAAGTGTATTCAACTTAAAGTTCCCGGCCGGTCTCTTCCGCTGAAACTACAATACGGTTTTATTTCGGGGAAAGGCATCGTGACGTTTCCTCAGGCGTATTCCGGTTCCGATACCTACAGTGTCATTGTTAACAAATGTCTGGCTTCCACAGGCTCTCAACGGGATAGTTATGTGACGGCTTATTCTGCCTCGTCAATTACCATTGAAGCCAACGGCACAATTTCTTTTTGGCTGGCGGTCGGATATTAATTTTAACGGAGGAAGATTATGGCAAAGTATTTTTACGGACGGCATAAGGCCGACAATTCGTTCGGGTTTGATGTCGTGGCCGACGGACAAACCAGCCAATTGCTGGAAAACCCGGCGGAGCTGACACAGGCTTATTATGAAGAACTTTTATATAAACAAACGCAAAATTTGGAAATCAGGGCTGACGACAACGGTTATCCGATTGCGGCGGCTCATGAGGCCGACGATGCCGAAAAAGCTGCGGAGCTGCGGCAACTGCGTAATCAGTATCTGGAAAAATCGGATATCGAAATGTTGTCCGATAACTGGTTGAAAAAGACAGAGAGCGAGCGTTTGCTGTGGACGGAATACCGACAGTATCTCAGGGATATTCCCCAATCCGAGGCTTTTCCGGAGATAGAGGTTAAAACATTTGAAGCCTGGCAAAACGTGGAGGCGTAAGATGGATTTTAAAAACGATATTGATGTTTTGGCGCGGACGATTTACGGCGAAGCCCGAGGAGAGTGTCGGGAGGGGCGCCAGGCCGTTGCCTGCGTGGTTTTGAACCGGATTAAAAAGCGTAATCAGAGCGGTTTTACGGAGGTAAAAGGTTTTCGGTTGCCAAGCATTGCGGCCACTTGTCTTAAACCGTATCAGTTCAGCTGCTGGCTGGAGAATGATCCAAACCGTGTGAAAATCGAGACGGTCGATCGTGCTGACGCGGTGTTTCGTGATTGTCTCGATATTGCCTCTGCGGCCGTCAAGGGTGGTTTGCCGGATATTACGCTGGGAGCGACTCATTATTATAATCCGGAAGTTTGCCGTTGTCCTGATTTTGCCCGGGGAAAAGAACCCTGTGTTGTCATCGGCAGCCATTATTTTTTTAACAATATAGACTGATGAGGGAATAATGCTGAAGGAGTTTAAGGAAATTATTGCCGATTACGGAATACTCGGTTTGTGTTTCGGCATTCTGGCCATTGTGATTCGTCCGGCACAGCCGTGGATGGATAATGTAAAAGAAGTGGTGGCGGCCATTACGCTGGCAATTATCGTCGGTTTGATTTTAAGGGATACCGGGTTGAGCGACACAACCATTTTCGGAATTATCGGCGGTTGTTCGTGCTTTGCCAGAATTATTTTTGAAGGTATCGGCCGGCTGTTGACACGGTTATTGGAAAAGCCGCTTTTTTACTGTGCCAAAATTCTCCGGGTGCTGAGAGGCGGAAAATATGACGGTTCTCGCTAAACTGAAGAGTGCTCTGATGAAGACAGTCCTTTGTCTGCTGGCATTTTTTCTGTTGTGGGGGTGGAGCGAAAGGCAGACACAAAAACGTCTGGAAAGTGCCGAAGCGGCGTTTCGGGCCGAATGTGAACGTGATTTGGCGCTTTTGAGGGCGGAGCTGAGTCAACGGCAGAAAAAGGAGGTGGTGAAAAATGCGGCCTGCCAACTGGAAATATGGTCCCGGCCCGGTTCTAAGCTGTCTGCTTTGCTTGAGCGGATGCGTCGCGGCGCCATGTGAGCATAAAGATGTTTTAATGCCGGCGTATCCCTATGCCGGTACGGCAGTTGCAGATGAGCTTGAACTTATGTGCGGCCGATTAAACGGATGCCCGGCTACGGAAGAGTGGCTGGGGCGGCTTGAAAAAATGTTGGACAGCCAATTGGCTGTCCAACAGAACAATTAATTGTTTTTGAATTTTTTGTTGTAAAACACCGTTGAAAAAATGACGGAGATAATCAGAAAAGCACCGTTGACCGCGGAGGCCAGATAGGGCAGAAACGGTGACAGAAAAATTTCTGACAAAACGCCGGGGAAATAAACCGCCATACCGGCCAGGAGCCAGGCTCCCGGTTTTTGATGCGTTTTTTGCCAGACGTTTTTGACCGAGATTTTTTCTCCGCTGACAAAAAGCGGCAGGGCTATATTGAGTCTGGCCAGAAGATAGACTGTCAGAGGAATACCGAGAATTGCCGAAACGGCCGTCATCAGGTCCAGGTCGTGCAGCCGGCTCCAGAGAATCAGAGCGCTGAATACGATGGTGGAGGCAATGATGATAAGATAGCGCAAAACGAAGAATTTTGCGATATCAAGAGGCTGCGGTCGGAAGTTTATGCTTCCCTTTAAAATTTGCGCAAGCAAAGCGTAAATAACCATTGTTTGCAAAACGGCTCCGATTAAAATGACAAAGCCGTAGGGAAAGGCAATGCACAGGGCATCAATGGCCATAAAAATCAGCAGATAGACAATCCAACCGCGGATTCCGGCACGAAAATTTTTGTAAGTTTCTTTAATGATGTTTCTCATAATTTTTTCCTGTCTGATGAAAGATGCAGAAAGTATACCTTTTTTTCTTTGAGACGCAAGAAATAATTTTCTGCCGTTCCGGCGTTTAAAAACTTTGTTTTCACATTACTTATTTTTAATGTGAAAAAAATGATTTGCGGAGCAACGGATGAAAAAATGGTTATGGACGGCTGTTGCATTGGTGTTTTCCGGAGAAGTTAATGCGGCAACGACACAGGTGGATGCAGGAACGACCCTGAATAACGGTTATGTGTATGCCGGTGATGAACAGAATGTTTCGGGGACGACGAATAATGCCCGTGTTTACGGTGTTCAGAATATTTTGTCCGGCGGTATTGCCAATGATTCGCTTATTTACAGTTCCGGTGTGCAAAACGTTGACAGCGGTGGAACTTCGACGGGGACCAGGGTTGGATTGCGGGGCAGTTTAAATGTCGGCGGAACGGCGGTTTCTTCCGTTCTCAGCCGGGGCAGTACCATGACGATTTTGACCGGCGGGACGGCTGAGCAGACGCAGGTCGGCGGTGGGGATATGGTGGTGAACAGCGGCGGGTCGGCTGTCTCGACCAATTTGCAATCCGGTTATATGGATGTTTCGGGAACGGATACGGATACTTATATTGGAAGCAGCGGCACTCAAAATATTTTGAGCGGCGGACGTTCGGTCGGGGCCGTTGTGGACGGTAGTCAGAATATTGAAGCCGGCGGGCAGGCTCAAAATGCCGTGATTAAAGAATACGGCTGGCAGGATATTTTGGCCGGCGGGCAAGCCTCGGGGACATTAATTGAAGGCGGTACGCAGTATGTTTTCGGAACAGTCAGTACTTCTCAGATGACTTCGGGGAGTCAGGCCGTGTGGGACGGCGGTGTTTTAAGCGGGGCAACCGTTGCCGGCGGCGATTTATATGTGCATGACGGCGGTGTGGCGGAAAATTTGACCGTTTCGGGCGGAAACGCTACGATTAATCCCGGCGGCCGACTGACAGGAACAACGCAGGTCAATCATGCGGCCATTAATCTTGACGGCGATATTTCCGTTGAGAATATGACGCTTAATGACGGCAGTGTTAATCTTGTCAGTCAAAATGATTTTCAGAATATAAACATTGACAGGTTGAACGGCAGCGGGGTTTTTTATTTGAAAAGCGATGCTGCGCGCACGCTGAGCGATAAAATCAGCGTTAACGACGGTTCCGGTAATTTTGGTCTGGCTTTGGCAGATTTCAGCAGCGAGGCTGAATTTCCGGAAATTTTAACGGTGGTTGACGGGGCCGGTGCCGACGATACTTTTTATCTGGTCGGGGGCGGAGCCGATGTCGGCGCTTACCGTTATGATTTGGTTCATTCCGGAAATGACTGGGTTTTGCAAAAAACACCGCGTATGAGTGATACGTCGATTATTGCCAAGAATACGTTTATGTCTCTGAGAAGTATTTTTTATTCTTATCTGCAAAACACGGAAGAACGTTTAACCGAATTGCAGGAAACCGAAAAGGGCGGTTTGTGGACCAAGGGGTGGGGACGTCGTTTTAAATTTGATTTTGATGACGGAACGCACAGCAAAATGGATATATGGGGCGGACAAATCGGTTATGACCGGCGGTTGAAACAAAATTTTGCCCGGCGCTGGCTGGCCGGTGTTTTCGGCGGATATGCCTCGTCGCGACAGAAGTTTGACCGCCGCGGCAACGGCAGCGGAGAAACGCTGAGCGCCGGCGTATATACGCATGCGGACTGGAATAACGGTTATTTCTTTAATCTTACCGGGGCTTATTACCATCACACCCAGAAGGTTACCAGTTATTTGCCGTTTGGCTGGAAAGTGCGCGGTAAATATAACTTGAACGGTTGGAGCGCCGCAGCCGAAACAGGACGCAGATTCCGATTTTCGGAGCGTTGGTTTGCCGAACCATATTTGCAGCTGGCGTTTCTTGATTTTGACAATGTGCGCTACCGGACAAATTTTAATACCGAAGTTGACGCTTCCAACGAAGCATCATGGCTGGGGCGCGCAGGGCTTAAGGCCGGACGTTTTCTGAAATCCTATCCGGCGGAAATTTACGGGCAAATTAATGTGGTGCGCGAGTTTTTGGGCAGCAATAGAGTAAGGGTGGCCGATTATACCTTTGTTGAGAATCTGCGCGATACTTTTTATGAGGCCGGGCTCGGAATCAAAACACGAATCAGCGATAATTTTTCGGCGTATGCAAATGTTTTTACAATGTTTGGTGATAAGGTCGAAATGCCCTGGGATGTCAGCATCGGATTGCGCTGGATGTTTTAGGGCGGTTTCCGTTTAGTCGACCTTGGTTACATAACTGCTCATCAACTTTTTGATGCCGGCATTTTCAAAACAGATTTGCAGTTTGTTGCCTTCCGCGGCAACAACGCGTCCGTATCCGAAGCTTTCGTGAAAGACTTTGGCTCCGATTACAGATGCATAACTATGCCGATTAGCAGCATTGCTACGCATGTGGCTATAGCGAGTGACGTCATCGTAGGATACCTCTTCGTAGTTGTTAAAGTTGCTGTGTTTGCGGTTGTAGTAAGCTGACGATCCGGAATTGAACATCCGGTTTCCGGTCTGGCCGAAATTAGCGTAGTCATTTCCGAAACAGCTGCATTTGTTGCATATTTCTATGTTGGCGGGCGGCAGTTCGTTAATGAAACGCGAAGGCAGGTTGTTCTGCCATTGTCCGTAGACGCGTCGGTTGTGCGCCATGGATATGTAAAGTTTTTGGCGGGCACGGGTGATGGCAACATAGGCCAGCCTCCGTTCTTCTTCCAGAGCTTCGGCGCCGCCTTCGTCCATGGCCCGCTGGTGCGGGAAAAGACCTTCTTCCCAGCCGGGCAGAAAAACAATGTCAAATTCAAGTCCTTTGGCCGAATGGAGCGTTATCAACATGACTTTATTGTCGTTGGTTACGGTGTCATTGTCCATGACCAGACTGACGTGTTCCATAAAATCGTTGAGCGAGGGGTATTTTTCGGCATCGCTCATAACGTTAATCAATTCCTTGAGGTTTTCGAGACGGCCGGGAGCTTCGGCGGATTTATCCATTTTGAGCATGTCAATATATCCGGAATCTTCCAATACCTGTTCGGCCAGTTCTGCGGGTGTAACGGCATTGAGTATATGCCGCCATTCCGCAAACCGGTTCATTAATTCGCTCAGGGATGTTTTGGCTTTTCCGCTGATGCTTCCTTCGGCCAGAAGTTTTTCGACGGCCATATAAAGCGAAATGTGCTGCGCGCGGGCTTCGTTTTGAAATTTTTCGACAGATTTGGCACCGATGCCGCGGGCGGGTTTGTTGATGATACGTTCCAGAGCCAGATCGTCATGCGGTTGGAGGATGATTCTGAAATATGCCAGAGCATCACGGATTTCGGCGCGTTCGTAGAATTTTAGTCCGCCGATAACCTGATAAGGCACGGCTTCGCTGATAAATTTTTCTTCAAATTCGCGGGTTTGGGCGGCGGTTCTTACCAAGATGGCCATTTGGTTATATTCGAATCCCCGGCGGTGGAGCGCGTCAATTTCGTCGACGACAAACTGGGCCTCTTCTTCTCCGTTGTAGGTGCTGACAATTTTTATTTTATCGTTGTCGGCCTGCTGTGCCGGAGAATTTTCGGCGACTTTGAGGGTTTTGCCGAGGCGTCCCTGATTGTGACTGATGAGGCAGGAGGCTGCGGCCAGAATATTGGCCGTGGAGCGGTAGTTGCGCTCCAACCGGATGATTTTGGCATCTTTGAAATCTTTGTTGAAACGCAGGATGTTTTCGATTTCAGCGCCGCGCCAGGAATAAATCGACTGGTCGTCGTCGCCGACGCAGCAAAGATTGCGGTGCTTCTGGCTGAGCAGCCGGATCAACAAATACTGGGTGACGTTGGTATCTTGGTATTCGTCCACCATAATATATTTGAAACGGTTTTGATATTTTTCCAAAACTTCGGTGTTGCTCATTAAAATCGTGAGCGCGTGAAGAATAATATCGCCGAAGTCAACGCAGTTGAGTTCGAGAAGCCTGGCCTGATAAAGTTTGTAAAGGTGGGTTACGACGGTTTCTTTGTAATCTTCGCCGATTTTATCAATAGTCAGGCCTTTGTCTTTCCAGCGGCC
This sequence comes from uncultured Alphaproteobacteria bacterium, assembly GCA_944389095.1. GTDB lineage: Bacteria > Pseudomonadota > Alphaproteobacteria > RF32 > CAG-239 > CAZU01. The sequence goes on from CALXLC010000041.1 coordinate 20,208, forward strand.
GATTTTGTCAAGCACGGCCTGAGGAGGATATTTTTGGGCATCAATACCGTTGATTTCCATCAGTTGTTTTATCAGTCGTTTTTGGTCGTCTTCTCCGAGAATGGTAAAGTTTGAATTGAGACCGACCAGGTCGGCATGGGCGCGGAGAATTTTGACGCAAATGCTGTGAAAGGTTCCGAGCCATACCGAGTTGGCCACTTCGCCGATCATTTTTTGAACGCGTTCCTGCATTTCGCGCGCGGCGCGGTTGGTAAAAGTGACAACCAGGCATTCCCAGGGGTTGGCCAGATGACGGGATAAAATATATGCCAGCCGCGTGGTCAGCACTTTGGTCTTTCCGGTACCGGCGCCCGAGAGGACGAGAATCGGTCCTTCGGTGGTCTGAACGGCCTGTTTTTGTTCCGGGTTGAGCTCGTCCAGCCAGGCACAATGCGGCATCAGCGCCGAAGCGTTGTCAAACACGGGAGCGGCGTTGTTTTCGCTCAAGTCAAATATATCATCCATTGCTAATCTTCGTCTTGTTTTTTTTGTTATTACGCCATATATATAATATTATCGAGCGAAAGAAAAGGAGAATTTGCAATGCCAAGGACAAGTCAGGGGAAATATGTGACCGAAGCTTCCAAAATTTTTCAGGAAGGAGATGATTTGTGGCATGCCGGTCAATATGACGATGCCCGGTTGAAATATCAGAAGGCAGCCGGGTTGTATCATGAACGGGACGATGTCGAAGGAGAGGCTTTTGCTTTGTCGCGACTCGGTGAACTGGAGCTGAGTCTGGATAATTTTGATGCTTCCGAAAAAGCGCTGAGTTCGGCGCTGGAATTGGTGCGTGATTTGGATTTTGCCCAAAATACTTACGGCGAGGATCTTATCCGCATGTCCAAGCTTGAGACTTCCCGCGGCAGGCTTTTGAAGGCAAGGCAGTATCTTAAGGAGGCTTTTTCCGTTTTGGCAGCAATTGACAATAAAAATCTGCTGGGCGACGCTTATGACCAAAAGGCTTATGTCGATTTGTTGGAAAACAAGGAAAATGATGCACTTGAGGCCTATTTGAAAGCTGCGGCGCTGTTTCGGGAAGACAATGTCGGCCTCAAAGAGGCGTCTACTCTGCGGGCGGTAGCCAGAATTGAAATGAAACAGAAAAAATATGCCGAGGCACATGACGTCTTGGAGCGCTGCCGCGATTTGTACCGCGAAAACGGCGATTTACTGGGTGAGGCTTCGGCCTTGTCGGCCATCGGCTGTCTGCGCTTTATTATTAAGGATATTGTCAATGCCCGCAAAGCGCTGATGAAGTCGGTTTACCTATACGGCAAAGTATCACATCATTATGCCGAGGCAGAATCGCTGCTGTATCTGGCCAGGGTAGAGGCCATTGATAATGTCCGCGGCGATTTTGAACGGGCCAAAGCGCATTATAAACGCTCCATTGAGCTGTTTGATTTTATGGGGAATGAAACGATGAAAAGCGCCGTGCTTGAAGAATATCACAATTTTTTGAACCGCATCGGCGGTTAACGTTTGGAGAGGAAATGTCATATGTCGGAATGCAGAGCAAAAATTATTGAGCTGAAAAAATTTATGGACAGCCGGATTATCGGGCAGGCTGATTTGGTGAACAAACTGATTATCACCCTGCTGGCCGACGGCAACGCCTTGGTCGAAGGGGCGCCCGGTCTGGCAAAAACCAAGGCGATTAAGACGCTGGCTTCGGCCATAAAAGCTCAGTATAACCGCATTCAGTTTACGCCGGATTTGCTGCCGTCCGATATTACCGGCAGCGAAATTTATGTGGCGTCGAAAGGGGAATTTGAATTTCGTAAAGGGCCGGTTTTCGCCAATTTGATTTTGGCGGACGAAATCAACCGCGCTCCGGCCAAAGTGCAGTCCGCATTGTTGGAAGCAATGGCGGAGCGTCAGGTCAGCGTGGGCGGAAAGCGCTATGAACTGCCCAAACTGTTTATGGTCATGGCGACGCAAAATCCGATTGAACATGAAGGAACCTACAATCTGCCGGAAGCGCAGTTGGACCGCTTTTTGATGTATATTAAAATCAATCAGCCGCAAGCGGAGGATGAGAAGAAAATTTTACGTCTGGTGCGCGGCGAAATTTCCGGAAACGAACAGACCGGTACGATGCAGCCGCTTGATGCCGAAGATATTTTGGCGGCCAGAAAAGAGGCCTTGTCGGTTCATATGAGCGAGGCGGTGGAAGAGTATCTGGTGCAGTTGATTATGGCAACCAGACATCCTGAAAAATATGATGAAAAAATGGCCGGATATGTTCGCTTCGGCGCCAGTCCGCGCGCGACTCTGGCACTTGACCGCTGTGCCAAAATCCATGCCTGGCTGAGCGAAAAAGATTTTGTGACGCCTGATGATATTCAGGCGGTTGTTTATGATATTCTGCGTCACCGGATTATTTTGACGTTTGAGGCGGAGGCCGAGGGGATAACGACGGACGAGGTTATCAGAAAACTTATTGCGCTGGTTCCTCTGCCGTAAGACAGCTGCTGTCGGGGTGCAAGCTTTATGAAAAGATTGAAAAAAATAACCGATGACCTGTTTTTCGGCCGGAAAAACGAAAATTCCGGGAAGGGGCTGTTTGTTTTACCGGAGGATTTAATCGGCATGCGGCGTTATATCGCCTATATGCGGGCGCTGGAACGCCGGCGCAGTTTTTCTCATCAGGCGGGGGATATCAAGTCGGCGTTTAAGGGCCGGGGAATGGAGCTTGAAGAAATCCGCAGCTATACGTTCGGCGATGACGTCCGCGATATCGACTGGCGGGTAACTGCCCGCAAAGAGGCGCCGTATACCAAAGTTTTTGCCGAAGAAAAAGATCGTGAAATTTATGTCTGGCTGGATTTGTCGGCGCTAATGGTTTTCGGCACCCGGCGGGAATTGAAGACGGTGGCGGCGGCCAAGGCGGCGGCTCTTCTGGGCTGGCTGGCTTTTGAAAACAAAGACCGTTTCGGCTGTATCATTTTTGATGGCAGCGAGTCGTTTTTGTTTAGGCCGCAGAACAACCGGGCTCAGCTGACGGCAGTTTTCAAAAAAATTTCCGAGGTCTCGCGAAACGCGCTGCAGTTTAAGCCGGCCGAGCGTTCTGCCGCGTTTAAATCGTTGAAACTTCTGGAGCAAAACGCCGGAAACCGGGCTGCAGTTTTTTTGCTCAGCGATTTCAGTCTGGCAGAGGGCGATTGGCAAAAGCAGTTGGCCGGTTTGGCAAAAAAAACGCAGCTTTTTATTTTTAATATTTTTGACGTTATTGAAGAGCTTCCGCCCAAAGCAGGGGAATATATGGCGGAATACGGCGGCAAGCGGCTGATTTTTGACAGCGGGGACAAGCTTTATCGCCGCAGTTATCAGAATTATTTTGCGGAAAAACGGTCTAGGCTCAAAGAATTCTGCACCAAATTTAACTGCAAACTGGTGGAATTCCGGACCGACAGGGAAATTGCCGACAATTTAAAATTTTTGTAGGCGAATCTTGACAAGAATTTTGCGTAATGCTAAGGTGAATCAGTAATTATTTTGTAAACTATAATTGAAGAGAGAAGATATGGTTAAATCTAACGATAATAGTTCTTATAAGAGAGGGCAAGAACTGCTCGATCAGGGAATGTACAAAGAGGCGATTGAACAGTTTGACGCTGCCATCGCCGAACAGCCGGGTTCTTGGAAGGCTATGAATTCTAAGGGCTTCGCGTTTCAGAAACTCAGCCGCTATACCGAAGCCGTGGAGTGTTTTGACAAGGCTTTGGCGCTTAACCCCAATTCCGTTGAAGTGCTTAATAACAAAGGGGTGACGTTGAGTATGCGCGGTTTGTATAAAGATGCCATCACCTGTTTTAATGAAGCCGTTGCCATAGACAAGACATCGCTTGAAGCCCTGAACGGCAAAGCGATTGCCTTGCAGCACATGTTTGCCTACAAAGAAGCGCTTGACGTTTTGGAACAGGCCATGAAAATTGACAACAAACACGCCCAGACATTGCTGAGCGTTGCGGTAACCCTGCAAAAACTGAAACAGTACGACCGGGCGATTTCTTTCTTCAAAAAAGTTTTGGCAGCTGATAAAAACAATATAAAAGCCTGGAACGGCGTCGGCGTTACATATCAGCTGATGGGTGACAATAATTCGGCCATTAAATGTTTTACAAAAATTCTTAATATTGACAGCCGCGAAATTCAGGCGTGGATCAGTATCGGTTTCGTTTATCAGAAAATGATGAAGTTTAATGATGCGCTGAAGTGCTATAAAAAAGCTCAGATGATTATCGGCAACCGCTATCATCACAAGCTTTATGACGGTTTGGCCAGTTGTTTGACCAAGCTGTCCGAATTTGATCAGGCGCTTGAGATTTATCAACAGATTTTTCAACGTGAAGAGGGCAAGAAAAAATGGGATGCCCAGCGTTCCATGAAATTTGTGAATAAGTTGAAACGTAAAAAGGCTATCGGCACTTTGCAGAGTCTGGTTCCGGCCGATGCTCCGGCTGCGGCGCCGACCGATAAGCCTGCCGAATAACTCCGTTTTGATTTTGTTTGAAAGCCTGTCCGATTAGGGCGGGCTTTTTTGTGGCTTGAAACCGGGCAAATAATGCTTATTTCAAAATTACCGATTTTTGATGTTATGGAGGAGAAAAACATGGGTACAATCTTGAAATATGTGTTTTATTTGATTTTGATCGTTGTCATCTTTCTGGTCGGCAGAGGAATTTATGAGGGCAGCATTGATTCGGATACGACTGTCGGAGAGGTCGTCGAACAAGTGGATGCCGGGGCCAAAAATATGGTGAAATCCGGTAGCGAAACCGTTGAAAAAGCCGCTGATGATTATAAAAAAGCTCCCAAAAAAGATATCGTCATTGATTAATCTCCCGCCCGGACGCCGGGAGCCCACACGGTGGGAGCGGTGCGAGCCGCACTGGCAATATCTAAGCGGATGTGGAGAGGCTTCCACTTTTCTGGTGGCAGCGCCACTGGCAATATCTAAGCGGCGGTGGAGAGGCTTCCACTTTTTTGCAGATGTTGTGCCGGTTGATGGTTAAATAAAGGTTCAAACCGTTTTCGGTTTGGGCCTTTTATGGTTCGAACGTAACACCCGGCTCACAGAAAATTAAAATTCTCTTCACCTCCGCTTAAGTTACGCCTCCAGGCGCTGCCTGGTTTCGTCCAGGGGATTTAATTGGCGATTGACTAATTGCAAAAACTTTGTTATAGTAGAGGATAGAGAAGCGGTTTCAACAGCAAAGGACGAGGACCATGAAGAAGTCGGCAGGGAAATTTATTCTTTTCGGATTAATCTGTGCCGCTTGGGTCGGGGCCGCGGACTTTGCCTTTTGCACAACACCAACACACACATCTTCGGAACCGTCTTCTCTCATTTCCGGTGACGGATATCAATTAGCTAAGACATGGTTTCTGCCGGATTATGACAATCCTTTCAATTCCCGGCAAAATGATATTTCAAACCGCCCGGATTACCGGCCCCCGGACGCTTCAAGAACCTGCGAAGGATACGGGTTCCTGTCTGAGCCGCCCGAGTTCTATACCTGTGACACAGTCCGTCCCGATAATGTCAAACTCTGCTACAGAAACTGCGTGCCAGACCCGGACAAACTTTGTCCTTCTCTGGGCTATGAGAAGGTTTGTCCTGACGGATGGGC
>CALXLC010000042.1 GCA_944389095.1 uncultured Alphaproteobacteria bacterium
GCGAGCGTACAAAGAAGTACGTGACCGAGCGCGAGACCGCAGTTAAACGCCCTGTTTCGCCATTATACAGCCTTTTGAAAAAGGTTGGAGAACGAGACGATTAATAAGAAATAAGGGTGAAAGTACCACAGCGTACTTTAAAGGGACGTGAGGAAACTTTCAGCCCGCAATTTCTGTTTTAAGCGTCCGTTATACAACCTTTTCCCCGTCCCGCGTAAAATTGCCTTAGCCACCAGCCAGACGGCCTTTTTAACTTTCGATAACCCGAACAACAACCTCATAATCAAACCCCGCCCGGGCCAGAACGGCCATATCCTTGGTGCGGCGCTCCTTACGGATTTCTTCGCTGGGACTGTACGGACCGATATGCTTCTTTCGGGCAAGGCGCAACGCCGCCTCATAAGGATCATAATCCTGCTGGCTGAGCAGCTCCGTGATAATATTCTCATCGATTCCTTTTTCCCGGAGTTTGCCGTGAATATAACGGGGAGATTTACCGGCTGCCAGATAATCTTTTATCTTGAGCTCGCTGTAGCGTTCATCATTCAGATAACCGAAACGCTGAAAATCAGACAAAATTTCTTCAATCCAGGCCATTGCTTCATGACGGTCAAAATCTTTGTCTTGCCGGGCATAATCATTAACACGCCGCTGTAAAACGGCACGCAAATTTGCCACGGAGGATTCAAAACGCTTCAAATAATAAAGCCCGATATTTTTCAGACGCTGCCTGGTAATTTTGCGCAGCACCCTGGGCTTTTTGACTGTCTTTTCCGCTTCTGCCACTTGAAAAATCTCCCAAACCGGATTATACCCTTAAACAAATCAAACTCATATAAGGATAAAAGTTATGCCCGCACAAAACAACACTAATTTTGATAACTGTGTGTCTTTTTTCATCGACAACGGCATTTATCAGGGACGCCTCATCCGCCTGAACGACGTTATCAACACCATAATCGGCAAACATTGTTATCCCGCGCCGGTTGCCGCCGCGGTTGCCGAATGCACCGCACTCGGCGCCATGCTCTCCAGCATGCTGAAATACGACGGATTGTTCACTTTGCAGACACAAAGTGACGGTCCGGTTTCCATGATTGTCGTCGACGTCACTTCGGAAGGGCGGATTCGCGCCTGCGCAAAATACGACAAAGAGCGTTTGAACAAAGGTCAGGAATTACGCAAAACCAGCGGACAAATTGAGGCCACGCCTCATCTGCTTGGCAAAGGTTATCTGGCATTCACCGTCGATCAGGGTGCGGACACTGATTTATATCAGGGCATTGTAGAACTTCAGGGAAAAAATTTGACCGAATGCGCTTTGCGCTATTTCAAACAATCTGAACAAATTGACACCGATTTGCAATTATTCCTGCAACCGCCGGAAGGCGATTCTAAAAACTGGCTGGCGGGAGGCATCATGTTGCAAAAGATGCCGATTGTCGGCGGCAAAGACAGTTCTCTCAGCGAAGAAGAACAGCAAGAAAGCTGGAACGAAGCCAAAATCTTAATGCAAAGTCTGACCAAAGATGAAATTTTTAACGCCGATTTAACGGCCGAAACGTTGCTGCACCGATTGTTCCACGCCAATAATTTAAAAATAGCGGCGGCGCGCAATTACCTGTTCGGCTGTCGTTGCAGCCGGGAAAAACTGCTGCAAACGCTCAGCACTTTTTCGGAAGACGATATTAACGCCATGACGGAAAACAACAAAATTACGGCCACCTGCCATTTTTGCTCGGAACAATATGTTTTTGACCGCGGCGAGCTGATTAAACAGTAATTTAACCAGTTTTTAATGAATTTCTAATAAGTTATAAGAAGCTCCGGCACGGGGCTTCTTTGTTTAACCGATGAATAAACGGATATAAGATAATGTTGAAAAAAATTCTGCCCTTGTTTGTTTTTACGGCGCTGCTCGGCGGCTGTGCCTCCCTGTTCAACGGAGACGAAGAAGTTCCGCAATTTTCCGAACCGCGTTTCACCAGTGAAGAGCCTATTCAGCTGACGGTCAGCAAAGTTGAAACCATCTCTGAATTTACGCCAACATTTACCCGCCCGAATGTGGAACATCTGTTTCCGGTTTCCATTGAAAAAACAGCCCGGCTTTGGGCTGCAGACCGCCTGAAAGCAGCTGATTTTTCCAGCCAGCGGATTGCAGAAGTCATTATCAAAGACGCCAGCGTCACCGAAGAACTTGAAAAAAATGAAGATATTTTTATTCGCGACCGTGTCAAATACAAAGCAAGCCTGATTGTCGTCGTGCGAATAACCGATCCCGAAAATCTGTCTCGCGCCGAAACCACCGTTGAAGCCTGGAGAGAACTGATTATTCCGGCCGATACCGATATTGCGGAAAAAGAAAAATACTGGACCGGCATGGTTGACAAATTATTCAACGACTTCAACAAAAAAATGACGGCCAATATCTACCAGTATTTAAACATGTACGTCATCAACAAACCGTTGACGCCGACCATTTATTAATTAAGGATTCTCTTCCGTCCTTGTCCGGCTGAAAGGGAAAACGTCGGGATTTTAATATCCAGCGTTCTACCGTTTGACAAAACCCTGCAGCTTCCGTAAAAAACAGCATTGGCAGAACTCAGCGGTGCCTCGGACGTAAACTCGAAATATTCACCCGGTTCAAGTTCGGGAAGCTCTCCCTTAAAACCGGCCGAAGTATCAAAATAAGAATTTCCCTTGTCGTCGGTAATGCTCCAGTTTTTGCCAAGCAAACAAATCTTGCGATTCGAATTATTTTCAATACAAAGATAATATCCCCACATATAGCGGTCTGCGGAAGCATGATCCTCATTGACCAGAACCGGACAGGCCGAAACGACGATTCCGTCAGTCTGACTTGTCAAAAACTCAGCTTCTTCAATCATTTATCGCACCCTTTCGCCTGAAGGCAGACAGCACCTGCCCTTTTTTAGTCTCTGTTAACTTCCTATAATTCAGCAATAAATAAGCCAAAAATGATTCGCAAGCTGAGTCTTTGTTATCCCCAAAGTTATAAACATAAAAAAAGCAACCTGAAATTTTAGGTTGCTTTTTAAATTTTTGTAAGATTCCGATTCTTTTTTATTTGGCCAGAATATCCAGAAGCTTTTTAGTTGCCGCTTCCGACGAAATATTTTCAAAAACGGCATACTCGTTTGCCAGCCGGTCAAGAGCCTGCTCATAAATCTGACGTTCGCTGTAAGACTGTTCTGCCAGATTTTCGCTGCGATACAGATCGCGGATAACCTCGGCGATGGCCACCGGACTTCCGGAGTTGATTTTATTTTCATATTCCTGAGCGCGGCGGGACCACATAACTTTTTTCACCTTAGCCTTGCCTTTAAGCGTATTGAGGGCATCGGCCATGGTTCCCGCTTCGGAAATACGGCGCAAACCGGTCGTTTCTGCTTTGGCCATCGGAATGCGCAAAGTCATCTTGTCTTTGTCAAAATTGACCACAATCAATTCCAGTTCGGAACCGGCAATTTTCTGCTTGGTAATATCCTGCACCTTGCCCACGCCGTGAGCCGGATAAACCACATAGTCGCCGGAACAAAACGGATTCTTAACTGAAACTTTTTTATTCATATTTTCTTCCCATATGCTTGATTGGATGAAACCCCGAAACCGGGCGTTTCTCGAACGACAGCGTTAACATACCACAAAAAAAGGTTTAAATCTAGTCAAAAAATTAATTTTGTCAAAAAAAGCCGTCCGATTTTAACCCAATATTAATTCTGAAAAACTAAAATAATAAAAAAACAGATATATATCCGGGGAACAGTCATGTTAAAAATCGCAAAAACGGCTCTGGCCGTATCCGCTTTTCTTTATGCCGCTGCGGCAAACGCCGCCGTCGTGCCGGAATACGCCGACAATAATTACCAAAATCATGAACTCTCCCGCGCCGAACAACGCTGCCTTGACGAGGGCTACAAAATAACCTACGCCAACTGCTCCAACCAAACCGCGCCGGCCGACCGGTGTCCGCACCACAAATCCTATTACCGCAGCTGCTCGCAGGAACAATGGTGCCGCAACAACAATTACCGTTTTTTGGATAAAGACTGCAAGCGTCCGCTTTATCCCGACAAAATGTGCCCGAATAATTTTCCGCTTTACCGCTCCTGCCAGGAAAATATTGGCAAGGCCTGCGAAGCCGAAGGATTTAAATCTAAAGACAGCTGTCAGCTGAGCGACAAACGCTGTCCCTATTCCAACGACTATGGCCTCTGCTGCGGAAACTGCGAAGAATTCAGCCACCTGCTGACCAAGATTCCGGCCGGATACATTGCCGACGGAGAAACCTGCACCACATGTCAGGGCATTGTAAAAACCAATGTCAAACCGGCGCCCTGCGAAGGGTTCAAAGACTGCCCCTACGGCCCGATGTCCGCCCAAACACCCAGCTGCCTGCAAGGCGAAAAAATTCTTTACAGCGCCTGCAAAACCGCAGATACCGTCTGTCATGAAAAAGGCTTTACCGCAAATGCCTGCAGCGCTACGGAAGATTTCAGCGAATGCCCGGAAAATCCGGCGCTGAAAAAATGCACCGTCAACTGTTTTAAATACGCCCGGGCACAATTTCCGGAAGCGGACATCATTGCCGAAGACACCTCTGATCCGCGAGTTTTGGTGGCCAACAAAACCATCCGCAGTCTGATTGGCATCAATTTGCCCGAATGCCGAATAAGCCGCCGGCCGCTGGTAAAACTGACCATTAATCAGGCCAATACCGAACTCTACCAAAACCTTTTTGACCGCCGCGTTGAAAACCTTAATTTCGAGCTCAATTTTGAAGAACCTCTGACATTAAGCCTCAACGGCGACCTTAACAATGTTAAAATCAAAGTTTCCGGAAATCTGCCCGAATGTCCTTTCCGGGGAGAAAGCGCCAAAATTTCGGGCGTCGTCAGTTTTGAAGGCATCCCGGAACTCTGCGGCAGCTTTCAGGTAGCCCCCGAAGCAAAACTTTTAACCTCGGGCACCATTAAAGGCAACATTGACCTTGCCCATGATTCCGCCCTCGGCGTCAAAGGCGACCTGTTGGGATATCTGCGCACCGGCAAATACACCGAAGTCTTCATCAAAGGCCGTCTGGAATACAGTGACCCCGCAAACAGCGAGGCCGATTCGCAAAGCATTGTTTTCGGCTGCAACAGCAAAAACAAGATTGCGGGTGGCATCGTGGCCGACACCTCAACCGTTTACCTTAAACAATGGGCAAAACTGGATACCTCAGGCATCAAAATGATTTCTACGACAGACAACAGTGCTTTGCCCAATCTGCTCTCCGGAATTCACCTTTACAAATATGCCAATGTTTTCACATCTTACGGAAGCGGAGATTCTGCGGTTATTTATCCCCTCCAGGAAAATGACGGCAACAATGACTGCGACGACCGCTATTACACCCACATCGGTTCCACCCTTGACCATAACCTGCAGTCCGCTTTATTAGAACCGTCCAATCTTCTGGAAGACAAATGGACCTGCCGGCGTCTTGGTTACAAGGAACTGGAGTGCGACTAAGGATTGACGTTGGGCGAATAAATCGTCTGCGGATTTGACGGATTGCCTATCGCATCAAAATCTTCAACCGGATAGGCCTGCACATCGTACACCATACCGTTGGCCTCCATCAGCGTATTTTGAAAATCCTTGCCCAATTGTTGAGAATTCAAAGGCGCTTCCGGCTGAGGAAAGGTCCCGGGCTGCTCTGCCGGTGACGTTTTAACAACACTTTTTGCCTCCGACACCGGCACCGCCGGTTCATCCGAAACGTCTGCATTGTTTGCCGAATTTTCATCCGGTATCGGATTCCCCAGTGGATTCGGAGCCCCTTCCGGCTGTTCTACTACCGTTTCGTCCCGACCGCCGGACGGAGTCGCCGCAGAGCCGTAAACGATTGTCGGCACCGAAGCATGGTTTTCTTCGGCGACAACTAATTTTTCCCCGGCGTAAGACTCACTGTTAATAGCACACAATGCCCACACCAACACGGCCACATTCCGAAAAGCCTCATCCATGACAAACCTCACAAATCTGATTGCTTCCGTACAAATAATCCCGTCCGGCACAAAAACAAGAGCTGAACCAAAAAAAGTTAGTGAACTTTTAAGCATCTTATGTTAGAATAAAATATGTCTTTTAGAATAAGGAGGCTGAAATGTCCGCAGAATTAGGCGCTTTAAGTTCATACATGCTTGCCATGCAGCAAATGCAGATGAACCTGATTAAAACCAATATTGAAATGCAGCAACAGGTAGCGGAAGTCCTGCTTGACCCTTCACGCATGGTTTCCATCTCCGACACGGTCGGAACGGCCGTAGACATTTCTCTTTAAAAACTAATCAGTACAACCAGTGAAATCGTCAGCAGCCACGCCAAAACAAATTTAAACACACCCCACAGGGTATTAAAAATTAAGGCGGCATAATCAATCGTTATGCCGTCATCTTGATATGTTTTCTTAAACAAAAAAGCAAAAACAAACGAAACGACGCCGGCCGCCGCATACAAATGCCAGTTAAGCAACAAAGCCTTTATCTGTTCCTCATCCAATTTAGCCAGACTGAAAACCGCCATGGCAATTCCCAGCAACACCATCGGATTAAAAATAGCCCCGGTCGTAAAAAGCGCTATCAGCCCTTTAATCATGATAATACTGCCTCAGCGGCTCCGCACCCGACGGCTTAAATATTTTGAATCGGAATTATCCCAGATACTCGGCCAGACACAACGAGATCTGACGGCCGACGGCACTGAGGCGGCCGTTTTACTGAAAACCATGGCAGGCGCCACCAGAGAGGCTATACCGCGGCGCTGAACAGTCACATCTGTTTTATCTCTGGACCAGTCAAATTTGGTTTCTTTCAAAATATTCTGCATCTTGCAAACCTCCTGCTCAAATAATGGAGAGCCATTAACCTAAAGTATAGCGCCCATAGGTAAACAAAAGATTAAGCTCTTTGCAGCCCGGCCGCGGATTAAAACGCCTCATTTGAAAGATTCGATTTTTTCAACCAGACGGGAGCTCACCGCCCGAACCAAAGCTTCGTCTTCACCGCCGACCCAAATGCGAATAAGCGGCTCCGTTCCCGAGGCACGGACAACCACGCGTCCTCTGCCTTCAATATCCTTCTTGGCCTGTTCAACAAAAGCTCGGACCCCCTCGTCATTCATAATCAACCGGATTTTGTCCTGAGAATCAAACCGCGGATTAACAAAAACAAAAGGCTCAAGTTCAAACACCGGAAAAATTTCGCTCATTTTTTTACCGCTTGCCAACACCCCTTTGGCCAGCACAATCGCCACCATCAGGGCATCACCGGTCCGGCTGAAATCGGCAATAACCACATGTCCGGATTCTTCCCCGCCGACAGCACCGTTGACTTCCCGCATTTTTTCAATAACATAACGTTCGCCGACGGCGGTACTGTAATATTCGACACCCAGTGATTTAACAAACTTGTCAAGCCCGGTATTGGACAAGACCGTGGAAACCACCGCCCGGCCGTTTAATTGACCGCTTTGTTTCATATACTGCGCCAAAAAGGCTATCACCTGTTCGCTATTGACTTTGACACCGTTTTCATCACAGACGATAATCCGGTCACCGTCACCGTCGACGGCAATTCCCAGCATGGCGCCACAACTGCGGACCTTGTCCATCATTGCCTGCGGATGCTGCGACCCGCAATCCCGGTTGATATTACGGCCGTCGGGCATATTTGCCGTCACAATAACCTCTGCTCCCAGCTTTTGAAAAACTTCGGGCATAATTTTGGAAAAACAGCCGTTTGCGCAATCCAAAACAACCTTCAGACCTTTTAATGCGGTTGCCGAACCCCCGGCCTTAAGCGCGATATCAACATATTTTTCCGCGGCAGTATCATTATGCAACAACCTGCCGATTTTCTCCTTGTCATAAACAACCTCCGCCGAGGTTACCGCCGCCTCCAATGTACTCGTAACATCATCGGAAAACTTATCTCCGTTTGCATTTATCAGCTTAATTCCGTTGTCATGATAAGGATTATGCGAAGCCGTAATCATAACCGACATATCCACATCAAGCGAAGGAGTCACCGTCGTAACGGCCGGCGTCGGTAAAACCCCGAGCAAAACGACATCCACGCCCTGAGACATGAAACCGGCAGCCATGGCAGCCTCCAGCATATCTCCCGAAATCCGGGTATCTTTCCCGATGGCGACGCGGCGCCGTCCGACACAAATTAAACGTCCGGCGGCTGCCGCCAGCTTATAGGCAAAATCCGCCGTCATCGGATAAACATTCGCCACACCGCGCACACCGTCGGTTCCAAACAACTTATTTCCCATCTTCCGGTCCTTTCCAAAAAATAATCAATAATCAGATTGTAGAGATTTCCAAAACAAAGGCAAGAACTGTTTCCCCTTTTCCGCCTCAACTGTCATTAACAATTGTTACAAAAATCAGCCTCCGATACAGACTCAAAGGAAAGACAAGAAAAAGACCGCACCGGTTTAAGGATTATTCTTGCAACACATCCCCAAACCAGAAGAAAAGTGGAAGCCTCTCCACATCCGCTTAGGTTATGCCACCGGCGGCTCGCCGGGCCTCCAGGCGCTGCTTGGCTGACATCAGGCACGGAGAAGAGGCAGACACGAAAAAGCACCGCGCGCCAACTTAAAGATTATTTCGGCAGCCAGTCATGCCCCCGCCCGCTGGGCGGTTTCGTCCAGGGGATTTAATTGGTTGTTGACACACGCCTTTAATTTTGTTATAGTGGAGGATAGAGAAGCGGTTTCAACAGCAAAGGACGAGGACCATGAAGAAGTCGGCAGGGAAATTTATTCTTTTCGGATTAATCTGTGCCGCTTGGGTCGGGGCCACGGACTTTGCTTTCTGCACAACACCAACACACACATCTTCGGAACCGTCTTCTCTCATTTCAGGTGACGGATATCAACTGGCCAAGACATACTGGCTTCCCGACTATCAAAACATTTACAACAGCAATATTAACGACCCGGGTGTTTCCGGTCCGTCCGACGGCGGGGACGGCGAACGCCGGTGCGAAGATTATGGTCTGGTGTCGGCATGCGACAGCGGCATGAGCGGCGAATTACGGCGTCCGGTTCCGGAATTGCGCTGTTATGCCAATTGCCGTTGCGCGGATATTTATCAGTATGATGACAGCAACTGCCAACCGCCATATTACGGAAGCGGCAACAGCTGCGGCGGTAAATATGAGAAA
>CALXLC010000043.1 GCA_944389095.1 uncultured Alphaproteobacteria bacterium
TAGCCCGGAATTGTTCCGAGACAGAGGCTTACGAGACGAAAGGGGCCCAACTCAAAAAAATTGACAATTATATTTTGTATTCAAAAGAGTTGGGAATATCCATCCCAGCCACACCCACCATAAAAAAACCTGCCCTTGTGGCAGGTTTTTTTATGGTCTGGTACGGCTAGATCGAACCAGCGAAGCTGGTTTGGAGTCGTTAGTTGGCGATGTCCGGAGCAATTCCCCGGGAATTTTGGCTGCCGGACTAAAATTTTGTTGCCAAGGCAGCGCGAACTCTTTATTATTTTTGCAACAATAAAGGGATATAAAATGAAAATCGGCGTATTTGATTCGGGATTGGGCGGTTTGGTTATTACCAGAGCTTTTATAGAAGCACTACCCGAATATGATTATGTTTATTACGGAGATACGGCCAACTTGCCGTACGGGGATAAGACTTCCGGGCAAATCTTGGCGCATACGCTGGACGCGGTTAAATATCTCGTCCAAAAAAAATGCGCGTTGATAATCATAGCCTGTAATACGGCGACATCGGTTTCCCTGCGGTATATTCAGCAGCGTTTTATGCCTCAGTATGCGCCGGATGTCAAAGTGCTCGGCGTCGTTATTCCGACGGTTGAAGAAGCCGCCGATGCAGTTTCCAAAGTTGGCGTAATTGCCACCAACGCCACCATTCGTTCTCATATCTACAGGGAGGAACTTCATAAAATAAAACCGGATTTGCAAATTCAGGAGATTGCCGCTCCGGAGCTGGTTCCTGCTTTGGAGAGCAACAATTTTGCCGATGCCGAGAAATATGCGGAAGAATATACGTCCCGGTTTACGAACATTGAGGCGCTGATTCTCGGCTGTACGCACTACCCCTTGCTGAAAGATTGTTTTCGGCAGCTGGTCAAAAAAAATGTCCGGGTCATTTCGCAAGATGAGTTTATGGGAAAAAAACTTAAAGATTATCTGGAGCGCCATTGGGAAATAGATATTACGCTGAGCCGCCGCGCCGAATATCGTTTTTTTGTCAGCGAGGTGAACGACCACTACCAAAAAGTGGCGGCCGGCCTGTTTCCCGGAATTGGGATTGAACGGAGGGAATAGACAGGTGAAAATAAAACTACGCCCTTTGCAGGCAGAAGAACCGGAAGAAGTCTATCAAATGTTTCAGGAAATTCCGGCGGAAGAAGACGGATTTGAAAATCCTGCACAGGGATTGAGCCGCGAAGAATTTTCCGATTTTTGCCGTCGTCACGTCGGATACAGCCGGGGTGAAAATTTAAAACCCGGATATGTGCCGAACACTTATTTTCTGCTGTGGAGTGACGGACGTTTGGCTGGTTTTGCCAAAATGCGCCATTATCTGAACGATTTTCTGCTTAACCACGGCGGACACATCGGCTATGGCATTCGCCCTTCCTGCCGCGGAAACGGTTACGGCAACGTTATTTTGACCGAGGTCCTGAAAAAAGCAAAAGCAATCGGAATAGAAAGAGCCTTGCTGACGATTCGCGATTACAATATCCGTTCTCGCAAAGTCTGCGAATTTAACGGCGGAAAACTTGAAAAAATTGTTCCACAGGAAAAATGGGGCGAGTGTTTTTATTGGATAGATTTATGAGGCAAAAAGATTTTTATATCTTCCGTCACGGAGAAACGGATTGCAATCGAGAAGGTCGTTGGCAGGGATGCGGTATAGATATGGATTTAAACGATACCGGACGCCGTCAGGCCGAAGAATTATCTAAACGTCTGGCCCCTTTAAATCTTCAGGTCATTTTCAGCAGTCCGCTCAAACGGGCTTTGCAAACCGCGCAGATTGTTGCCGGATTGAATAACATCCCGATAGAAATTATTCCCGATTTGCGGGAAGGATGTTTTGGTGAGGCCGAGGGGCTGCTGAAAACGGAAATAGAGCGGCGCTGGCCGGATATCTTCACCGCCTGGTATGCGCCGGAGTCTGACATGTCCGTCGGCTTTCCGGGGGGAGAAACCAAACGGCAAATGCAAGAGAGAATGCTGCGGGTTTTGGAAAATTTAAAAACATACCCGGTCTGTCGCATGGGGATAGCTTCTCACGGCAGCTCAATCCGCTATCTTTTAATGGCCTTCGGTTACGGTCCGCACAAAATGCCAAACACCGCGCTTTATCATCTGACATACGCGGAAGACACCGGTTGGAAACTGGTTAATATATAAAACAAAGCTCCCGTTGAGGGAGCTTTGTTTAAGCAATATGTTCAAATTCCTGCTTCAAGTCGCGCTCAAACATTTTGCGGATTGTCGGCTTGATATCGGCTTTTTCATAAATCACCTCATACAAAGCCTGACAAATAGGCATATCAATCCCGGCTTTGTCGGCAATGATTTTAACCGCCTTCAGCGTCGGGACGCCTTCCGCCAGTTTTCCGAAATCTTCCCCGCGGGCAAACTTTTCCCCGAAAGTACGGTTGTGGCTGTGTTTGGAAAACAGAGTTGCCTCATAGTCGCCCAGATGCGCCAAACCGTAAGCCGACCTCGGTTTCCCGCCGAAATACTGAATAAAACGACCGACCTCAATCGGCGCCCGGGCCATCAGGGCTCCCTTCAGTCCGTACCACTCCAGGCCGTCCAGAATGCCGGCTGCCAGACCGATAACGTTTTTAAGCGCGGCACCGATTTGATTGCCGATTAAATCGGAACCGTAATAAAAACGAATTAACTCGCTTTGCAAAGATTTAATCAGAAAATCTTTGGTAGCTTCTTCATCGGAATCAATAACCGCGCAGGACGGCACTTTTTTCATATAATCCTGCACATGTCCGGGTCCGGCCAGAATGGCGACATGAATATTCTGTTTGATTTCTTCTTTCATGATGCTGTGCATGGTTTTGGCGCTGGGTTCTTCCAGACCTTTCATGGCCAGCAGAAAAGTTTTGCCGTTCAAATCATAGGCAGCCAGTTCTTTGCACAAACCGCGAAAATGTTGGCAGCCGATGGAAATAATAACAAAATCGTTTTTGAGGACATCGGCAATGTTGTCATGCAAAAACATATTATCGGACAAGGTCAGGTAGGCGTTTTTGCGGGTGTCTCGGAGCTCGATAAAATTGGGCGAAGCAGGTATATCATACATATCCACGTCAAAGCCACAATAATTAGCGGCATACCATCCCAAAAAGGTACCCCAGCGGCCGCAGCCGATTAAAGACATTTTTTTCATGAAAAAAACCCCGTTGAAGTTATACAAATAATAACTCATCTCTACTGCATAAACTTCTTTTTGTCAACCCGGGCACCAAGCCGTAAACAAAGGCAAAAAGAGATTCAGAGTGCGCCTTTTTTGGCTCTTTGACGAGTAACGATTGCGCCGATGTGGTCAAATTCTTCAAAAGAGTGATAAGCATAGTCAAGACTCTTTTTGTCGCAGTCATAAAAAACCTGATTTGCCAACGACTGAATGGCTCCGTCAATTCGTTTAAACGCGGCATTATAATCGGCATTGAAATTGTTTTTGGTTCGTTTCTTGACAATATCGTGATAGGCGGCAATAACTTTAGCTGTCTCGTCAGCCGAATTGGCGTATCCTTTTTCTTCAAAGTCACGCATAATCCGTGCCGTCGTCTGGTAAAAGCACTTATTGGTCAAGATACTTTTTTGCTTTTGGTTATTACTATCAATTATCATTTTCAGAAATCCATAGCTCCAATTAACACGACATCTAGCACAAAATAATTCAAAAAGCAAGAGACTTTGCCTGCTTGTAAACCATATATAATATAGCTAAATTAGTTTAACAGATTGTTAATTAAAAATAGGGCACTATAGCGAGGAAAGATGCAATATTGAAAAGGAGAAAACAATGCTCAAAAAACTATGTTTATTGCTGGTGGGACTAACCGGACTGGCTGCGGCGGCTCATGCCGGAGAAGCAATTAAACAGTTGCCGGTTCCGGCCAAAGAAGGAGGCTTGCCGCTGATGGAAGCGATAACCGAGCGAAAAACCACGCGTGAATTCAGTGCCAAGGCAATTGACAATCAGACCCTGAGCGAGATTCTTTATGCCGCCTGGGGAATTTCGCATGACGACAAGCATACCATTCCGACTTCTCAGAACAAGCAGAATTTAAACGTCTATGTTGCCGATGCCGGAGGTGTTTGGCTGTACGATCCGTCTCAAAATCAATTGAAACAGGTCAAGACGGAGGATATCCGTCCGTTGTTTGCAACACAGGATTTTATGAAAGATGCACCGCTGACGCTTATTTTTACCGGAACTGACGCCAAAAATTCGCCGCTGCATGCCGGATCGGCCTATCAGAACGTCGGACTTTATGCGGCTTCCCGCGGATTGAACAACGTTGTCCGTGCTTATTTTGACCATAAGGCGGTTGCAGAGGCCATGGGATTGGCAGAGGATGAAGTTATTGTTTCCCAGACCGTCGGCTGGCCGTATATGTAACAAAACGGCAAAACAGCCGCCGGAAAGCGGCTGTTTTTTTTTGAAAAAATAAAGCAACATCTTGAAAAAAACGGCTTTCTCCATATATCAAAAACAATCAAAAAGGAGAAAACCAATGATTTCATCAGGAAAATTGACGGTTGATACGGCCGCTTTCGTCCGCCGGACCGAAAACAGCGGAAGCAAGCCCCTGTACGAACAGACACCGGAGCAGGCCCGCCAGATATTGCGTGATGTCCAAAATGTTCCGGTTAAGATGTTTCCCGCTGCGGTGGATGATATGGAACTTCCGGCCGGAAACGGACAAAAAATCAGGGTGCGCGTCGTTCGTCCCCGGGAAAAGGAAGATAAAATTTTGCCGGTGATTTTTTATATTCACGGTGGCGGCTGGATAATGGGGGACCGGCAGACTCATGAGCGGTTGATTCGCGAATTGGCGGCCAAAACGGAAGCTGCGGTTGTTTTTCCTGAATATACTCCGGCGCCGGATGCCGTTTATCCGACACAGATAAATCAGCTGTTTGCGGTTTTGCAATACATTGTTAAAGAAGCTGCAAATTTTAAATTTGATACCGGACGGCTGGTCGTCGCCGGCGACAGTGTCGGCGGGAACATGGCCACGGTTATGGCATTGATGGCCAAAGAAAACAACGGTCCGAAAATCATTTTTCAGCTTTTGCTCTACCCGGTCACCAACGCGGATTTTGACACGGAATCATATCATTTGTTCGCCGATGGTCCGTGGCTGACCCGAAAAGCCATGCAATGGTTTTGGGAGGCTTATGCCAAAAACGAAACGCAGCGCAGAGAAATTACGGCATCACCCCTTTTAACGGAGGTCGAACATTTGGAAGGGATGCCGCCGGCTTTGATTATAACGGCCGAAAATGATGTTTTGCGTGACGAGGGAGAAGCTTACGCCCGCAAACTGATACAGGCCGGCGTCGAAGTCTCATCGGTCCGGATTAATCATACCATTCACGATTTTATGATGCTTAATCCGCTGGCCGCGTCCAAACCAACCAGAACCGCGGTCAATCTGGTTGTTGGTGTTTTGCGCCGATTGTTCCAAAAAACGAAGGCGTAAAACCGGCGGCACGTCGTCAATATTTTCCGGCCATGGCTTTATAAACATAATTTTCGTATTTAATGGTTTGATATTTTTGCTGAATCAGGTCGTTTCGCAGGGCGTTTTCGCTGTAAACGGCCTCCAGATAATCTTTAAACTCGGCCTTGCCGTTATTATAGCGACTTTGATAATATTTGGTTATCTGGGTGGAATTTTGATAATTTTTCTGCGTATTTTCAAATATCTCCTGTGCCTTGTCATAGGCGAAGTAATAGTAAATGACTTCATTGACCGCCTGATTCAGGGTGTCTTTAAAATCAATGGCGCTTATTTGGTAATCGGCTTCAGAGATTTTGACATTATTTTTAACCCGGTTCCAGTCCAAAAAAGGCAAATCTACCGCAACGCTTCCCAAAATATAGGGAAAGTCAAAAGTTGTCCGCGCTTTGTCGGATGATGTGCCGAGCAAACCGTTTAAGGAAATACCCGGATACCAGTTTTTATTTTCCGCCTCAAGGTTTTTAAAGGCTTTCTCCAGGCGATATTGACTGGCCAGCAAATCGGGGCGGTTTGCAAGGACCGCCAGCGGCACGTCAAGATTGACGCCGAGATTGTCCTGCTTGAGAATATTCGTATATTGAATGTTGAGGGCGTCTTCCTGACGAATGTTCAGAATGTTTTTCAGACTGGCTTCCATTTCCTTAAACTGGGTCTCCAGCTCCAGAAGCCGGTTTTGTTCGGCCAGCAGGCTTTGTTTTGATTGCAGAAATTCCAGATTATCGACCTTGCCGTTTTTATATTTGGCTTCGGTAATGTTTTGGATATTCTGATAAAGCTTGATATTTTCCTGTGTCACCGAAATTGTATTTTGCAGATATTCAAGATTAAAATACAGATCGACCACACTGTTAATCAGGCTCAGCCGGGCAGCATCGCGGTCCATCACCGTTGCTTTGTATTCAAATTCCTGAGCGGATTTTAAATCTCTGATTTTTCCGTAAAGATCGGCTTCATAGCTGAGCCCCGCTTCACCGGAAAAATTACTCGAAAAATTGTCACTGGTGTGGATTTTTCTCTGCCCGGAAGCATTCAGACTTCCGGAAAGTGTGGGAAACAAATCCGATGTTGTCAGATTAAGGTTGTACAATTCCTTATTGATATTCAACGCCGCTTTAAGATAATCGGGATTATTGGCCAGCGCCGTTTCGACCAGGCGGTTCAGTTCGGCATTGTTATATTGTTTCCACCAGTCTGTATTGGCTTTGTATTTTTCCCGGATATCCGCCGTATAATTCAATTCCGCCGCAACATCGGTCGGAATTTGGTTTACGGTGGCGCAGCCGGCCGCCAGAAAAATTCCGCAGAATAAAGAAATATAGGTCAGATTCTTTTTCATGTCATTCACTCGCCAAAGCGTCAATCGGGTTCAGGTTGGAAGCATTTTTGGCCGGCATGTATCCGAAAATGATGCCGATGGCCGTAGAGCAAACCAAAGCCAAAACAATTGAAGCGGTTGAAAAAATCATTCCGAAGTTTTCGGAAAATGTATTGAAGCAGAAGCCGATAAACATGGACAGGGAAACGCCCATAAATCCGCCGACCAGACAAATCAGAATGGCCTCAATCAAAAACTGCAGCAAAATATCGGCCTGTTTGGCGCCGATGGCCATGCGGATGCCGATTTCCTTAGTTCGTTCCGTTACCGAAACCAGCATAATATTCATCACACCGATACCGCCGACGATAAGCGAAATGACGGCAATGCTGGCAATCAGCAGTTTCATGGTGTTGGTGGCGCTTTCCACGGTTTGTTTAATGCTGTCGCTGTTAATCATAAAAAAGTCTTTTTTACCGTGCAAAGAGGTCAGAATATGCTCGATACTTTCCTCCGCAACCTGAGAATTGACGCGGTCGGAAATTTTAACGGTAATGGAATTTATATCCGTGCTGCCGTTAATTTTATACATGGCCGTGGTATAGGGAATCCAAATGTTCATGGAATCCGACATCGGTCCCGGGTTGTTGTCTTCCTCGGTTACGCCGACGATTTTTAAAGGTTTTTTGTTAAAAATGATGATTTTGCCGACGGGATTGGGGGCATCCGAAAAAATTTCTTTCAAAGTATTGTGGTCAATAACCACCACGGAGGCAATGTTATTAACTTCATCCTGGGTAAAAATGCGTCC
The DNA here is from genome assembly GCA_944389095.1 of uncultured Alphaproteobacteria bacterium. Classification (GTDB taxonomy): domain Bacteria; phylum Pseudomonadota; class Alphaproteobacteria; order RF32; family CAG-239; genus CAZU01. The sequence goes on from CALXLC010000043.1 coordinate 7,688, forward strand.
TTGAGCAATTTTTCGGCCTTTAACGTCAAAATAGGTTGAACCGACGCCGCTGAGCTGAGCCGTCAGGGAGTAGTTTTCATAAACCAGGGTGCCGCTGGTGGAGATATTGGGGGTTGAATTGTCAATAAAACTCTGTTGTCCGAGATAATTTGAATCGCTGACTTTCAGAGTCTTAACCTTGCCCGAGCGCATGTCGCCGAAACCGGTTCCGGGCATGATATCAATTGTATTGGTTCCCATGGCGTTGATTTGCGCCATGATTTTGGCCTGCGAGGCATTGCCCAGCGCAACAACGGATACGACGGAGGCAATTCCGATAATAATGCCCAGCATAGTCAGTAAGGAGCGCATCTTGTTGGATAAAATGGCATGAAGCGACATGTTGAGCGATTCCGCAAAACTATATTTAAAAGTATCAAAACGGCTGCGTTTGATGTTTTTGACCTCATCTTTCAATTCATAAAAATCAGAAGCTTTTCGGGTGTCGGAAATGATTTCGCCGTCTTTGATTTCAATAATCCGGCTGGCCTGAGCCGCAATATGACTGTCATGCGTCACCAGAATAATCGTATGCCCCTGTTTATGCAGACTTTTGATAATCTCCATAACCATTTCGCCGCTTTTGGAATCCAAAGCGCCGGTCGGTTCGTCCGCCAAAATAATTTCTCCGCCGTTCATCAGAGCCCGGGCAATGCTCACGCGTTGCTGCTGTCCGCCGGAAAGTTCGTTGGGTTTGTTGCCGAGTTTATTGCCCAAATCCAAATTCTTCAAAAGCTCGACGGAGCGGCGATTCCTCTCTTCTGCGCCAAGTCCCAGATAGATGGCGGGCAGCGCGGCGTTTTCACAGGCATTGAGGCTGCTCAGCAGATTGTAGCGCTGAAAAATAAAACCGAAGGTTTTACAGCGCAAATCAGCCAGCTGATCTTTTTCCATTTTGCCGGCTTCCACGCCGTTTATTTTGTAAGAGCCGGTAGTCGGCACGTCGAGACAGCCGATAATGTTCATCAGGGTAGATTTTCCGGAGCCGGATTGACCGATAATTGCGACAAAATCGCCTTTTTCGACGCTCAGATTAATGCCCTTCAAAACATGAACCCGGTTTTTTTCGTGTCCGAAATATTTATGAATATCTTTAAGCTCTATAATATTCATCGTTAAAATCTCCTCGGTCCCCGGACACTGGAGGCTTTATTCGATATTTCCGCGGAAGACATCTGAGCGATGATAACTTCGTCATTTTCGGCCACGCCCTCTTTGACCTCAATGTTCAGACCGTCCGAAACGCCGGTAATGACGGTTTTTCTCTGCACGCCGTTGGTCGTCAGAACATCTACATATTTTTTTCCGCCGTCGTTTTGAATGGCAATCACCGGAAGCGTCAGGACATTTTCGGCACTTTCGACATAAATAACGTTTTGAGTTGTCATGCCGATTCTGAGGTGGCCGTCTTCATTGGGAACAATCAGCCGCCCGTAATAATAAATGGCTTCGCTGGAGTCGACAACCTCTGTATACTCGTCGTTGGTCAGCAAAGTCAGTCCCGGATCAATGGATTTCAGAGTTGTTTCGAAAACATTGTTCAAATCCGCCAAAATAGAATAAGTCACTTTAACACCGGGCTTGATATTGCCGATATCGCCCTCCGAAATTTCAATCAGAATTTCCATTTGCGTTAAATCGGCAATCTGAACGATTGTCGGCGTATCCATGGCGGCATTGATGGTTTGTCCCTGTTTGACGGGAATAGAAACAATCGTTCCGTCCAGCGGCGCCGTAATTTTGGTATATCCCAGGTTTGTTTCCGCCGTGCTGAGAGAAATTTCCGTTTCCTTAATGGAAGATTCCAATTCGGTAACCCTTGATTTTGCCGTTTCGTACGCATCCTCGGCATTTTCCAGATCTTCGTCGGAAGCGGCGTTGCGTTTTTTTAAGGTCTGGGTTCTTTTATATTGCTTTTCCGTAACTTTCAGAGAAATTTCGGCCGCTTTCAACTGAGCCTTGTAACTGTCCAGTCTGGCTTTGTTGATATCAACGTCGTTTTGCTGGGTGGTGGAATCAATTTCGGCAATAAGCTCGCCTTTTTTTACGGTCTGACCGATGGAAACATACAGCTTTTCGATTTTACCGGAAACCTGGGCACCGACAGTAACCAGTTCAATGGCCCGAACCTCGCCGGTAGCATTGACAACCTTTTGCACATCCTGACGTTTTACCGGTTCCGTGATATAAATAATATCATTACCCTTATGATAAAACAGCCAAAGACTGCCGCCGATGCAGATAATCAAAAGATAAACGAGCAGCTTTTTTTTGTTTTTCAAGATATTTTTTAATTTTTCCATAGTCACAACTCTGTTTGTTTATGTTTTTCAAAACAGCTCCTGCTTATTAATGCTTTGTAAAATAACGTGAAAAAATAGAGACATTCTGTATTTTTTTTTATTTTAAAACAATTAATAACAGATTAAGACTGCATATAGTTATAAACGAAACAATCGAAAAAAATGTTCAGATTTTTTATAAAATAAAATTTACGCCTCGAAATAAAAGGGATGTTAACAAAACCGGCGGAGAATATTGAAAAACAAATCTTCTCATCATATGATATCATTAAACTTTATATAAATTCTTTCCGCAAAGTAACATTTTGTATATCTCTGGGGATAGCGACTCTCATATAAAAAATATGCTGTCGCCGAAAAAGGCGGGGATATTTTTTGCTCAATTCTGTAACACCCTGCTGTAACACTTAAAAAAATGGCCACAAACAAGGTGTTTAAGCAAAAAAAAATAACCTGCATTTTCAACAGGTTATTTTATGAAATGGTGGCGCAGTAAACCTCTCCGGTATTGAGCATACTAAAGAGTAGTATCATTCTGAAATTTCTTCTACCATAGAATACAAATCTCTAAAGCGATAAATTGAAGGACTTTGCCCACTTCCTTTTTCCTCTATATCAACAATCCCTTTCTCCTCCATTTGTTTTAATAGTACACGGGCTGTATTCGCATTAATACCTGTTTCTTCAATAAATTTTACAGTCGTAAATTTTATTCGTTTAAACAAAAAATTCAAAATTTTAATCGAAAATTGAGTTTTAAGTTCATTAATCTTATCCTCTGCTTGTATTCTTATCTCTTTTAATCTTCTGAGCATTTTAATCAAAATTTCAGTTTGTTGATTAATCGCATTAATGAAAAATGATATCCAAGTATTCCAGTCATTATTTCTAGAAATCGCTTCTAAAGATGAAATGTATAAACTTCTATTCTTAGATAGATAATAACTTATATAAAAGTAAGGTGTTGATAGAATATTATATTTTTTTAATAAGATAGGAATTAAGATTCTGCCTACACGCCCATTTCCGTCTTCAAACGGGTGAATAAGTTCAAAATACGCATGAATAATTGCTACCTTTACCAGAGGATTAAGATTGTCTCTTCCGTTAATAAAGTCCATTAAATTGTCCATATATTCCTCTGTATGCAGATACGATACAGGTGTATATGTAATTTCTCTGTCATATTTATTTCCAATATAATTTTGCCTCTCTTTGAATTTTCCTTTTAGCTTATCCGTTCCTCTTGAGTTGTCTAAAATTATAAATTGAATACTTTTTATAAGAGAATTAGATACCTCAAAATTGTTTCGTTCTGCTTCTTTAACACAATAACCTAAAGCATCTTTATAATTTTCAATTTCAGTAGCATCCCCTTCTATCTTTTCCGAAACATCTTTACCAACCTTATAATTTAAAATATCTGTTATTGTCGCGACGGTTCCTTCCAATCTGGATGACATAACCGATTCTTGATAAAAAAGAATAGTTGTTAATATTTCCGGAGAATATACAAATTCTACCATCCCGTCATATTTATACAAATGTTTTTCTGCCATATTTGTATCGTATTGATCTGGAATATCTTTCAAAATATCTGGAAATTTTTTTAATAAAAAATTATTCATCTAACTTCCTCGTAATAAAATACATGCAAAACCATAGACAATAATAGAATACACACAATGGCAATTGCTTGTAATTTAATACAAGGTAACTTGTTAGTCAACAATGAAATACATGCTATTCCATTCTTCATTACTCAATTATAAGCAATTATTTTAAACGGCTGAATTGACTTTGCAAAAATCGGCAATGTATGTAACAGCCTCAAATTTTGCACTTTCCAACATAAAACGAGCTTGCCATAGTCATTTCGGCAAAGTCAATCGCCCGCAGAGCCCACAATATCGCCGGATACGAAAAAAGACGCCTTATCCAAGCGTCTTTTTAATCAAAATGGCGGTGTAGTAAATCCCAACGGTATTGGGCATACGAAAGATGAATTTCTTATTTAAATATAGAAATTATTGTAACGACCATGGAAATAAAAGCTATAGCTAGAGTACATATAGAAATAGTC
>CALXLC010000044.1 GCA_944389095.1 uncultured Alphaproteobacteria bacterium
AGCAAAGTCCGCGGCCCCGGTCCAAGCGGCACAGATTAATCCGAAAAGAATTATTTTCCCTGCCGACTTCTTCATGGTCCTCGTCCTTTGCTGTTGAAACCGCTTCTCTATCCTCCACTATAACAAAGTTTTCACAGCTAGTCAATCACTAATTGAAACCCCTGGACGAAACCAGGCAGCGCCTGGAGGCATAACCTAAGCGGCGGTGGTGGGTATTCCACTTTTCTGGTGCGAGCCGCACAGGCAATACCTAAGCGGCGGTGGAGGGAATTTTATTTTTCTGTGAACTGGTGTTGGGTGAAAGTTGATATATTTAACAAATTTTATTTTAAAACAAAAAAACGCCCGAAGGCGTCTTTTGTTAAATGGTGGAGCTGAGGGGAATCGAACCCCTGACCTCTTGAATGCCATTCAAGCGCTCTCCCAACTGAGCTACAACCCCAAAGGTCAGTTTGGAAAATATCCAATCTCTATCGAGATGTCAATATTTTTTTCTGATTTTTTTGACCGGCATTTCAAGAATCCCCTTTAAATCTTTTCTGAAAGCCGTTTTTGCAGCCGATTGCCCAGCACATTAACAGTTCTTTTTCTTTGGTTGAGGGCTCTATTTGCTCACCGATAACCTTGAAATCGTTTTTTTGATAAAAAGCTATCGCCCCTTTATTTTGCACAAAAACATTTAACGAAATCTGCGGCTTTTTCCGCCTTATATATCGCAGAAGTTTTGTTCCGATTTTGGCCCGCTGGTACCGCGGTGCCACAAACAACGCACCGATATGTTTGCCGTCCAACAGGCTGAGAAAACCCTTTATTTGATGTTTGTCGACAAAAACGTAGGTTTCCGAATTCGGCAGATAGTCGCGCTTTATGCCGGGCAGCATTCTGCGCCAATAATCTTCGCTGATAAAATCATGCGCTTGCAGGCTGGCCTCCAGCCACAAGCCGCAAATTTTATCGGTATCGCCTAACGTTGCCCTGCGTATCATTAAATATCCAAATCATCAACAAATTTAGCACGCTCGATAATGAACTTAAAGCGGGTTTCCGGATTTTTGCCCATCAGGCGTTCGACCTGACGCCGGGTTTCAAAAGCTTCTTCTTTGCCTTCTTCGGTATTTGTGTTGGGCAGATTTACCCGGATAAGAATACGGTTTTTCTTGTCCATGGTGGTTTCTTTAAGCTGCTGGGCGCTCATTTCTCCCAACCCCTTAAACCGGCTGATGTCCGGCTTTTGATTCCCCTTGACAACTTTGCTCAAAATACGGTCTTTGTCTTCGTCATCCAAAGCGTAATAATTTTTGCCTCCCAACGCGATTTTATACAGCGGCGGCGTGGCAATATATAAATGCCCGTTTTCTATCAGTTTCGGCATTTGCTGGTAGAAAAACGTCATCAGCAAAGAAGCTATATGCGCTCCGTCAACATCGGCATCGGTCATAATAATGATTTTTTCGTAACGGAGGTTATCTTCGTTATAATGCTCTTTGACGCCGCACCCCAGAGCCTCTATCATATCCTTAATTTCCTGATTTTGCAGTATCTTGTCCAACGACGCGCTGGCAACATTCAAAATTTTTCCTCTCAGGGGCAAAATTGCCTGCGTAAAACGATCTCTTCCCTGTTTGGCCGATCCGCCCGCGGAATCACCCTCGACAATAAAAATTTCGGTATCATGAGCCGCCGCCTGCGAACAATCTGCCAACTTGCCGGGCAAACGCAGCTTTTTGGTGGCGCTTTTGCGGGTTTGGATTTTTTCTTCCTTCTTCTTTTTGCGGGCTTCGGCACGGTCAATAACATATTCAAGCAGTGCCGAGGCATTTTCAACATCAGAAGTCAGCCAGTGATCAAAAGAATTTTTTACTGCCGTTTCTACCAGACGCAGCGCTTTGGACGACGCCAGCCTATCTTTGGTCTGTCCCTGAAACTGCGGGTCCCGGATAAAAACAGACAGCATAATGCAGGCGTCACTCAAAAAATCTTCTCCGGTGATGGCTGCGGCTTTTTTGACATTTGCCATTTCGCCATATTCTTTAAGACTGCGGATAAGTGCGGCCTTAAAACCAAGCTCGTGAGTACCGCCCTGAGGCGTGACAACGGTGTTGCAATAAGAATGGCAAAAACCGTTTTCATCCTCCGGCCAGGTAATCGCCCATTCTACTTTGCCTTCGTCATTGGCCAGATTGGCATCGCCGAAAAACGGACGGCGGTTAATCGTGGCGCGGTTGCCGACCTGATAATTCAAAAAGTCAAGCAAACCGTTCGGAAAGCACAATTCGGCCTCCTGCGGCGTAATATCGCCTTCGCTGAGCAGTTCCGGCGCGCATTTCCACAAAATGTGAATTCCTTTAAACAAAAAGGCTTTGGAACGCGCCATTCTGAAAATCCGGTTGGGCAGCAGATTAGACGCCACGCCGAAAATTTCCGGATCCGGCTTAAAAGTTATCGATGTTCCGCGGCGGTTGGGCGCATTTCCAACCATTTCCAGCGCCGTAACCGGTTTGCCGCGGCTGTATTCCTGGCGATACAGCTTTTTGTCGCGGGCTATTTCCACCACCAGCTTTTCGGATAAGGCATTAACCACCGACAGGCCGACACCGTGCAAACCGCCGGACACTTTGTAGGCATTTCCGCTGAATTTGCCGCCGGAGTGCAGGACGGTCATAATAACTTCCAGCGCTGATTTATCAGGATATTTGGGGTGCGGATCGACCGGAATGCCACGGCCGTTGTCAATAATCGTGACCGAGTAGTCGGCATTCATAATCACTTCAATTTTATTGGCATAGCCTGCAACAGCTTCATCCATAGAGTTATCAAGAATTTCGGCCACCAAGTGATGCAGAGCCGTTTCGTCCGTGCCGCCGATGTACATTCCCGGCCGGTGTCTGACCGGTTCCAGCCCTTCTAAAACTTCAATGCTGTCGGCGCTGTAATTTTTGACTTCCGGAGCCGTGTTGTTTCCTTCAAATAAATCGACCATTTTTACCTCAAAATTCAACAATTAGCGCTAAAATACAGCAATTTCCCGGCGTTTTCAAGAGTTAAAAAACCGTGTTTAACAACACAAACGCCCCCGCGCAAACTTTTTTTGGCGGCAAAAACAAAAAATACTTGCAAATTCCGCAAATTAGCTATAGAAAGAGTTGCGAAAGGACGGCATGGGGCCGTTCTCCAACTCACACGCAGGTTGTTTGGGGCTGCTTTTTAAGCCTCGCTCCGGTGTCTGTTTCAGACCGAGAACCTGCGGAGGATTAACCGGAAAAGGATATTTATAAAATGACCCTTCCTACTTTTACACTGCGCCAGATGATTGAAGCCGGCGTTCACTTCGGGCATCATGCCCGCCGTTGGAACCCCAAAATGGCTCCCTATATCTATGGTAAAAAAGACAACATTCACATTATCGACCTGCAAAAAACCTACCCGATGTTGTATACGGCTTTGGCTACAACCCGGGAAATTGCTGCAAACGGCGGTAAAGTTTTGTTTGTTGCGACAAAAAAACAGGCTCAGGATATTATTAAAGAAAATGCTGAACGCTGCGGTCAGTACTATGTTAACTATCGCTGGCTCGGCGGTATGCTGACCAACTGGAAAACCGTTTACAAATCAATCACCCGTCTGGCCAAACTCAATGAAATGGCCGAAAAGAACGATTATAACGGCTATACCAAAAAAGAAATCCTGAACCTCAAAAAAGAACAGGAAAAACTGAATCAGACCCTCGGCGGCATTATGAACATGGGCGGCCAGCCTGATTTGGTCTTTGTCATTGACACCTGCAAAGAGGCTCTGGCTATTAAAGAAGCTAAAAAACTGGGTATCCCGGTTATCGGTATTTGCGATACCAACGCCGATCCGGAAGCCGTCGATTTGCCGGTTCCCGGCAATGATGACGCCATTCGCGCCATTCAGTTCTATGCCGAGATGGTTTCTGCGGCCGTTCTGGACGGTATGCAGGCCCAGATTGCCGCTCAGGGCGTCAAGGTAGAAGAAATGGTTGAGAAGGCCGAAGAGGCTAAACCGGCAAAGAAAAAAACCTCTAAAAAAGCTGTTGAAGAAACAGTTGAAGAAGTTGTTGCCGAATAATTCTCAGGTATTTTGACAATATTATCAAATCCGGCGGCGGTATTCTTTGCTCTTTCTCAAACGAATATCGCCGCTTATTAAAATTCAGAAAAGAAGGAATCAAAAATGACAGACATTACTGCTGCAATGGTAAAAGAGCTGAGAGAAACGACGGGCGCCGGCATGCTTGATTGCAAAAAGGCCCTGGTAGAGAGCAACGGCAATATGGACGATGCCGTTGACTGGCTGCGTAAAAAAGGTTTGGCTTCCGCGGCTAAAAAGGCCAGCCGCATTGCTGCCGAAGGATTGGTCGGCGTTTATGTTGAGGGTAATAAAGGAGCCGTTGTCGAGGTCAATTCCGAAACCGACTTTGTTGCCAAAAACGAAATCTTTCAGGAATATGTTGCCGATGCCGCCATTGTCGCTTTAAAAAGCGCGGGCGAAATCTGCGACATGAAAACTTTTAACTGCCCGAAATGCGGCAAAACTTTTGAAGAACGCCTGACCGATATGATTGCCAAAATCGGTGAAAACATGAATCTTCGCCGCGCCAAAATGCTGGAGGTCGATAACGGCATCATCGCTTCTTACATTCACAATGCCGCCGGTGAAAACATCGGTAAAATCGGTGTTCTGGTTGCTTTGGAATCAACGGCCGACAAGGCTAAGCTGGCAGAACTCGGCAAGTATCTGGCCATGCATGTTGCGGCTTCCAATCCGCAGTTTTTGACGATTGCCTCGGTTGATCCGGCTGCCGTCGAGCATGAAAAATCCATTTTTGCCGAACAGGCCAAAGCTTCCGGCAAACCGGAAAACATTATTGAAAAAATGGTTGAAGGCCGTGTCCGCAAATATTATGACGAAGTTGTTCTGGAAGAACAGGCTTACATCATGGATCCGGACAAGAAGGTTAAACAGGTTGTTGCCGATGCTGCCAAAGAACTGGGCGCTGACATAAAAATCAAAGATTTTGTCTGCTTCAAGCTTGGAGAAGGCCTTCAGAAAAAAGAAGAAGATTTTGCTGCCGAAGTTGCTTCCCAGCTTAAAAAATAAATCTTCAGACAATAATAAAAAGGCCCGCAAAAGCGGGTCTTTTTTTGTGAGTTTCATTTTTCAAACAGCTCTCTGATTTCTTCGGGCCATTCGGAAATCGGCCGCCAGACAGAATCTTCCGCCGGTTTGCCGGATATACCGGAATAAGCGTTTCTGAGCGCATAAGCACCGCCAACGGTCGACCGGCAAATGAAAACATCTCCGAATTTGCGATAACTTTCATGCCGCAAAATTTCTCCGCTGCCTTTATTGACAACTTCACGAACAAACAACGGCTGTCTGTTCATCAGATAAAACAGACTTTGTTCTTCATCAAGATCTTCAAAATCTTTGACAAATTTTACGCTTTTGGCCGACTTTTCGGCAATCAGATGCAACGGCGGCGCGTAATAATAGCCAAACATGGAATTATCAAAAACTTTTGGCACCAGACGAATAAACGTGCCGTTTTCATCACTGCGCAGCTGATAAAGCCGATTGTCTAAAAAACCGAGTTTTCGTTTTTTGAAAATTGTTTGAGAAACTTCATTCATAATTCAATAATTTAAATTAATAATATGTTGTTAAAATTGTCATTAAGACCTTTCCCGGCCGCCGCGGGTTAAAATCCGCCCTTCCATCATTCTTTCACGCTGACGCTGCATTTCATATTCTTTTTGGCGTTGTTCCCGTTGGCGGGCTTCTTCCGGTGTTTCGCGGTGATTGGCTTTGGCTTCGCGCAATGACAGCAGACGATTGAGAATTTGCCGCTGCGTCAATCCGTTGGTGTTGGCTTTGATAATGGCTATAACATTGGCCGGCGTTAAAACTTCGGATAAAGCATTGATGTCCAGCAGTTCGCCGTTGGCGATTATTTTGTTCAGTTCAACATTGAGCCCTTCGCTGACGGTTTCGTCGTCATCGTCGTCATCATCTGCGTTTTTGAGAATAATCTGCACCAGGTATTTTTTGAACAAACGATTTACCAGTTTGATAAAATTTTTTTCGGTAACCGTTTCGTTTCGCGATGCACTCATCAGCGAATACAGCAAAAGATTCTTCAAATATTTTTTTTGAACGGAAGCAAGAGGGATGTTGCTTTCTATCCCACCGCGGGCTCTGGCCAAAACCAGATTTCTTTCCTTATAAAATTTTTCGCTCACTTTTTTCTCCCGCCGAGATTCTGTTTAAAATTTATCAAAAACCCGTTCTTTTTGCAATATATAATTGTTTTTCGGGCCAAACGCAGGTTTTCCATAGATAGGTTAATTAGTTTAACAAATGTTTAGCATCATATATGATTAAGAAAAAATTTTTTGAGTCCCGCAGCGGCAATTTCAGCCTTACTTTATATCCCTGACAGACATAAAAAAACTCCCGAAATAAACTTCCGGGAGGCCGTTCTTGTTATTGACAGGCCGTTTTGTTTAATTTGGCACGAATATCCAGCAGTTCTTCTTTGCTTTGGCGGAAGCCGCCGGATATCCAGATTTCTTCCAATTCTTTCAATTCGGCACCAATCCGGTGGTTGTCGCTGACGCCCTGGGCGATAATATCTTTGCCCCGCAGAGGAAATTCCGGAACCGCAAAATTTTTGACGGCATCAATTTTCAGCCGCAGGCCGGGAATATATTCTTTGTGCCGCGATGCTTCCATCAGCATTTTTTCTATGCAGAACTCCTTGCCGTAGCGGTAAATCAGCTGCGGCAGTTTGTTTTCGTTCAGCAAATCTTCGAGGGCGACTTTTTCTCTGGACAAGGTGACGAACAGCTGTTTTTGCTTTTTACTCAACCGCAGGCGGACGGAAAGATTTTCGGCCAAAGATTCGTCCGGGCGGTATATAACAAACAACCGACGCAGTGCTTCGTGAGGGATTTTTTCCCGTTCAACCATATCCGACAAAAAGGTCAGGTCGTCCAGGTGCTGCGGGTTGGGCATGATGTATGCCAAAATATCGTTTTCAATCATAATTCTGATTGTTTCGACGGCGCGCGGCGTCAGCAGAATTTTAAAGAGTTCGTCACGTATCCGCTCCATGGACAACGTTGTCAGACCTTCGCTGTTTTCGCGACAGGCGGCCAGCGCCTTTTTATCGATTTCCTGCTTGCCGAAGAGAGAATAAAAACGGAAAAAACGCAAAATACGCAGATAATCTTCCTTAATCCGCTGCGAGGGGCTGCCGATGAAGCGGACAACGCCTTTTTCCAAATCGTCAATACCGTTGTAATAATCAAAAACATTGCCTTTTTCGTCGGCATAAACGGCGTTAATCGTCAAATCGCGGCGAGAAGCGTCTTCCTCCCAATTGTCGGTAAATTCAACTTCGGCATGGCGGCCGTCGGTTTTGACATCTTTGCGCAGCGAGGTTACTTCAAGCACTTCGTCATTAATCAAAACACCGACCGTTCCGTATTTTATGCCGATGGGAATCGTTTTGAGGCCTTCTTCGTCGCAAGCCTCCACCAGCTCGTCCGGAGACAAATCCGTGGCAAGATCCAGGTCGAATCCGCTCAGGCCCTTAAGCGCGTCGCGCACGGCGCCGCCGACAAAGCGTAAAACGCCGCCATGACGTTCCACAACCCGAAAAAGCCTGAAAATCTGTTTGTTTTTTACAAGCTTGTTTATATCCAGATAATTATCGCGTATCATTTGCCTATTACCTAAAATTTTTTCTGAAATTAACAGTTTTTATATATTTTTCAATTATAATCAGCTTAATTTTAATCAGAATGTGGGTATTTGCGAATGAAAAAGATGTTTTTGACGGCCCTGGCGGCCGGTTTGTTGGCGTCAACGGCAGCGACGGCTTCCGTTCCGCAGATGATTGGCGAATATGACGACTGGGTGGCTTATTATTACCGCGACAGTGCGGGGCCGGTCTGTTATATGGCGTCCACGCCCAAAAAAGATGAGGGAAAATATACGAAACGCGGTGATATTTACGCCGTTATTACCCACCGCCCGGCCGAAAAAAGCTACGACGTGCTGAATATCAACGCCGGCTATACTTATAAGCGCGACAGCAAGGTTACCATAAAAATCGGCGCAAAAACTTTTGACAGACTGTTTACCAGCGGCGACAAGGCCTGGTCTATCAGCGAAAAGACTGACAAGGAAATTGTCGAGGCCATGAAAAAAGGCAGCCGGATGGTGGTTCACGGTACATCAAGCCGCGGAACCCACACCAAAGACACTTATTCTCTGGCCGGGTTTACCAGCGCTTATCGGGCAATATCCAACAAATGCAAGAAAAAATAATGGATAAAAAAGAGCTTATCGGCCTTTCCAAAGACGAACTGGCAGCAGAAATCGCGGCCATCGGCGAAAAGCCTTTTCGCGCAAAGCAGCTTTGGCAATGGATCTATTTTCGCGGCGAAACGGATTTTGACAAGATGACCAATCTGTCAAAAGATTTGCGGGAAAAGCTGAAATCCGTTTTTGTTATCAGCCGCCCGAAAATTATTACGGAGCAGATTTCCGCCGATAAAACGCATAAATGGTTGTTGGAATTTGCCGACGGCCAGCGAATCGAGACGGTTTATATTCCCGAAGAAGACCGCGGCGCCGTCTGTATTTCGACGCAAGTGGGATGTGCGGTCGGCTGCAAATTCTGCCATACCGGCAGCCAAAAAATTACCCGGAACCTGACGGCGGGAGAAATTGTTTCGCAATTTATGATTGCCCGCGACGCTTACGGCGAATGGCCCAGTCCGACCAGCGAAACCCGCTATTTATCCAATATTGTGGTGATGGGCATGGGTGAGCCTTTGCATAACCCGGACAATGTCATTAAGGCCCTAAAAATTCTTTCCGACGGAGACGGAATCGCCATTTCCAAACGGCGGATTACCCTCTCCACCTCGGGGATTGCGCCGAAAATTCCTCTGGTGGCAACGGAGCTCGGCGTTAAACTGGCTATCAGCCTGCATGCGCCGAACAACGCCAAACGCTCGCAGATTATGCCGATTAACGACCGTTATCCGATAGAAGAAGTGCTTGCCGCCTGTCAAAAATATCAGGATGTTATGGGCATGAGCCGGATGATTACTTTTGAATATCTGATGCTGAAAGATTTTAACGACTCTCCCGACGACGCCAAAGAACTTATTGCCTTAATGAAAAAATTCAAGTTGGGCGCAAAATTCAACCTGATTCCTTTTAATCCCTGGCCGGGCTGCGATTTTCAGCCGAGTTCAAATAACAAAGTTCATAATTTTTCCCGGATTCTGGAAGCCGCGGGGTATGAGGCGCCGATACGCGTGGCCCGGGGACAGGATATTCTGGCCGCCTGCGGGCAATTGAAATCCAAACATTCTTAAAAATAAGCTGCTTGCAAAGGAAAAGGCAGGGAAAAAACCCCTGCCTTTTTTAATGTTCTTTCCGAGCAGATTAGAACAAGCTCAGAACAGACTGGGCAGCCTGAGAAGCCAAACTCAGGGAGTTAATGGCCAGCTGCTGTCTGGTCTGCAGAGCCAGCATGTTGGCGGACTCTTCGTTCATATCAGCCAGGGTCAGTTTATCGGCACCTTCTTCCAGAACGTTAATCAGGTTCTCGGTGAAGTCTTCACGGTTCTGAACGATGGAGTAGTTGTTACCGAATTCGGAAGCCATCGTCCGGAGTTTCGAAATCGCCGCTTCAACCTGCGTGATTGACGTGTTAATAGCCTCTTTTGTCGCATCGCTGACAACGTTGACGTCAAAAGCTTCAAAATCAGCTGCGGTTGCTTTGGCAACCGTATCGGCGTCAGAGCTTAGTAACTTGAACTTAGATGCATCAAATTCACCTACGGCATCTGTTCCATTACCAACAGCTGATGTTGCCTGATACAAACTACCGTTGTAAACAACAAAAGAGTTTGCGGTAATTTGAGCTGTGCTGGTGCTCTTGTATTCAGTCGCTTTGGTTCCGACATTAACTTTTTCAGTCCAAGTGGTATCACCGGCGGCACCGGCTACGGCTCTGTCAATAGCCAGACCTTCTTCTGAGGTATCGGCGTGAACACCGGCAATTTCCAGTTTGGAAGAACGGTCTTCGTTGAAAATAACCGTCAGGTTATCGCCGTTCAACAGGTTGACGCCTTTGTAGCTGGAGTCTTTCGCCAGCTGGTCAATCTGATCCAAAATGCTGTTGAACTGTTCAACATAGTTGGCAACACTGTCGCCTTCCGAA
>CALXLC010000045.1 GCA_944389095.1 uncultured Alphaproteobacteria bacterium
ATAATTGTCAATTTTTTTGAGTTGGGCCCCTTTCGTCTCGTAAGCCTCTGTCTCGGAACAATTCCGGGCTAAAGCCGGGGAATTGCTCCGGACATCGCCAACTAGCGACTCCAAACCAGCTTCGCTGGTCCGATCTAGCCGTACCAGACCATAAAAAAACCCGCCGCAAGGGCAGGTTTTTTTATGGTGGGTGTGGCTGGGATCGAACCAGCGACCCCTACGATGTCAACGTAGTGCTCATACCACTGAGCTACACACCCGTTGTTTTAATCGGTGTTTATTTATTACATTATCAAATTTATTTTGGCAAGCGTTTTTTACACTCAGATTTAATATTTCTCTTCAAAAATCTTTATCCGCTCATATCTTCACTTTGTCCTTTTCAAAAAGGGCCGACTTCATTTATAAAAATTTAGCTTTTCTCTCCGTTTTTGGGGCTTTGAAAAAGAGGCAAATCATCGCGAATCGACTTTATGCCGTTTCTCCGCTTCGGAATCGCCTCGTTGAAAATGTTCCGAAGGCATCTGCCGTCACTGCCGACCATCTTATTATTTTTGAAAATCTTATGCGGCATCATTAGCGAATCTTTAAGATTTGTACGGTATACTGAATAAGTTGAAGAAAAGGAACAGCGTCGTGACCGACAAAAAAATCGATTTTCGAGTCAATTATAAAAAGCTGAAAATTTTTGATGAATTTAATACCGGAGAGATTAAATATCCGCTGGTTTTGTCGTCGCCGCACAGCGGTAGCCTGTTTCCGCCGGAGTTTCTTGAAAACTCACGTCTCACGCTTGAGGAACTGCGCTCTTCCGAAGACTCTTTCGTGACAGATATTATTCAAAAAGCCTCCGATGCCGGCATTCCGCTGCTCAGTATGAACATTCCGAGGACATTTATTGACGTCAATCGCGATAAAATTGAGTTGGACGACACAATGTATTTTGATGCTCCCGATAATCCGGGCGGTGCCGGAAGCCGCCGTTGCCGGGTCGGGCTTGGTGTTATCCACCGCATTGTTTATCCAAACAAAAATATTTATGACGGACTGATTTCTTATGAAGAAGTTCAGGAACGTATCAAAAACGTTTATGATCCTTATCACAAAAGGCTAAAGCAACTGATAGACAAATGCGTCAGAAAGTTTGGTTTTTGTCTGGTGCTGGATTGCCATTCCATGCCGTCGCTTATCTGTAACATTCTTAACGAAGAAAAAAGTTTGGATTTTTGCATCTGTACCCTGTTTGACGAAAGCTGCCCGCCTCAGATTTCCGAATTTTTGGGCGGACAATTAAAAAAACATGATTACCGGGTGGAATTTAATCGTCCGTATGCAGGGGCTTTTATCACGTTTAATTACTGCCAGCCCCGAAAAAACATCTACACCCTGCAGCTGGAGATAAACCGCAGCTTGTACATGAATGAAAAGAAGTTCACAAAAAACAAAGATTTTCAAAAAGTTAGCAACCATGTTAGTGAAGCTGTCCTAAGCCTGGCAAAATTTTTGCTGGATTTTAAAAAATAATTATGTTATAAACCCTCTTGTTTTTGCGCCGGATGCCTATATTTTTATTTCGGCAGCCGGTATTTATTTGAATATTATAAGCGTTAAACTGCCTGAGGCAGTGTGGGGTTTATAACATTTTGATTAACAAACCTCAAAGTGAAATATCAAGTCTTTGACCGCCGTTAAGCAGGTTGAAATTGGCATAAATGTTGCATGAGGGATACCTGTGGCCGCTTTGAGGGAATAGAGGGATGCGTTTTTTCGTATCAAACAATTTAATGTTTTTGTTAATATTGCTGATGTTAATTCAGCCAGTACAGGCTCGGGCTTACTCCGAACTTAAAAAAGACGACGCTCTGGTCTGTATGGATGCCACACAAAAATTTGAAAAAGCCTATAACATAAAAAAACATCTTCTTACCACAATTGCCAGCGTCGAAACCGGCCGCTGGGATGCAAAAAAGAAACAAAATCTGGCATGGCCGTGGACGGTAAACGCTCAGGGGAAAGGCAAATTCTTTAAGACCAAGGAAGAAGCCGTCAGAGAAGTCAAGCGGCTGCAAAAAGCCGGTGTAAGGAGCATTGATGTCGGTTGCATGCAAATTAACCTGGCTTATCATCCGGATGCCTTCAAAAATGTGGAAGAAGCTTTTGATCCTTACAAAAATGTTGAATACAGCGCAAAGTTTTTGAAAAACCTGTATGAAAACAGAGGAAAAGACTGGATTAAGGCTGCCATGGCCTACCATTCCAGTGTGCCGCACAAAGCACAACGCTACAAAAAGAAGCTGGTTTCGGCTTACGAAATGGTTAAACAGGCATACAACGACATGTCTGCTTCCCTTTTGGCAAAAGCTGAACAGCCCAAAGCAAAAAAACTTGAAACTAAGTCTGTCTATGCTAAAAATAAAGAAAGAATCGAACGGACGGTTGCTCAAAAAGCCAATGCCTGGCGTGAAGCAAAATTGGCAGAATACCGTCAAAACAAGCTTAGATAAACTTAGGGGATTATGTCTGACTATCTGAAAAACGAGGGTTTTTACTGGAGGCCGCTGGGCGGCAATAATATAGACCAGATAAGCGGCCATTGTTATCAGTATACAGATGTCAGAAAAAATCAAAATGCCTTCTCATCGACGACAATTATCGTTGATTTGGGTAAGTTTGATAATCATCAGGCTCTGGGAGTCAAAAATTCGGCGGCGGCCGTTCCGGATATCCGGGAGCTGCTCAACAGCCGGACAAATGCTCCCCGGGCCATTTTTATTACTCATTCGCATCCCGACCATCTCAACGGCATTGTTCATTATTTAAAGGCCGGATATGACCTTCCTCCGCTTTACGGCGGAAAATATACCGAAATGATTTTAAATGAGCTTTACGAGGAATTTCATATTCCCGAAAAGAAAAGGCCGCCGTTTCATCTTATTGCCGACGGAGATGTTGTCAAAACAGGGTCGCTGGAAATAGAGGCCGTTGCTGCCTCGCATACCTGTTTCGACAGTTTGGGCTTTTTTATAAAATCACCGGATGCTCTGGTTTATCATACCGGCGACATGAAACTTGACGGCAGCACTTATTTTCGAAAACCGACAAATCTGCGGCGAATTAAGGAACTGGCAAAAGACATTAATTATGTTGTGGCCGACTTTTGCGGCGTTACCGATGACGGTTTTGCCGTAAAAGAGGTCGATACATTCAAAAAAATGGTCGCTCTTATTCGAAAATCCCGCAAAAAGAAAATATTTATTCCGGTTTATCCGACACATCCGGAAATGTATATCATTGCCTTTCTGGCGGCACTGAAACTAAAAAAGAACGTTATTTTTTACGGAACAAAAGATTTTTACGGTTACCTTCAGTTGATTGTCAACTACGGTATTTCGTTCGCCAAAATTGCCGGCCGGCGTATCCGGGTTTTATACAAGCCCGGAGATGAAATGGCCGAACTCGGCGGAAATTTTGCGGTTATCGGCACATATAACGATTTGGGGCGCTATTTTGGCAATGAATCGAAAGACTGTTTTGGCATTATTACCGCCAAAACTTTTTTTAATCCGTTGAAAGGACAGTTTAACGCCCGCAATATTCCTTTTGTCAGCGTTGACAAGATTCCCGAGCTTCAAGGCTTCGGTCATGGTTTTTTCGGTGATTACGAGGCCTTGGGGAAGCTGTTGCCCGACGCGGTTTTTATTCCGACGCACTGCCCGGTTTATGTTACGGACAATTTTCGCGAGCTGGCCCGCTGCATTCATATGAAACTAATTGAGGAGACGCCGAAAAACAACGAAATTTTTAGGCTTGCCAAAGAATTTTGTACCAAAATTTCGGCGGCGCCGGCAACCTGGCTGGTTGTCAACTATGATGAGGATTACGCCTATTTTACGGAGGTTTGGCAAAAGCCGACTTCCGGCGAGGGCTTTTTGAAAAGAACCGTCAGCGCCAGACGCTGCCGCAGCAAGTTTAAGATGTTTCAGCATCTCCGGCAACATCGGGAAAACCGTTGCGGTTTTAAAGGTCTGGGACGCGGCAGAGACCCAAATATTACAAAAAAGGAAGAACTTTAAAGTTCTTCCTTTTTTCTCAGGCATTTTTTCTTTTGCCAAGATAATAATCCGTTTTGGAAATCAGTTCTTCCAGCCGCAGATAACCGCTGTCATGAAAAAGCGGATAAATATCCAACAGTTTTTGAAGGCTGCTGCGCCGGCAAAAACGCAAATACGAATCAATGCTCCACAGCGAGCATTTTAACAAACACAAGACTTGTTCTTTCGGCGACAGGCAATGCATTTTTTGTTTCATTCTGCAATGAAACCAGTAGGCCGCCAGTGTTTCGCAAAGATTGTAAGCCCCCATAAGCATCATTAAAATTCCCAGATTTACGCCTACTTGAAGCAAAGCCTCCCGGTTCGGTGACAATGTTGAAAATGAAACCGTTAAGCAAAAAACAACCACTCCGAAAAACAAAACGGCTGCGCCAAACAACAATTCCTGTTTTAAAAATTGTTTTTCCATAGCATAAAAATTTAATTAATAATTTTTTGTGAATGATTTTGTATCTCAATTTATGATTTATTGCAAGTGCTCATAAAGAACTTTGCAGCCCAATCCGATTAAAATGATGCCGGAAGCGATTTCCAACCAGCGGGACGGCATTTTTTTGAACATCCTGCAAAAATTGAAGCCGATACAGGAGCTGACAAACGTCACAATCCCGATAGTAAACGCTGACTGCCATACCGGCGCCTGCATAAAATACAGCATGGATCCGCTGACAAAGGCGTCTATAGAGGTTGCAAAACCGATAACACACAAAATTTTCAGGGTCAGGATTTTAGAAAGTTTTTCCCGACAATCGCATTTTTTGAGCGAATCGTTAATAATTTTGAGTCCCAGAGCCAGAAACACAAAAAATGCTATCCAATGGTCTACCGCCTCTATCTGATGATATACGGAGCGGGCGCCGTACCAGCCGAGAACAGGCATAACGAACTGTCCCAATCCCGTGGCCGAAGCGATTTTGAGAGCCGAGCGCCCTTTGTTTTTTTTGATTATCAGACCGTAAGAAAGCGATACGACAAAGGCGTCGGCCGAAAGCGCCAGAGCCAATAAAAAAACGTCTATCCAGCTCATAAAAAAGTACCTTATATTCGCGCCGTCTGCCCGATGCAAAAATATTTTCTGGCATTCGGCTTTATTCTTTTGTAGGATATTCTCCGTAAGGAGAGTTTGATTTATGGGCGATTATAGCGAAGATTATTTATTAAACAAGAGGGTAAAAATTTTTCAACCCAATGACGGTTACCGCGCCTCAATCGATGCCGTCATGCTTGCCGCCGCAGTCGGCAGCGTCAAAAAAGGCGATGCGATTTTGGACGTCGGTTCCGGAACCGGTGCGGTTTCGCTCTGTTTAGCAGAGAGATTCAAAACTTCGGGCATAACAATCCGGGGGGCGGAGATTCAAAAAAAACTGGCGTCTCTGGCAGAAATGAGCGCGGCGGCCAACGGATTCGATTTCGTGCATTTTGAAAATCTGGATATTTTCGAGAATCCGCCGCCCTTTAATTCCTTTGACAGGGTTGTCACCAATCCTCCGTATTCCGAGGCGGACATGCCCTCCCCCAACGACAGTAAAGCCACGGCTCATAACTTCAAAAACGCCGGGCTGGAGAAATGGATATCCTTCTGCCTGAAGCTGACAAAGCCCCAGGGATATTTCTATATTATCAACCGGGCGGAAGCGCTTGAAAAAATTACGGCTTCCCTGTACGGAAAGGCCGGTGCCCTCAAAATTATTCCGATTTATTCCAAAGAAGGGCAAAATGCCAAACGCGTAATCGTGTGCGCCCGAAAAGGCAGCAAAGCACCGCTTATCCTCACGCCGGGTCTTACGATGCACGATGCTGACGGCGCTTATTCTCCACAGGCGGAACGAATCCTGCGCGGCGGAGAGGCTATCGGTTATTAGGCTGAAAATCCTGCGAATTTTGACTTGACATTGCCTTAAATAGCCTTTATAAGCAAGGTTACCGAGAGTTCCGGCAGGGGTCGGAGCTTTAAATAATCAATAATAAACCGGAGAAAAAACATGAAACGTACCTATCAGCCGAGTAAATTGGTAAGAGCCCGCCGTCACGGTTTTCGCGCCCGCATGGCAACTGCAGGCGGCCGCAAGGTTTTAGCTGCCCGTCGTCTCAGAGGCCGCAAAAAACTTTCTGCCTAAGCCGTCAAAAAGCATGGTAAAAGTTCTTATCTTAAAAAAAAGAAAAGATTTTGTTCGAGCCGCCAAAGGTTTTAAAACGGTTACCCCGAGTTTAATTCTGCAGGCGGCTCAAAGTTTGTCCGCACCTTATCGCAATATTGAAGGCGACAAATGTTTTTTGGGCTACACCGCCACAAAAAAAATCGGAAAGGCCTTTTTGCGCAATCGGTCAAAAAGGCGTTTGAGAGCCGCAGCACGAGATATTTTTTCCAAATACGGGCTGCCGCAAACCGATTATGTGTTGGTTGCGCGTTACAGCACGGCAAAAGTCGACTTTAAATCTCTGCGCGACGATATGAAATTTGCGCTCAAACGCACGAACAAACTTATTTGTCAGGACGGCGCCGATGAGACAGCTGCTGATTCTGCTGATTAGATTTTACCAAAAATTTCTTTCCCCTTTGTGTCCGGGAGTTTGCCGCTATCGGCCGACGTGTTCCGAATATTTTATTCAGGCGCTGCAAATACACGGTATTTTTAAAGGCAGCCTTTTGGGAATCCGGCGGCTGTTGCGCTGTCACCCCTGGGGCGGTTCCGGATACGATCCGGTGCCGCCAAAGCGGATAAAAGAGGATAAGGGCTTGCACTAGTCCGCAAACTATACTAAATATTAGGAAATTAACAGTTTTGAGGGAGTTTATTCTATGCAGGAAGATATGAAGGGCCTGTATGCCGCGGTCATTTTATCGGTAGTCATTATTGTCGGAAGCAATTGGCTGTTTCCGCAAACACAGCCCGTTGTTGAACAGCCTGCCGAAACTGCCGCAGAACTTCCGCAGGACTCCCTTCAGCTCAAGCCGGCTGACGAAGCCGAAACGGTTTTGAGCACTTCCGAGGCCGTAAAAGCTGATCAGCGTATTACTTTTGCCAATGAGGCCGTAACCGGGTCCATTCGCGTTAAAGGAGCCCGTTTTGATGAACTTTACCTTAACAAATACAAACAAACTCTGGAAGAAAACAGTCCGCAGGTTGAGTTGTTGGCCCCGGCGCAAACACAGACTCCCTATTATGCCGAATTCGGTTGGCTGAGCAATGATGCTTCCGTTCGTCTGCCCGGCGAAAACACGCTTTGGAAAGCAAAAAACAGCCGTCTGTCTCCCGAAACGCCGGTTGTTTTGGAGTGGGATAACGGTCAGGGATTGAAATTTGTCCGCAAAATTTCTCTGGATAACAATTATATGTTTACGGTTGAACAGATTGTCGAGAACAACAGCGGCAAAAACATTACGCTTTATCCGTACGGGCTGATTAACCGTAAACACCAAAAAACAGAAACGGCTTCCGGCGTGGTTCATGAGGGCCTTATCGGCGTGATGGATTCAACCCTGAAAGAAGTTAAATATTCTGCCTTAGAAGACGGTGAGAAAGAAGAGTTTGCTTCTGACGGCGGCTGGGCCGGTTTTTCTGACCGCTACTGGTTTTCGGCTTTTATTTTGGACAACAATCAGGAAAGCAAAGTTAAATTCAGCCGGACGGGAAAAGAGCTTTATCAAGCCGACTTTGTCGGTCAACCGGTGTTGGTGGCGGCCAATACGGTCGGTACGTCGACAACCCGTTTTTTTGCCGGCGCCAAAGAAATTAAATTGCTCGACCGTTATACAAAGAATCTGAACATTGATAAGTTTGATTTGGCGGTCGATTTCGGATGGTATTACTTTTTGACCAAACCGTTCTTTTATATTCTGGACTTTTTGTATCGGTTCATCGGCAATATGGGCTGGGCCATTCTGCTGTTTGCCGCTCTGTTGCGGGCCGTTATGTTTCCGATTGCCAATAAATCTTATGAAAGTATGTCAAAGATGAAAAAGGTTCAGCCGAAAATTCTGGATCTGCAGGAAAAATATAAAGACGACAAAATGAAGCTGCAGCAGGAAATGATGACGCTTTACCGCAAAGAAAAAATCAATCCGGCCTCCGGATGCCTGCCATTGCTGATTCA
This sequence comes from uncultured Alphaproteobacteria bacterium, assembly GCA_944389095.1. Taxonomy (GTDB): domain Bacteria; phylum Pseudomonadota; class Alphaproteobacteria; order RF32; family CAG-239; genus CAZU01. The sequence continues at coordinate 8,208 of CALXLC010000045.1, forward strand.
AATTCCAATCTTTTTCTCTTTGTACAAGGTATTGAATATTTCCATAGAAATCCGCCATGCGCCTTTTATCGGCTGGATTAAGGACCTTTCGGCGCCGGATCCGCTGACGCTGTCGGTTATGACGCACCTGCCGATCCCCGGTTTTCTGGATATCGGTGTTTGGCCGATTGCCATGGGGCTGACAATGTATATTCAACAAAAGCTTAATCCCAAACCGGCCAATAAAGATCAGGCCAGAATGTTTGCCCTGATGCCGCTCATCTTCATGTTCATGCTGGGTCATTTTGCTTCCGGACTGGTGATTTACTGGACACTGAGTAATATCCTTTCCATTATTCAGCAAAAAATCATTATGAAAAAGGTGGGAGTAGATTAATGGGTTTTGAACCGCAGGCATTTACGCCGGAACAGCTGAAAGCCGCGGAAGACCTGTTTAAACAGGGAACAGGTTTTGTTTTGGGAGTTGCCCGGCTGGAGCAGCTGCCGTTGAGCGAGCTGCCGGAAGTTGCTTTTGCGGGGCGGTCGAATGTCGGGAAATCAAGTCTGATTAATGCCGTTACGGCTCAAAAAGGATTGGCCAAAACCTCCAATACGCCGGGGCGGACTCAACAACTTAACTATTTTAATCTGGCCGGAAAACTGCATCTGGTGGATTTGCCCGGATACGGGTTTGCTCAGGCTCCGGAAAGCATTGTAAAACAATGGCAGCGGATGATTACGGCTTATTTGCAGGGGCGGGTCAACCTCAAACGCGTCTTGCTGCTGATAGATGCCCGGCACGGCCTAAAAAAAGTTGACCGGGAGATTATGGAGATGCTCGACAAGGCGGCCGTCACTTATCAAATCATCCTTACCAAAACGGACAAAATCAGCGACAAAGAACTCTCTTCGACACTCCATAAAACACAAGAAGAAGTGGCCAAACATGCGGCGGCTTACGAAAAAATCATTGCGACCAGTTCCGAAAAGAAAAGGGGATTGGAGGAATTGCGGGCCGAAATAGCATCGTTGATATGAATTTTAAACTTGCGAATTAGACAAAGGGGGAATACATTTGTTGTATTGCAAATGTATTACTGTAAAATTATTAACCCTTAAAAAATTTTTTCTATGGAAACAAAAAAAGTATTATGCAAGCGATTGATTTCCTTCTTGGTCATAATCGCGCTGGTTTCTTTTTTCGCCTTCCAATTATGGATGTTGTGGAATAAGACGTTGTTGACATTGGTAATTATCGCAGTTTGTCTGTTTTTTACCTTCAGAGAAATAAAGCGAGCTCCTGTTGAACCAGAATTGCACTGAGAAAAGATGCCCGGCCGTTACGGCCTGATAACCGCCGGGCATTTTTAAGTGAAATAACTTAAAATAAATTAATATGAGAAAAAAATTTGACACTCTGGAAGAACTTACAGCGTATTTTTCCAGTTTTGACATCAGACAAATCAGTTCGATGGAAGATTTTCAGCTCCTTTATTCCCTTTGCTGCGAGTTAATAGAATATTTTCAGCAGAACGATATGGACGCTTCTTTTTGGGTAGATTTGCGTGGGCGGTTGCAAAAAGAGGGGGCCAAAAACGGATTGTACTGCATTACTCAGGACAATATGTTGGAAATGTCGCAACTTTTGGCCGAAAAACTTACCCCTCAGCAAATGGAAGAACTTCTCTTGGAAATAATTGATTGGAAAGCATTCTCTAATTATGATTTAAATGTTTTCAAATCTTACGCTCTGGAGAATGATCTGGAAAAACTTCTCAAAGCGGTTTGTAAAGAACTATGTTTCAGGAAGCCGTTGCTAAACTGATATTTTGTAAAAAAGCGCTCTTGATAAAATCAAGAACGCTTTTTTTTATCCCAAAATGACTTTTATCAGTTTTTCTATTTTGGTACAAAGACACCAGGCAATCAGGTACCAGACAATAAGTGTCAAAACAAAACCGATAACAAGCTCGCAAACTTTAACAAACAACGGCATTATCAACGCTCTTCCGTTTATTTCGAGTACTGGTATCTCGGACGGAATAAGCTCCATACCGGTTCCGTAAAAAAACCATCCCAACAGAAAAAGCAATACAACTCTGGCCAAGGTTACCCGCCAGCGTATGTATTTGTCCGCGCTCTGAAAAGCCAACAAAACAGCTGTTGAAGTGATGAACAAAAAAAGCATCCCTTCCCAATGCGATAATAAATAATTCCACATAAGCTTAGAAATTTAGTAATTTTAATTTGATTCGTATTTTATTTCAAACCATTCGAGAGTCAATCTTTTTATTGTTTTTTGTCTAATTTGTGTTATACTGATTTTATTCAACAAAAATTATTGTCAAATTATAAAACCAAAAAAAAATGAAAACAGAATTTAACTCCTTGGAAGAGGCACAGTATTATTTTTTTCGTCTTGATATCCGCACTTTAGATAATGCTGATTTGTGCAAATTAAGCTCTATCAGTGATATGATTTATAATGTGCTGAAAAAAAATAATGAGAATTCCGGCTGCCTTTTGCTGTGGCATAATTTCAGGATGCTGGTACGGGAAGAAATGAAAAGAAAGAATCTTGTGGTTTTTTCGCTTAAAATTTCCGACTGCATGGAAATCGCCGCCGCAACAAGTTCTCTTCATATTGAGGAGTCTGAAAAAATCTTCAGCGAATCTGTTCTGGCTTATAAAACAGACGCAGAATTGGATGAAATGCTTAATGCTTCTTTAGAAAATCCGCAGGCATCAAAATTTTTTCTCAATGCGCTTTCGTTTGAGCTCAGACGCCGCAGATGATTTTATTTTCATAAAACAAAACCCGGTTATCACTAACCGGGTTTTGTTTTGCTCGTGCTTTATTATTTTACAAAAATCTGAACTTCAGGAGAGGTTACGTCAGAACTGGTGCGGGCAGACAAATTAATTTTGTCGGCTCCGATCCCCATTTCAATCATTTCCTGAAAAATCCGGGTGGCGTTGTTTTTGGCGTTTGCAGCAGAGAGCGAACTTCCCTGAGCCGGACTGACAGCCACAATGTTAAACATCACACCGGGCTTTCTGGAAACCGCACTGCTGACGGCCTGTTTCAAGCCGTCCTGATAATTGACGTCAGACTTGTTAAATTTGGCAACAAAAAGGGGCTTGTTGCCATAAGCGGCATTGCCGGCCGCCGAATAAGACACAACCGGGGCACTGACGCCACTTGTCAGCGGAACATTGCTGACACCGTAGCTTCCGTCTTTAATTGCTCCGCTGAGCGATATGATGTAGCTTTTAGCGGTTTCGATATACTGCTGCTGACGGGCAATGTCGTTGTTGACTTCCGCCAACAGGCTGTTAATCAGAATGGACGTCTGATTGGCCTCATTCTCCAAAATACGCAACTGACGATGATCTTCGTCTACCGCACCGGAAATACCATAGGCCGCTTTGATGGAATCTACCAGATACGTCGTGTTGGCGGCATCGGAAGAAACTTTGGTCGCCAGTTGGCTCAGGGCAATTGTATTGGCATTCATCACCTGAACATTGTTCTGGGCGCTTTGCAGCATAGCAAACATTTGCGGGTTGCCCGGCGTTGTGCCGACCTGTAACTTGGCCTCAATCATGCCGATAACCTTGTGATATTGCAGCGCATTATTGATAACGGAGCCTCTAATCTGCTGCAGTTGAGCATTGTTGGCGCGAATAGCGTTTTGCAGCTGGGCGAGCTCCGAGCGGAAAGTAGCAACCTTCTGACCGACAAAAGTTCCGGTGTTGCCACCTTCCGAAATTTCGACAGGTTCAAAATTCGTGGTTCCCAGGCCCGGGACGACTTCAGACGACGGCGCCGGCTGAGTTGCTATCTCCTCCTGCGTATCCGAGCCGAAAAGCGACGGAAACAATGCATCGGAAGAATAAGCGCAGCCGCCGATGACAAACACTGAAACCATCGATAAAGACATTTTAATTGCTGATTTTATCATTAATAAAGCACCTTATAATAAAAAAATACGCATACACATTTTGTTTTTTACACCTTTACAAACTTTTGTAAAGAAATTTTTATAAAAAACAAGCGCGAATTTATGATTATGCCCTTGAGCGTTCTGTTTATTTTTGACTTTAAGTCAGATAGATTAAAATTCTTTTAAATTATTTGAAAATTTTGCTTGCAATTAAAATTTAAAAGCTGTAATAACGTTTTGTTGAATGATACAGATGCACCCGTAGCTCAATTGGATAGAGCATCTGACTACGGATCAGAAGGTTGTGAGTTCGAATCCCGCCGGGTGCGCCAGTTTTAAGCCCTCTCTTTGAAGAGGGTTTTTGTTTTATCTTTCGGCGGTCTTCGAACCAAGGTTCGCTCTAGCTCCTAAGCTCATTCTTCGCTAACTCGCTGCGGTCTCTCCTTTTGTAACGCCCGTCTGCTCGCCTCTCCGGCGCTTGACGGACTAACAAAACTTCGCCTTCCGGAAAAAAACAACCGGAGCAGCGGTTGTTTTTTATCCTCAGCCCGCCGGGTGCGCCAGTTTTAAGCCCTCTCTTTGAAGAGGGCTTTTGTTTTACAAGAGACAAACTCTGTTTTATCCCGACTATTTGCTTGACTTTGCGGGCAGAAGTTCCTAAATACAAGGTAAGTTGAAATTTTAGCTAAAAGAAACACGAAAATGAGTGAAGAAACCGATTATTACGAACTGTTGGAAGTTTCCCGCGACGCCAGCGGCGATGAAATCAAAAAATCTTTCCGGCGGCTGGCCATGAAATATCATCCCGACCGTAATCCCGGTAATAAAGAGGCCGAGCAGAAATTTAAGCAAATCAATGAAGCCTACGAGGTTTTGAAAGACGAGCAAAAACGTGCGGCTTATGATCGTTACGGCAAACAGGCTTTTGCCGGCGGCATGGGCGGAACCGGGGGCAATCCGTTTGGCGGATTTGAATTTAATTTCGGTGCCGGAGGTTTTTCGGACATTTTCTCGGAAGTGTTTTCCGACTTTATGGGCGGAGGACGCAATCGTCAAGCGGCTTATGCCCAGGACGGTGCCGATGTACGCTATAATATGGAAATTACTCTGGAAGAGGCTTTTCACGGCGTAGAGAAAGAAATTACAATTCCTTCTACCGAAACCTGTGAAAAATGCCACGGCCACGGGACTAAGGACGGAAAAGAAGCGCCGCTGTGCCCCAACTGCAAGGGCAGCGGCCGGGTTCATATTCAACGCGGCGGATTTTTTGTGGTTGAACAGGCCTGCCCCAAATGCGGCGGCAGCGGACGCGTTGTCACTTCTCCCTGCCCGGACTGCAAAGGTGCCGGCGTTATCAACAAGGACAAGACCATCAAAGTCAAAATTCCCGCAGGCATTGAAGACGGAACAAGAATGCGGATTTCCGGTGCCGGACAAGCCGGTTCCCGCGGCGGGCAAAACGGTGATTTATATGTCTTCATCAGCATTAAGACGCATAAGCTTTATCAGCGGGAAGGCGCCAGTCTGTATGTTCGGATACCAATATCCATGTGTTGCGCAGCCTTAGGCGGAAAAATCGAAATTCCGGCCATTGACGGCAGCAAAATAGAGTTGAATATTGAGCCCGGTGCACAAAATGACCAGATTGTCAAAGTCAAAAATCAGGGAATGACCATGATGCGTTCTTCCCGGCGCGGTGATTTGTTTGTGAAACTCCGAGTAGAAACGCCGGTTAATCTGACGCCGCGGCAGAAAGAACTGTTGGAAGAATTTCGAGCCGAAAGCGAAGATAACAATTGCCAGCCCGAAGCAAAAGGCTTTTTTGACAAGATTAAAGATTTGTTCAAATCTGTGGCCTGAAAGCTTTTATCTCCCTCTTAACTCGGCATATTTGCGTAACAATTCATTTTTGTAATTAATGGCTCTGGCTCCGGGTCGGATATTTTGTTCATTACCGGAAGATGATAATCCGCGCAATTCTTGCAAACGTTTAAGTGCCGTAGTTTTATCGGACGCAGCGTCTGTCTGCTGAATTTTTTCTTGAGGCTTTGCGATAATTTCTTTATCCATATCCAAAACTTTTTCTTTCAAAACCTTAGAAACGCGTCGGTCTGGATTCCAGCCAAGATGAACTACATTTTCACTGCGTTTCAAGTTTTCTTTGTTTTCTTTTGCTGCGGATAAGAATAAAAGCTCCTCTTTTGTTAATTCATCAGCTCCTTTTTCAAAAAATTCTTTCGCAACCTCAGGAAGTTCAAAATTATCTTGATTGTTATATTTATTGAAGTTAATTCCCCCTAGAGTATACATCAAATCAAGTTGCCTTGAATATTCTTTATCATTAGCCTCCATATTCTGTCCTTTATTAAGAGCATAACAACAAGTAAACAAAGTATGGTTCGAAGCATAAAATGGAGCGTAATTTTCCATCCACATTTTTTGCGTTCCGTTCATAATAAGCGACATATCTTTTTCAAAATTTTTCGGATCGGAACTTAAAGGGTCAATTTCTCCTTTTTGAATGGCTTCTTTATAAAAAGTAAAATTACCGTCGCGTTTGTCAAATAAACTAATGTCTTTTGTCTTAATATATTCTTCCCGTAAATAGATAAGTTCGGCCATATTGGCAGAAATTTCATCGGCCATACAGAGTTTATAAAACTGTTCATAGTCAACATTGCTATCGGGATTAGAAGAACCACAGCCCTTTTGAGCATTAAGATAATGTTGAGTTTCATGTTGTAAAAACACATCTAAGTCTTTTGAAATTTGTTTTTGCACCTTTTCATCTTCAAAATGTGCCATAAGGATAGAATTATATTTTGGAATGTAACCGCCGGCCATTCCGCCAGTGGCATGCAAATCAGGTACGGTATCTTTTTGAAAATATACCGTTTTATACAAATCAATTTCTTTTTTTGTTTCCTGTTCCTGTTGTTTTAACACCTCTTCCAGTTCAGACATGCTTATTCTCCTTTGGCAGAATCATATTCCATAATTATTTCGTTTTTTGTCAGCCAGACTTTTCTTTCCAATATAAGACCGTTTATTTGCAAAATTTTTTCTTTTTCAATATTTAGAATTTCTGCCACGGATTCTATAAATTGAATTTCTTCCTTTACCAATGTATCATCAATATTAGCAATGGTCAGAAGTTCTTTAAGCAGAAACAATCCGTGAGCACGGTTAGGAACAATCTGTTTTAGTGAATTTAATAAATTTTCTTTAGTAGGAACCCTGTTAATCCCGGCAAAATATTGCGAAGCAATTTGATAACTCTTAATCAACTCGGCAATCAAGTCTTTTTCTGCCTGGTCAATTTTTCCGTCTGTTCGGATAAGATATATAAAAGACTGAAGAAAAACTATCTTTTCTTTAATATCCATTTCTTGTATAAGCAAATTCTCATTCATGATAGGGACCTTCGCTAGTTGCAAACATAAATTAATATTAACATAAAAGGTTGATAAACACAATTACACAATCTTCCCGTAACATCTTCTGCTTATTTTATTCCCCGTCAAGGATTTTGAATAATTCGCGCAAATCCATAGTTTCTTGTCTTGGCAATATTCAGGATACCTGCTCAAAAAGGCAATAAAAAATGCCTTGAGAAAAATATCGGCAAGGAAGAAGCCTGTCAGCCCGAAGCAAAAGGCTTTTTTGACAAGATTAAAGATCTTTTTGTTGCCTGACCGATGTTATTTGTTTTATCATAACTTATGACCGTAACCAATAAAAAAACCCGGAAAAATCCGGGTTTTTTATTTATGCACCACAGGCTAAAATGCCGGCGCAGCTGTTTTGAGTTTTGCCGCATCAACATAATTGCGCAGCAAATCCTGCCGTTGAATGTAGTTTTCGGCCTCTCCCCTGATTGCGTCAATAAAATTCCTATTGATTTTCATGGCTATCACTTCAGGAGAATAACGTTCCGTATTCAGCTCAATTTTGGTCATTTCGGCACTGGCATGTTCCATGACCATCGCTTTGTCGGCGCTTTTGCCGCAATAAAGGTAAAGCGTCGCCGTTTGGAAGCGCACTTCAATACTTTCATAAGGCGTTTCTTTGCCAAGTTCGCAGCTGCCGCAAAAACGATAGCTGACGCCATCCGGACGAAGACCGCAGACTTCATATCTGTCGGCAGAATTAAAAATCCGGGTCGGATTTTGTTTGTTTCCGCCTTCAATACACGGCAGCAGATGACTGAGATAATCCGCATCCTGATCATAAAACTTTCCGATAAGATTGCCGGACTTGCTCCTGCGTTCCTCCGGATAAGAAAAATCCGTGCAAACGCTCAAAACCCTGCCGTACTTTTTGGTCAGACCGGACAAATGCTCTTTTAACCAAACATACAAAGGGTCAAACCGTCTGGGATAATACGTCGAAATAATTAAATCCGGACGGCTGTCCTTAACGGCGGAAACCAGTTCCTTTACTTCCGAGCTAAAACACAGCGGCGCCTGGCAAAGCACATGACGACGATGCAACAGGCATCCGACCAGCTGCAAGTAATGCATGGGCACCGGAGAGCAAATAATCAGCGCGTCGCTGGCGCGAATTAAATCGGCAACATCATGAAAAACATCAAGATTAATTCCCGTGCGTTTTTTTACTCTGGTAAATGCCGTGTCATCCGTATCATGGCCTCCGGCAAACGTTACGTTTTCTATTTTGCTTAACGGAATAACGTGATTTTCGATTGCGGTGTCACTCAGACCGATAAAACCGATTTTTACTTCTTTTTTCATTTTATTATAAAATTAAAAATTTGACATAATAAGAACTTTTGCGGCCGTTAATTTAGCCTTTATTTGTCTTTTTGTCAATAAATATACGCCGACTTGATTTTGCTTCGGATGAGATTAGATATTTTTTATGTGTCAAAAAAGAGGAAAACATGATGAAACGTTTATGGATTTTATGTCTGCTTCTTTCAGCCTGCGCTCATCCGAATCAAACCAAAAACATCAATTATTATCAATGCGGCACAGAAGCCGTGCTGATCCGGCAAACAAACGACGGGACGATTTATCTGACTTATGACGGCAAATCTCTGGTGCTGAACCGTAATTACCGCTATGACTACCCCTGCTATACAGACATTACCGGAAATATTTTGTGGATGCCGGCGGCACAGTCTGCCTTGTTGCGCATTAATAATGACCAGTTTCCATCCTGCCGGCGGCATTTTTCATAATTTTTGCTTTTAAAATAAAAAAAGCCCTGTCTTTCGACAGGGCTTTATCGTCTTCGGAAGAAAATTATTTGACTTCTTCAAAATCCGCATCGACGACCTTTTCATCTTTGGGCTGTTCCGCTGACGCTCCGGTATCGGCACCCGGCTGAGCGCCGGCCGCACCCGCAGCATCTGCCTGAGCCTTGTACATGGCTTCACCGAGTTTCAGAGAAGCCTGCATCAGACTTTCGGTCTTTTCTTTGATGACTGACAAATCATCAGCTTCCAGAGCCGTCTTAAGGGCTTTGAGTTCATCTTCGATTTTAGACTTTTCGGCGGCACTGATTTTATCTCCGTGCTCTTTCAAAGTCTTTTCGGTGCTGTGAACAAGGCTTTCTGCCTGATTCTTGGCCTCGACAATCTCTTTTTTCTTCTTATCGGCTTCGGCATTGGCTTCGGCATCTTTGACCATCTTTTCGATGTCTGCATCGGACAATCCGCCGCTGGCCTGAATACGAATCGCCTGTTCTTTATTCGTGGCCTTATCTTTGGCGGAAACGTTTACAATACCGTTGGCGTCAATATCAAAGGTTACTTCAATCTGAGGCATACCGCGCGGTGCCGGCGGAATACCAACCAAATCAAACTGTCCGAGCAGCTTGTTGTCGGCAGCCATTTCACGTTCGCCCTGGAAGACGCGGATGGTAACCGCCGTCTGTCCGTCTTCGGCTGTTGAAAATACCTGCGACTTGCGTGTCGGGATGGTGGTGTTGCGGTCAATTAACCGGGTGAAAACACCGCCCAGCGTTTCAATACCCAGAGACAGCGGGGTAACATCCAACAGCAAAACGTCTTTGACGTCTCCCATCAAAACGCCGCCCTGAATTGCGGCACCGACAGCAACAACCTCATCCGGGTTAACACCTTTGTGCGGCTCTTTGCCGAAAATTTCTTTTACTTTTTCCTGAACTTTGGGCATACGGGTCATACCGCCGACCAAAATAACCTCGCTGATATCGGAAGGTTTGACACCGGCATCGGCCATGGCTTTTTTGCAGGGTTCAACCGTCTTGTCAATCAAATCCTCAACCAAAGATTCCAATTTGGCGCGGGTCAGTTTGATATTCAGGTGTTTCGGGCCGGTCTGATCCGCCGTTATAAACGGCAGGTTGACTTCGGTCTGAGTGGTTGACGACAACTCAATCTTGGCTTTTTCTGCGGCTTCTTTCAAACGCTGCAGGGCCAGACGATCATTTTTCAAATCAATACCGGACTCTTTTTTGAATTCGTCGGCCAAATAGTTGACAATGCGCTGGTCAAAATCTTCACCGCCGAGGAATGTATCACCATTGGTAGATTTGACTTCAAACACACCATCACCGATTTCCAAAATAGAAATATCGAAGGTACCGCCGCCCAGGTCATAAACGGCTATCGTGCCGTTGGCCTTTTTATCCATACCATAGGCCAGAGCCGCTGCCGTCGGTTCGTTGATAATACGCAGGACGTCAAGACCGGCGATTTTACCGGCATCCTTCGTGGCCTGACGTTGGGAATCGTTAAAATACGCCGGAACGGTAATAACCGCTTTTTCTACCTTTTCGCCCAGATAGCTTTCGGCATATTCCTTAATCTTTTGCAGGACAATTGCAGAAATCTGAGAGGGCGCGTATTTCTGACCTTTAACCTCAACCCAGGCGTCGCCGTTGTCACCTTCAATAATTTTGAAGGGCACCAACGCCTTGTCTTTGGAAACTTCCTCAGAATTGAAACGACGTCCGATTAAACGTTTAATTGCAAACAGGGTGTTTTCCGGATTGGTCACAGCCTGACGTTTTGCCGGAAAACCAACCAGACGTTCCGTATCGGTAAAAGCTACCATTGACGGCGTGGTCCGGGCGCCTTCCGAGTTTTCAAGAACTTTGGCCTCGCCGCCTTCCATCACTGCAAAGCAGGAGTTGGTCGTACCAAGGTCAATACCAATAACTTTATTGCTCATAATTTTCTTCCTTTTGACAAACAATGCGTTATAAATTTTGTTTTTCTACTTGCTTATATAGGGACACAAAAACGGCTATGCAAGTCCTTGTCTATTTTTTTGTAAAAATTTTGACGACAACAAAAAAGGCCCGAAACTTTTTGTTTCGAGCCTTTTGGGAAAATACGGCAGATTTATGGCTTTTTAATCAGCGGCCGGTATTGAAATTTTTTGTTTTTCAGCGCTCCGGCGGAAATATCCGCTTCGCAGGAACCTGAGTTCAGCACCTGAACATCTTCCGTCATAACCTCATCCGGAAGCGGAGAGCCGCCATGTTGACGCAAAAAATCGTTAATTCTTTGTTTTTCTTCAAAAATATATCTCCAGTCTTCGGTATTGCCAAGACGACCCCGCCGCCCCCAATACCAAACCCGGCTGCACTTTTTTATGGCTTTGTTCCATTTTGCCGGCGCCGGTTGCTTGAAAGAGATAAAATACCTGTTGAAGACAATACCCTTTGCTCTTTTTTTCCATGGTGCATACCACAGCCTTTTTTCAACGAGCGTTAATCTGATTGCTCTGCCTGTTTCAATTTCCATAATTATAAATTTTGGTTGTTAAACATTATAATATTTTTGCTCTTTTAATATAAGGAAGAGCAAGAGAAAGTCAATTAAAATTCCATGTCAGCCGGGCGTTTTTCAGTACCCGCCCTTAGAAGATATCTCATAGCCGGTGTAACCGTCGACAACCGAATTGGCAAAGGCAAAGTCCGTGGAATTGACGGCATGAATGCGATAAAGTGTTTCACCCTGCTCTACCCGGTCGCCCACTTTTTTGAGCAAATCGAGCCCGGCTCCGGGATACTGGGATGCTCCCGCCAAAACGCCGATTTTGTTGATGCGGGCGTTATCTATGCTTTCCACCACACCGGCCGTGGTTGCGACAATGTCCCGGGTCAGGTGTCCAAGCCTTGGCTGCGGCGCTTTGCCCTGAGCATGAATGATTTTGTTCATAGTTTCAAGTGCCCGCCCGGACTGCAATATTTCTTTGGCCACATGATAGCCCTGACCACCGCGCAGCTTGGGATCAAATTCCAACAGCCGGCCGGCAAGGAACAATGATTTTTCAAGCAAATCCTGCGGTGCATCCGGTTTGTTGCGCAAAATTTTCATAACGTCCCGCGCTTCCAAAACCGCTCCGATGCCGTTGCCGATGGGTTCGCTGCCGTCGGTAATCACCGCATCAATTTCCAAAGAAAGCATATCGCCGATATATTCCACCAACTTGCGCAGACGCATTGCCTCATTGGTGGATTTGATGCGTGAACTCGGTCCGACCGGAATATCAAGCACCAGATGCGTGACACCTGCGGCCAACTTAATCGCCAAAATTGAGGCCGCCAGGTGCTGTTGCTGAGTAATGCCGATATGACGCTCGACACTGGAAATAATTTTGTTGGCCTGTGCTATCGGCAAAGAATTATAGCAGGCAATGGCTCCCCGGTTTTCTTTGACCAAGGCTTTCAGGCGGTCTTCGTCCAAATCGACATTGGCCAAAACGCTCATGGTATCTGCCACACCGGCGCAGGACGTGAGGGATTTTGAAGATGTTTTGGGCATCGGAAGCCCATAAGCAGCAACAATCGCGGTAATAATCAAATCGGTTTTATTGCCCGGAACGCCGCCAAAGCAATGATGATCCACGACGATGCTTTCGTTATCCCAGCGGATGGTTTCTTCGCCTATCAGCGCTTCGGTCAGGGCCAAAACCTCTGAGGCCGTCATAAACGATCCCGACGCCACCAAAAAAGATGCTATGTCCATGTTGGAATAGCGCCGGGCGGCAATATCATTGACAATTGAGGCGTATTCTCCGGCGCTTAAGATGTTTCCGGCAATTTTGCGTTTGATGGAGGCCAAGCTCGGCGGGGGCGGCGACAAGGTCAGAGAAATATTGGCGCCTTCGGGAAGGTTTATCTGTTCAAAAGCCTCATTGTTTAACCCAAGCTCATTCGGCTTCACCAAACGGGCATCATCAACGACCTGCAAAAAAGCGTAAACAGGTTTTACTCCCCCGTGAATTTCTACTTTGGTAAGCGTTTTGATGTCGTCAACCTTATAGGCATCGCAGTCTTTATGAACATACGCCAGATTTTCGTTAAAAGAGTTTATTGCGATGTGTTTGAGGTTGAGCATGGCTTTCTACCTTCTGTTGGTCCAAGTGCTTATTTTTTATTATACGGCCGACAGGTTTACGATTAGTTAAAAATACCCCTGATTCCACAAAGAATCGAGGAGCGAGAAAAACTTTATTTCAGGCTGTCTGTTTGAATAAATATTTTCAATCTTTCCGTAAAAAATTTCCGGAAAGAAAAAACCTCCCGAAGGAGGTTTTCGTTTGTCGCCGTTTATTTTTCCGGCGCAAAAAATTCTTTTTGCACAATCAGCCACTTGTCGGCTCCGAATACTGTCAGCAAGGCATAATTGCGTCTGACCAAAACATCGACCCGGCATCTCTTCTTTTCGGGAGAGGCTCCCAAAATATTGCGGAACAAAACAAAATCACGCCCAAAAAAGGCTGACGGATAATCATCCATGCCTATTCCTCCGGTTCCGGGATTGGTAACTCCCATATTCCATTCGGTACGGACATTAAAGTTCAGAATTTCTTTGAAATAAGCCATTCCAGGCTCTTTTTTCAAAATGTGCAGCGTGCCGGATGACTGCTGCCAGTAAATTCTGTAAACTTCTTGTTTGTAAACGGGCAATTCAGTTTGCCAATCCGGGGTCCCTTGCGAAACATTGTTTAATCCGGCCCAAAGCCCTGTTGCAAAAAACAACATCATAATAACAACAACTGTCACTCTTTTCATAATAATACAATTTAAATTACTAATTTTTTTGTCGCTTGGGCTTATACCACTTTGGGGAAATTTGTCCAGTTTATTTTTTGATAAAAAATGCTTTCGTCCAGATATTTTAATCAGTGATTGACATGTATGCCAAATTATGATAAAATTTTATTATAATCTATAGTGTGGTGAGTGTTTGGGGGTGCGATAACCTTCAAATTTGTAGATTAGGCTTCATCATACCCGAACCGTGCCGTCAAATGACCGGAAGGTTTGGGATG
>CALXLC010000046.1 GCA_944389095.1 uncultured Alphaproteobacteria bacterium
TCAGCAGGCTTCACATGGGTGAGTGGATAGTCATGATGTTGCGGTACGGCAAAATACCGACTTTTGGCTGGGAGGAACCGATGCCGTGGGAGGTTGACATTCGTCTGAACAGTTATTCCACGGAAACGTTGCGTCGCGTTTGTGATTATCGTGAAGCGCATCAACAAAGCATTATCCCGGGCAAACAGGGATAATTAAAAACAAAGGCAGGGAAAACTCCCGGCCTTTTTAATTCTCACTCGTTGTGTCCTCGCTTTTTAGAGGGACGGCAGGGAAAAAATTAAAGCCCGTTCGATATTGAACGGGCTTTTGACTTATTATTTCAGATAATTCAGCAATGAAATATTCATCACCGTCTGCATAACGGCATAAGATGCATTCAAATTATTGGCCGCCATCAGTGCCTTGACCGTCGCCTCGGTTTGATCAACATTTTTAACGGAATAAATGCTGTTTTCCAGATTGGTTTTGACCAATGTCAGATTTTCGTCGCTGTTGTTCAGAACGACGGTGTTTGCGCTCAGTTTGGCCGTCACCGTATATAAATCCGAATTGGTTTCGCCGTTGGAATTTCCGTTATTATTGACGGCGCTCTGAACCAACTGCACTACCTCGTCAATAATGTCGGCGGCATGATCTTCATTAATCAATCCCTCAAAATCATCCGCCGGATTGCGGGTATCGACCAAATTGCCCTGCGCAATGGTTCCCAAAGCGCGGAACAGTTTTTCAAAGGCAGAGTTTTCGGCCGTAATATCCTGGCTAATCGTCTGATTTTCCGAAATGCGATACTCCGTTGCCAGGTCTCCGCCCTGATAATAAGAAGACGAATTCATGCTCCATTGCGTGGAATCGTCAAACGTAACGGCGGTTTCCGGAAAACGCGACGGATCGACACGGACATACAACGTGCTTCCGTCATCACTGATGCCGGTTACCTGAACCTGCGGCGAAATATTGTTGCCAAACCCTTCCATATTAATCACCGTGCCAATCGGAAAAGACGTGCTGATTTTCAGCGGCGTCTGGGTTCCGGCTCCGTCCGTGGACATTCCGTCCGTCAAAACGGCATCGGTTTTGAGCGGCGTACTTTCTTCCAAAGTAACGGTTTTGCCGTCTTCAGAAACGGATTTAACCACATAAGCCCCGTCATTGCCGCCGGAATCGCCAAGAACAATACTGTCCCCGGCTTTCAGGGTATTAAAGGCGCCGTATTCTGTGGCCTTGATGGTATTGTTGGCCGCATCAAAGGTGATGTTTCCGGTGGTGGCCGCACCGCCGGTGACGGCTTCGTCAAGGAAACCTTTTTCGGCGGTAATGCTCCCGGTATTTTCCCCGGTCAACTGCAGGGTGATGCTGCCGGCGTTTTCGTAGCACACGGAGCGGGAAGACAACGCCGCCGCCCTGCTGTCCGGATACTGAATGTTAACCCCGTCATAATAGGCCTGAAATTCTTCCAAATTGGAAAAAGGAAAATCAACCGGAGCCTGACTGGAATCCCCGCCGCCAAACAGATATTTGCCGTTGGCCGAAACATTCAGGCTGTCGGCCAGCATCTGCATGGTTGAAAAAGCCAGGGTCTGAAGCTCCTGCAACATTTGATATTGATCATTGCTCATGGTGTAGGGCTCGCCGGTTTCAACCCCTGCGGCATTCAGAACCGACGAACTGCCGTTAATCGTATAAAGCGGGAAAGTAAACGTGGCGCCCTCAAACTTAAATTCCGAATTCGGATAATTGGCGTCGATACTCTCTTTCAGCGCGTTCATCACGTCTTCGGCATAAGTATCGCTTCCCGGTGTCAGCCCGCTGATGTCCACGTTTACGGTTTGGGCGTCCGGGTCCACGTCCGCATTGTCCGTGAAGGTATATTTTACGCCGTCAACGGTCAGCGTTTTGCCGTCATAAACATCTTCATTGCTGGTAAACGTAATTTCTCCGCCGGTGTAGTCGGGAGACAATTTGTTGACATCCATGCCGCTAAAGGAATTCAGCATGCTTTTGAAGTCGCTGACGGCATCATTAATCGACTCCAGCGCAGTGTTCATCGTGCTCAGCTGAATATCCAAAAGCTTGTTGGTCTCCAGAAAATTCTCCGTTACCTGAAGCGACGCCTCCATGCTGACAATGCTGGACGCGCTCATGCCGTAGCCGGAATAAGTCGGCGACTTTAACCCCGTTGTGGCCTGAAAACTATATAAATCAAGCTGCGATTTGATGCCCAGCGTTTGATTCAACATGTTCATATAAGATGAGTAAGTAGGAACCCTAACCATAACACATTCTCCTCTTAAACAATATTCAGCAGCATATCCAAGATTTCTTTGGATGCGGTGAAGGCCTGCGCATTAGCCGCGTAGGTTTGCTGAAAAATTATCAACTGGCCAAGTTCTTCGTCAATATCGACGCCGCTGATTTCCGCCTCTTTGGTAGAAATAGAGTTGGTCAGCTCCGCCTGATAGGCGTAATCGCTTTCGGCCGTGCTGGCCTGACTGGCAATGTTGCCGACAAAAGAAGATGCATAATTGGCCAGCGTCGTCTGACTTTCCCCGAGAGTGCCGGATTGTTTGAAAACATGCGTTGCGCTGAATACTTCTCCCATTTTGAGAGCAATATCATTCGCGGCGGAACTTTGCGTATATTTTCCGGTAGAAGTATTGAAACTTGGTGAACCACCGGCAATCAATTCGGGCGAAACTTCCAATTCCTCGCGAACCTTAATGGATGAAGCCACATTGACATTGGACGGCGCCAATCCGAGATTGGTGAGAATATTGCTGCCGGTTTCGCCGGGAGCTATGTTTTCGCAGATTTCCATCTGATCGCCGTTGCGGTTTTCTATTCGCAACATATAGCCGCTACCGTTCGGAACAAGCGATGCGCGTATTGATTTGCTCAAATCAGGATCATTATTGATGTTATTGACAATATCCTGCAGCGAATCATTCGGCGTGACCGTCAAAGTTCCGACCAGACCGCTCCGGCTGTCATAAAAACTTAAGACCGTGTTTTCGTTAATGCCGAGTTTGCTGTTGAGACTCATCACTTTTGAATCGTAAATCGACTCATTGCCGTCGCTGACAAAAAAGTCATTCAGCCCGAACATGGACGAGAAACCTTCAAAGGTTCTGTCCGCAACATCATCCCCGTTGGTATACAACTGCAAAACCGCATCCTGTTGTGCTGATCCCGGCGTGGATGACGCTTCGTCAATAATGGAAATGGTGTAATTGCTGTCACCCGTGTTTATATTCAACTTGCCCTCAGCATCAAAGTAAACTTCCGCCTGCGGCAGATTGGCCCCGTCAGCCGAACGCATCCAGGCCTGTATTTCGGAAGCCATGTCCGTCAGCGTTCCGCTCTCAAAACCTATGCCTCCCTTGAGATTTGTGGTCGCGACCTGATTGCCCTCGCTATCAAAAATCACAAAGCGGACATCCCCTTCCGCAACGCTGATACGCTGCGTATCCGGATCAATAAAAGTCTGTGTTCCGGACATTTCCGAAGGGGTGCTGGGATAGGCCGTTCCCTGATTGTGGATTTGATTGATGCTGTCCTTCAGGGTTCCCGCCAATTCATCAAGCTGGCTCTGCAATGAAGACAACGTGGTGTCGCGGACGTCAATCAGGCCTTTTAACTCGCCGTCTTTGATGGTAGTGGTAATATCCTTACCATCAACATAAATACCGCTGATTTCTCCAGAAGCATAATTAATGGTGGATGACGCCTGTGTCGTGGCGCTGTGCGACAGTTTGTGCGGCTCGCTGTCAAGCAGGGTTATGCCGCCGGTGGTTTGAATAACGATTGCGCCGGATTCACGTTTGAAATAAGTAATGTCAATTTTTTCGCTCAAATCACGCAGAGCCTGATCTCTTTCATCCAACAAATCGGCTTTGCCGTCATAATTCAAGACATCGTATTTGACGATTTCTTCATTCAGGCGATCAATATTTTCCAGCAGATTGTTGATTTCATCTACAGATTCGCTAATTGCCAAATCCGCATCGCCGCGCAACTGCTGGAGCGAGGCGGACAGAGAATTCAGACGGGCGGTAACGCTTTGCGCCTGATTCAAAAGACCGTAGCGGTTTGATGCCGAAGTGACATCACTGGCAAAGCTGTCAAACGCCGTTTGCAGTGAAGCAATGTTGGCGGCAATCGAGTTATCGCCCTGAGGCGTCCCGAGGAAGACCTCCGCTTTGCCGAGATATTCGCTGGTGGCTGACAAATTTCCCGTGGTGGAATTGGATGCCAGGTAGCTTTTCAACAGCCCCTCGTTTACCTGACGGGTGACATCTCCCAGCGTTACGCCCATGCTGGAGCCGGCTTTGACGTAATTTAACTGTTGGGCGATTTTGCGGGTGTAACCGACCGTATCGACATTGGCTATGTTGCGGCTGACGATTTCAAGCTGTGCCTGAGCCGTTTTCATTCCGCTCAGGGAAGTTGTTAATCCGGGCATTAAGGCCATGGCAGTTCTCCTATAATGTTCTATTTATGGCGAGAGCATTCTTGCTGTTGTCCAGCGGGCTGTATCGACCCTGCGCGCCATAAGAAGTTGCGTTGCGATTGTTGGTAACCTTGGCAATATTAATAATTGTATTCATAACATTCCGGCTGGCTTCCATTCTGGTTTTGAGCAGAAGCTCGTTTTCGCGAATCAGCTCATCCAGTCGGAGAGATGCCTCACGAAGGTCTTTTTTGTCTGCCTCCGGCAGTTGTTCCAACACTTCGTGATTTTTGATAAAATAAGCACTCATGTTGCGATAGGCGGCAACCGTTTTGGATTTTTGCTCATACAAAGCACTGACTTTTTCAACATCAAAAACTTTTAGCGCCTCATTTTCAGCGGTCAGCAGTTCGCTGAAACCGTTGATGATGCTTCTTAAATCCTCAAGCCGGGTTCTGATATCTTTTTGCTGCAGTTCTTCCATCGTGCTTCTCCTATCCTTCAATATATCCCTGACTTTCCATTTCCTGCATTTGCAGAATTGCGTTCATAACCGTTTCTTTGACGCCGATGCCGCCGGTTTTGGCCATAGTGCGGCCATATTCGTCAAGCAGCATGGAACGATAAATCTTTTCGGCGTTACCGCCGCCAAACATGCCGTCAGTGGAAACGCCTTCGAACATACTTTCCATCATTCTTGTGATGAAAAACGCCTCAAAATTTTCGGCCGTTTCTTCAATCTTTGCGGCTTCACGGCTCTTCTGCGCCGCCTGTAAATCGGCGGCGGATACTTGATTGAGGCCGTACAGACCGTTATTCAGCAAAACGTTTTCCATTTTATATCACCTCAATTTCCGCCTGCAGAGCACCGCTGGCCTTAATAGCCTGCAAAATGCTTATCAAATCCCGCGGGGTAACGCCGAGCGTATTCAACCCGTCCACCAGCTCCTGAAGATTAACCCCGGTATTCAGGACCGACAGCTTGGAATCCACGTCCTCGTTAATATCAACAAGAGAAGTGACACCGGTTACCGTTGTTCCGTTGCTGAAAGGCAAAGGCTGCGAAACAAACGGAACATCCGTTATTTTGATGGTCAGGTTGCCTTGCGCAATAGCCAACCGGTTGATTTTGACGTCTTTTCCGATAACCACGATGCCGGAGCTTTCATCAATAACAACTTTGGCCAGCTGATCCGGCTGAATCTGCAGCTGTTCCACTTTAGTCATCAAATCGACAATTTTTCCACGGTATGCATTCGGAACATCCAACGCCACCGTGCCGGGATCCAGCGCTTTGGAAGCCGTTGTGCCCAACATGGCGTTGATGGCATCCGAAACTCTGCGGGCCGTTGTAAAATCCGGATTGCGTAATGCCAGCCGAATCGTTTCAAGGCTGTCCAGCTCAAAAGGAATCTCATTTTCCACAATTGCGCCGCTGGCAATTCTTCCCGAAGTCGGCACGCCTCTGACAACTGACTGCGTCGCGCCCCGTCCGGAGATGCCGCCGGTAGCAATCTGTCCCTGGGCGACAGCATAAACCTCACCGTTGGCGCCGACCATCGGCGTGGCCAGCAAAGTGCCGCCCTGAAGATTTTTGGCATCACCCAGAGCACTGACCATGACGTCAATCCGGCTTCCCTGGCGCGCAAAGGCCGGAAGATTGGCCGTTACAACCACGGAGGCAATATTTTTGGCTTTAATCTGGCCGCCGCGGGCATTGACCCCGATCTGATCCAACATGGAAATCAAACTTTCTTTGGTAAAATCCACCGATTTGACATTGTCTCCGGTCCCGTTCAGACCAACAACCAGGCCATAACCGACCAGCTGGTTGTCACGAACGCCCTCAAAGTCGGCAATATCTTTTATCCGTGAAGAGGCTGCAGCATCCCCCGGAAAAAAAGAAAAAGCCGCGCTTAACAGCGCCAACATCGCGGTTTTTATAGATTTCTTCAAAAACATGACCAGGTTATCCCATAAAATTGCACAGTTAATCTTGCTGTTTTATATGCAATATTCGTGCCATTTTCGAGACATCCTAAAAAAAGCACAGGCAGTTGCCTGTGCTTTTTTGGCGTTGCTCCGCTTGCTATTTAATAGAACACTCTACCCAGCGTCCCGTAGATTTATCAAAATACGGTGTGCATGTTGATACTTCCGTGCATTTATAACAGGTCAAACCGGAGACGGAAACCGTTGTACAATTATATCTTGTTGATCCGACCAGTTGTTTTAAGGGGGTGGAGCGATAACCGTAATCGGAACAACTCTTCTCTTTAACACAACTGCTGCCTGATTTCGTATATCCGGAATTGCAGGTAAAATCAGTTACGATGGAATAAGTCTGGCCGCAGGCCGTGCAGTTTGATTTGACTGCCGTGGCATTCGCCGGTACTGAAACAGAGTCGCTACAGGTCGTTGCACAAATGCAGGAATTACCGGATTTATTATATCCGGAACTGCAGGCCCATCCGGTTTTGACGGTATAAGACCCGGAACAATCCGAACAAGTGGCGGTCGTAATATAACCATTGGCCGGGGCACTGCCGGTAAATGTATCCTTGCAGATTTTGTTGCAGCCTTTTTTGGTACAGGTGCCGCTGCTTGAAGCACAGCTTTCTGCACAGTATTCTCCTTTGCTGCTGTCATATGAAACCGATGCTTTGCATTTTTTTGCCGTACAAATGCCGGTATTTGAGGCACAACGCTCTGAGCACTCTTCCCCGGTGCCGACGCTAACCGAAGCCTCGCAGCTTTTCTCAACACAGTTGTCTCCGCACGACAAGGCGCACTTTTCTCCCGCTCCCAAAGTTACTGATGGTTTGCAAACACAGCTTTCGTATTTGCCATCGCAACTACGCCCGGAAAGTTCTTTACCGGCATCGGCGGAACAATTTGAGGCGGTATATTGAAAATCGGATTTGCAGACACAATCTTTATAACAGGTCAGTCCGGTCAGCGGCCGAACAACCGTACATGAATAAAGTGAGGTATCAACCGTGCTCGTTTCCTGAAAACCGTAGACACTGCAACTGCTGACATTATTATCATTGTTTTCGTTATTATTATCATCATTCCACGGGTCTCCACCGCCCTTGTCATCGCTGCCCGAGCTGGTATTGTAGGAACGTGTATCATTCTGCCAGTCCGGCAGAAACCAGGTCTTGGCCAGTTGATATGATGAATCCGAAACAAAAGATGCCGGTTCCAACAATGGTGTGTGTGTTGTGCAGGTGGCCTCAGCCGGAAACGCACCCATCAACAAACATGTTAAAACAAGATATTTTAAGCGATTGTATGATTTCGTCATTTCCGTAGTCCTT
>CALXLC010000047.1 GCA_944389095.1 uncultured Alphaproteobacteria bacterium
CAGACTTTAGAGGAGCAACAAATACTTCATGTATCATAAATTACAGCAGTAGCAATAGTTATCCGGCAGCGGAATATTGCAATACTTATAAACCGGTTTCCAGTGGGACGGGCAGCAGCGGCTGGTATTTACCGGCACTCGGAGAGCTGTATGTGATGAACTTCAGTTATGGAGCTATTAATTTAGGGCTTCAAAAATTGTCGAAGACGCAACTTCAGAATGCTTATTACTGGTCTTCGTCCGAGCGCAATAGTAGCATCGTGTGGCGGGTCAGCCCGTCCGACGGCGATATGACCAGCAGCTATAAGAGCGAGGGCTATGGTCGCGGTCGTTGTGCCCTTGCGTTTTAGAAAAGCGGAAAAATTAAAGCCCGTTCAATATTGAACGGGCTTTTGATTTGTTTTGACCAAACTTATTCGACAATCATGGCCGTAAATTCAGCTTCACTGACGACCTGGCCATCAACCCGGCTTTCGCCCTTGAAGACAAAAACATTGCGGCGGGCTTTGATTTTTTCGACATGCATGCGCAGCTGGTCGCCCGGCTTGACCTGTTTGCGAAATTTGACGCCGTCAATCGACATAAACAAGACGCTGGTCTTTTTTTCTTTATAATTATCATATGATGATATGACCAAAGCGCCTGCGGTCTGTGCCATGGCCTCAATCTGCAGAACGCCGGGCATGACCGGATTGCCCGGGAAATGTCCTTGAAAGAACTCTTCGTTCATCGTTACGTTTTTGATGCCGACGCCTTTCTCTCCGGGAACCTCAACCTCCAGACGGTCTACCAGCAAAAACGGATAACGGTGCGGCAGCATCTGCATAATTTCTTCAATGTGAAAAATTTTGTTCTCTGACATGTGTTTCGTCCTTATCTAAAAAATTATTTTTTTCCGGCTTTTTGCATAAAAGCAACCTGACGCATGAAATCTTTAATGGGAACAGCCGGAGATCCCATTACCACAGCTCCCGGTTCGACATCGCGCATTAACCCGGACTGGGCAGCAATCTGCGCTCCGCTGCCGATGTTCAAATGATCGGCAAAACCGGTCTGTCCGCCGCATACGACATAATCGCCCAACGTGCAGCTTCCGGCAATGCCGGTCTGAGAAACCAAAATGCATCCCCGGCCGAGTTTGACATTGTGCGCCACCTGAACCAGATTGTCTATCCGGCAGCCGTCGCCGATGACAGTATCATCCATTGCTCCGCGGTCAATGCAGGTGTTGGCGCCGATTTCGACATCATTGCCGATGATAACCCGCCCGACTTGCGGAATTTTTTTGTGCACGCCCTGAACGAACAGAAAACCAAAGCCATCCCAGCCGATGCGGGCTCCGCCGTAAATATAGCAGCGTTCGCCCATCAGGCAGTGCGAGATATGCGCCCCCGCCCCGATACGGCAATGGCTGCCGATTTCGCATCCGCGGGAAATTACAACATTGGCTTCCAAAATCACATTATCGCCGATTTTGACGTTGTCTTCCAACACAACATTATCGCCGATATAACAGTTTTCGCCGATAAGCGCGGTTTTGGAAATAACCGCCGAAGGTCTGATTTCCGGCTCGGGTTTCGGTTCGCTGTAAAAAGCCTCATTCAATTTGACAAACGCCAGCTTGGGATTGGCCGAGACCAAAACGGCGACACCGTCCGGAATAATGTCCTTAAACTCCGGCGTGGTAACGCAGGCTGTTGCTTTGATTGAGGCTGCAGCGTCTTTTTTCTTTTTGTCATAAAAGAAACAAATCTGCCCTTCTCCCGCCGTTCCCATGGTTGCCATGTCAGTGATTTGAAGGTCTTTTTTGCCGCTGTCTTCCAAAACGGCATCACAAATCTCGCATATTTGCTCTAATGTGAACGGACCGTGATTTTCATAAAATCGACTGTCTGCCATTAATATTTTCTCCTCTTACAAACGGGTTCCGAAATTCAGTCTGAAGACCTGAGTTTCATCATACTTTTCTTTCATGACCGGGAAAGCGAAGTCAATATCTATTTGTCCCATCGGCGAGAGCCACTGGAAACCAAAACCGGCGGCGACACGCGGCGAAGACGAATAATCGACTATATCCTTATCCATATTATCCGGTTTGCCGAGCATTCCCATGTCTACAAATGTCCGGCCCCTGATACCGACTTCATCCAGGCCAATCGGGAACATAACTTCAGCACCGGTATACAACATCCAGTTGCCGCCCAGAGCATCGTCGGTATATTTGTCACGGGCACCGATACCGGCAACGTCAAATCCGCGCAATGTCGAACCGCCCAGATAATAACGGTTGGACAGACGGACGTCTTTGCCGCCGTATCCGGTGATATATCCGGCATTGGCAAAAAGCTTAAACGTATAGTAGTCTGCCAATGTATAATACTGATATGCTTTGGCGTCAAATTTGAGGTATTTTTCGTCTCCGCCCAAACCTGAAACATCGTTGCCGAAAGACAGGTAATACCCTTCTTTAGGATTGATGGCGCTGTCACGCTTGTCATACACAAGTGTCTGACCGACGGACGAATCGTTGTATTTGCCGATTTCGTCTTTGATATACCGGGAGGCGTCATCGTCTACGTTGCTGATTTTGTCCTGACGCAGCGTGTAGCGAACCTGCTGAGACAAATCGTCCGTATAATTCCAGCCCATACGGAGACGTCCGCCGGTGGTTTCGCTGTCATACGATCCTTCATCCTGATAATCGAATTCGTTACGGAACAAATCAACACCGGCGCGCAAGCGGCGACCAAGGAAGTAAGGCTCGGTAAAACTGATGTCATATTCCTGCGCCCGCTGCGAAATACCGACATCGAATCCCAGACGCTGGCCAACGCCACGGAAGTTGTCCTCGTAAATACCGGTGCGGAACAAAGCGCCGTTGACGGTAGAATAACCGACGCCGACGTTGAACGACCCGGTTGATTTTTCCTCGACGTTAACATTAATGTCAGCTTTGTTTTCGTCTTTGGGCTCGGTTGAAATATCAACTTTGCTAAAATAATTGAGATTTTCGACATTACGGCGGGAATCTTTCAGCTTTGACGTATTAAACGCATCGCCTTCCTCTATGCGGAATTCGCGGCGGATAACCTCATCATGGGTGCGGGTGTTGCCGGTAATGTTAATCCGGTCAATAAAGAATCTTTCGCCTTCTTTGATATGGAAGGTCAGCTCCAGCTCGCCGGTTTCGGTATTTTTATTCAGCTCGGGGACAACATCCACAAAAGCAAAGCCTTTTTTGCCGAGTTCGTCCGTCAGAACGGTTACCGATTTTTCTGCCTTGTCCGCGTCATACCAGCCGCCTTCTTCAAGCTCGACAAACTCCCGAAGCGAATCGGTATTGACGTCGGCAATATCCGAGACCACGTTAAGTTTGCTGATTTTGTAGCGCTTGCCTTCATCAAGCACAAAAGTCAGCACAAAGGATTTTTTATCCGGGCTTAATTCGGCGATGGCCGAGACGACCCGGAAGTCGGCATAGCCGCGTTTGAGATAAAAACGGCGCAGAAGTTCTTTGTCGTAATTCGTTTTTTCGGCATCATAATTTTCCGATGACGCAAAAATACGATACCAGCGGCTCTCCTTGCTCATAATGACTTCCTGGAGATCGTCCGCGGAATAATGACGGTTGCCGACAAAGTTGATTTTGGTAATGGCGGCCTGCGGTCCTTCGTCAATATTAAAAATCAAATCAACGCGGTTTTGATCGCGTTTGATAATCTGCGGATCAACGGCGACGGCGTACCGTCCGGTGCGCTTATACACTTCCAGAATCCGCTGAACATCCTCCTGCACTTTGGCGCGCGAATAAGTTGAACGCGGCTGGAGGCGGACTTCGGTCTCCAACATGGTGTCATCGACTTTGTCATTACCGTCAAACAAAACTTTATTGATAACCGGATTTTCAACCACATTAATTATCAACAGACCATCCTGACTGACATTAAGACTGACATCTTCAAACAATCCGGTGGCATAGAGCTGCTTTAATGATTCATCAAGCTTGGCATCATCGGTCAGAACATTTTTTTTGACATCGACATAAGACAGAACAGTCTCGGGCTCAACACGCTCAAGCCCGTCAATTTTAATGTCTCGTACATAAATGTCCGCCGCCCAGGCAGGAACAGACGCCAACAAAGCGGAAGAGATAGTCCAAAGTCTTAATGTTTTCATTATCAATAATCCTTCAATTAAAACATTGGGAAGTTATTCGGTAAACCAGCGGTGGAACAACCGCGCAAAGTCATTGTAAGTGGCCAACAGCATCAGGGCAATAATGATGAACAGTCCGACACGGAAAATATAATCTTTGACCTTTTCGCTGATTTCACGACGAATGACAATTTCTATCAGGTAAATGACAACATGACCGCCGTCCAGCAACGGAATCGGGAACAGGTTTATCAACCCCAGATTTATGGAAAGCAGGGCCATGAAAATAACAAAATCAATCCAGCCGCTCTCTCTGCTGATATCGCCGGACATTTCGGCAATACGAATAATTCCTCCGACATCATCGGCGCTGCGGGTACCGCTTATCATCTGGCCGACGCCGCGGAGTGTCATTTCGGTAATCCGCCAGGTTTCGTAAGCGGCATCGCTGACGGCCTCCCAGGCGGAAACATCAGTCCTTTCAACCTCGCAAACCGTTATTGAGCGAATGCCGAGCATCGGTTTTTCGGTTTCGGTAATGGCCGGATCATTAGTAACCGGCCTGAGGGCAAAGGATTTTTGAATGACTTTGCCGTCGCGTTCAATTTCGACAGCAACTTTTTCGGCCGTATTGAGCTCGACTTCTTTTTGGACATCGGCGAAGGTTTCCACCTTTTTGCCGTTGACGCTGATGATACGGTCGTTTTTGATAATACCGGCCTGTTCAGCGGCGCCTCCGGGAATGACATCGCCGACAACCGGCGGAAAATCAACTTTGCCGAGAAAATAAAAAACTCCGGCAAAAATCAAAAAAGCAAAAAAGTAATTGGCCGCCGGACCTCCGATGACGATGGCCAGTTTCTTAAACGGATTTTGAAAGGCAAATGCATATTTTTTATCTTCTTCGGACAAAGCCTGATTATCCGAAGACGAACTGGCTGCATCTCCGTCACCTAAAAATTTGCAGTAACCGCCGAGAGGAACTGCGGAAATTTTCCACTGAGTTCCCGAGCGATCGGTGAAGCCCCACAGTTTTTTTCCGAATCCGATTGAAAACTCCGCAACTTTTACACCGCAGAGTTTGGCTATCAGATAATGACCAAGTTCATGCACGAAAACCAGAACCCCCAACAAGACAATGAAGGGGACTATGTAATAAAGCGCGTTAATCAACCAATCCATAACAATCAACCTTTTATTAAATTAAAAATAAAACATAACGAAACATCACATAAACAAACGGCGCCGAAAAGATTAACCCGTCTATACGGTCAAACACGCCGCCGTGACCGGGAATTAAATCGCTGGAATCTTTCATATTCAAACTGCGCTTAATCTTTGATTCAACCAAATCGCCAATCTGGGCAATGACAGCAATCCCCGCCGCCAGGACATTATAAAACAGCAAATGATTCTGCGCACCGACATACCAGCATACCGCCGTACTCGCCAAGACGGAAAACAAAACGCCGCCGATTAAGCCGGACCAGGTTTTGTTGGGACTGATTTTCGGCGCCAGTTTCGGGCCCTTGAGCGTGCAGCCGACGACATAGCCGCCGATATCGACACCCCAGACAATCAGCAAAAACCACAGCACCAGCGAGAAACCGGCCAGTTCATACAGCCAGAGAATCGAACCGACTCCGATGGAAATGTAAGGGACGCCCAATACCAGCAAATTGCGACGGGTTTCTCCTGAAGCCTTAAACCAGGCCAGGACCAGCGCCCCGGCCAAAACGCCGAAATAGGCAATCCAGGACCCCAGCATAACGGCAAAAGCCAGAACAAACGTATATAAAATTCCCCAAAAGGCGCCGCGGGCAGAAGGCACCATCCGCGCCCACTCCCAGGCGAGCAACGTTCCCGTCAGCATTGTGAAAGCCTGTACAAACGGGTAGCCGGCATAAAGACAGCCTATGGTCAGCGGTATCAAAATTACCGCGGTTACAATCCGTTTGATACAAGAGTTCAATTTAGACTTTTCCATAGCGTCTCTCCCGCTGATTAAAATTTTGAATAATAGAGGCAAGTTCTTCTTTGCCGAAATCCGGCCACAGGGTGGGGGTGAAAAATAATTCGGCATAGGCAATCTGCCACAGCAGATAATTGCTGATGCGCTGTTCGCCGCTGGTGCGGATTAACAAATCGGGATCAGGCATATCTTTTGTATACAGCATATCCGAAAACATTTTGATATCAACATCTTCCGGCGAAATATCCCCTCTTTTGGCCAACGCGGCGATTTTTTGCGCGGCACTGACAATTTCCTGTCGGGAACCATAGCTCAGCGCAATGCATAAGGTCATTTTTTCATTAGCAGCCGTAGCCTCTTCCAAATGTGCCATCTGCCGGATGATATCGTCATCCAGCATTCGGCGTTCGCCGATAAAAATAATGCGGACACCGTTTTCCTGCAGCTCTTTCAAATCATATTTCAGATACTGGCGGAGCAAATCCATCAATGCGGAAACTTCTTCTTCGCTGCGCTGCCAGTTTTCGGTTGAAAAGGCATACAGCGTCAGGTAGCGGACGCCCATTTCACCGGCGGCGCGGACGATTTCCTTGACGGTTTCCGCACCTTTGCGGTGTCCCATGGCGCGGGGAAGGCCTCTTTTTTTGGCCCAGCGCCCGTTCCCGTCCATAATAATGGCAAGATGCCGCAGTTGATTATCGGTATCAGTCAATGTCCGGCCTCTTATACCTGCAGAATATCTTTTTCTTTCTGAGCCAGAAGTTCGTCAATTTTTTTGACCGAATCGTCCGTTAATTTTTGAATTTCGTTTTCAAAACGTTTTTCTTCATCTTCGGATATCTGATTGTCTTTTTTCAGCTTTTTGACTTCGTCCAGCGCATCGCGGCGAACGTTGCGGACGGCAACCTTGCTTTGTTCGCTGTATTTTCCGGCAACTTTTACCAGCTCTTTGCGGCGCTCTTCGCTCAACGGCGGAATCGGTATCCGAATCAACTGGCCGTCGGAAGCGGGATTTAATCCCAAATCCGATTCCAGAATTGCTTTTTCCACCGCTTTGGCCAGGCTTCTGTCCCATACGCTCACCGACAACGTACGGGCATCGGGAACCGAAACCGTACCGACCTGAGACAGCGGGGTCATGGAACCGTAAGCTTCAACCATAATTCCGTCCAACAGGCTGACATGAGCCCGTCCGGCGCGCAATCCCGCAAAATCGGCCTTCAGAGCCTCCAGTGTTTTATCCATGCGGTTTTTGGCATCGTTTTTTATTGTATTAAAATCTGACATTATTTATTTTACCTCTTTTCTGATAACGGTGAATTCCCCCTGGCCGCAGACGACCCGGGACAGGGCATCGGCCTCGTGCTGAGAAAACACGACTATGGGGATGTTGTTTTCGCGGGCGAGAGCCACTGCCGCCGTGTCCATAACCTTCAGCTGGCGGGAAATCACCTCATCGAAAGAAACTTCATTAAAACGCACGGCGGCCGGATTGGTCCGCGGATCGGAATCGTAAACGCCGCTGACCTGGGTCGCTTTTAAAATGACGTCGCATTGCATTTCCGATGCCCGCAACGCCGCTCCGGTATCGGTGGTGAAATACGGATTGCCGGTGCCGGCAACAAAAATCACCACCCGCCCCTTGTCCAGATGGCGCAGGGCACGCCGGTAAATATAATTTTCACAAACCTGAGGAATGGACAGCCCGGACATGACCCGTGCGGGGACGCCTTCCGCCTCCAGCGCATTCTGAATATACAGACCGTTCATAACCGTGGCCAACATGCCAATCTGGTCTGCCACGGCACGATTCATGCCGGCAGGCACATCGCGGGCGCCGCGGTAAATATTGCCGGCTCCGACAACAATACAAACTTCAACGCCGGCGGCACAAACGGTTTTTATCTGGGAAGCCAAGTTACGAACGACTTCAGAAGAAATTCCGAACGGCTTACCGCCCAGCAACCCTTCTCCCGAAAGTTTCAACAATATTCTTTTGTAGACAGGTTTCATTACAGACTCTGCATATAATTAATTCTTTTTCATATTATCTATTTGAATCGTTTTGTCACCATATATTTCAACTTTACGCTAAAAAAAGTGCGGCAATGCCCTTGAACAAGGGCGATATTTTAGTTGCCAATTCCGGCGTAACGGTTTATGAAAAGAATAGTTTGAATGATTTAACAAGGGTTTAACTTATGACAACATCCATGATTTTGAGCTTGTGGGGAATCGGCGGCTATCTGCTGGGTTCCATTCCGTTCGGGTTGGTTTTGTGTTATCTGGCCGGGTACGGCGATATTCGAAAAATCGGTTCCGGCAACATCGGCGCAACAAACGTCTTGCGTACCGGAAGCAAAAGTCTGGCGCTGCTGACAATTTTGCTTGACGCTTCCAAAGCCGGTTTGGCCGCTTTTGCCGCAATGAAGCTGGCGCCGGAAAAGCCGTTTGTTTTTTTCGGACTGATTACTTCCGTCAATGTTATGGCCGGGCTGATTGCCGGTGCCATGGGCGTCATAGGGCACAATTTTCCCGTCTGGCTTAAATTCAAAGGCGGCAAAGGCGTTGCTTCCACTTTCGGTTTTTTGCTGGCTACCGCGCCGCAAATTGCCGGTCTGGCGCTGATGACCTGGCTGATTATGGCTTTTGCTTTTCGCTATTCTTCTCTGGCGGCAATCACCGCCGCCGTTCTGGTTCCGGTTTATGCCTTTTTTCTGGCAGAGCCGGTTTATGCCATTTTTTATTCGGCGCTGGCCCTGCTGGTTTTAATCCGTCATCACGCCAATATTGCCCGGCTTATTAAAGGAGAAGAAAGCAAAATCACTTTTAAAAAGAAAAGTCAGGGCAACGCGTGAACAAAGACCAGGATATCATTGATTGTCTGCGGCTGATAAATTCTCCCAAAGTCGGCCCCGTGACTTTTTATAAACTGCTTGAAACCTATCAAACACCGGAAGAAGCCCTCAGTCAGCTGAAAAAACGCCATGATGTGATACCTTTTTCCGAAGCGGAGGCCGAGAAAGAATTGGCCAAAGCCCGCAAGGCCGGTTTGCAACTCCTTTTGTACAGCGATAAGGAATATCCGCAAAATCTGAAGCGGCTGGAAGATGCGCCGCCGGTTTTGTATGTCAGGGGAAATGTTTCCTGTCTGGAAAATCCGCTCGCCGTTTCCGTTGTCGGCGCACGAAACGCTTCCGTCAGCGGCAGAAAACTGGCTGCCCAGATTGCCTATGAACTGACCAACAACAAGGTCACCGTCGTTTCCGGAATGGCTCGGGGAATTGACGCTGCGGCGCATAAGGGCGCCCTGCATGCCCAGAACAGACAGGGACCGACCGTTGCCGTTTTGGGGACCGGCGCAGATGTTATTTATCCCAAAGAAAATACCGAGCTTTATCAGCAAATTTGCGAACAAGGCGCGGTGATTTCCGAATTTCCTGCCGGCACGGAACCCCAGGCGGCCAATTTTCCGCGCAGGAATCGTATTGTCTCGGCTTTAGGGCTCGGAACACTGGTTATCGAGGCCACGCTGAACTCGGGGTCGCTGATTACGGCGCGTCTGGCACTGGAACAAGGGCGGGAAGTTTTTGCCGTTCCCGGTTTTCCGACAGACGGACGGGCCGCCGGCCCCAATAAACTGATTAAAGAGGGGGCTGCCCTGATTGAAAATGCCGGCGACATATTAAATATATTGTGCGCAACCAACAGACATATCATCAATGAGCAGCTGAGCCTTGATTTGACGCAGTCACCGTCCCGGGCAAAAGATACCGGAAAGTCCACCGGCTGCGAAGAAAAAACAAAAATTATTGACTATCTCAGCTGCGATGGAGTATATGTTGACGAGATTATCAGGCTCACGGGACTGCCGCCCGCCGAAGTGATGAGCGAGTTGCTTAATCTGGAGCTGCAGGGAATTATTGAAAGACAAACCGGCAACAAAGTCGCACTTGTTAAGTAAGGAAAAAAATGAAGCTAGTTATTGTAGAATCTCCGGCCAAGGCCAAAACCATCAACAAATATCTGGGTAAAGATTATAAAGTTCTGGCCAGTTTCGGTCATATCCGGGATTTGCCGAGCAAAGACGGTTCGGTTTTGCCCGACGAAGATTTTGCAATGAGCTGGGAGCTCAGTCCCGGCGGAAAAAAACGCCTGCAGGATATTATCAGCGCCCTTAAGGACTGTGACACGATTGTTCTGGCTTCCGACCCGGATAGGGAAGGAGAAGCCATTGCCTGGCATATTTTAGAAGAACTGACCGCCCGCAAAAAAATCAAGGATAAGAAAATCGAACGGGTGGTTTTTCATGAAATTACAAAATCTGCCGTCACCGAAGCCATTAAAAATCCGAGACAAATTGACCAGAACCTGGTTTCTGCCTATATGGCCCGCCGGGCGTTGGATTATCTGGTGGGCTTCACGTTGTCTCCGGTGTTGTGGCGAAAACTTCCGGGCTCAAAATCGGCCGGCCGGGTGCAGTCGGTTGCCCTGCGTCTGATTTGTGACCGGGAAAACGAAATTGAAAAATTCAAGGCCGAAGAATATTGGACGATTGACGCCGAACTGTTTACCTCGGCCAAGGCGCTGATTAAATCGCGATTGATTCAACTGGACGGCAAAAAGCTTGAAAAATTTGATATCAATACCGAGGCCAAGGCCTTGGAAGCCAAAGCAAAAATCGAAGCGCAAAATTTCAGCATCGACAATGTCGAGCGCAAAAAGGCCAATCGTTACCCTGCCCCGCCGTTTACCACCTCTACCCTGCAGCAGGAAGCGGCAAGAAAACTGCGCTTCTCGGCAAAAAAAACCATGCAGGTGGCTCAGAAACTTTATGAAGACGGTATTATCACTTACATGCGTACCGATGCCGTTAACCTGTCCAAAGAAGCAATTGCCGCCTGCCGTGACGCCATTCTCAAATATTTCGGCGAATCCTATTTGCCCAAAACGGCCAAGGAATATAAAACAAAATCGAAAAATGCTCAGGAAGCTCACGAAGCCATCCGCCCTTCCGATGTGATGAACACGCCCAAGAAAATGGAAGGCAGGCTTGATGCCGACGGATATAAACTGTATGAATTAATCTGGAAACGCACGGTAGCCTGTCAAATGAATCCGGCTATTCTTGACAGGGTTGTTATTGATGCAATTTCCGGCGATAAACAGATTTTGCTGCGTGCTAACGGTCAGGTGATTGAATTTGACGGGTTCCTCAAATTGTATCAAGAATCCAAAGATGACAGCGATGATGATGACGAGAATCGTATTCTGCCGAATGTTACCGCCGGAGAACCCGTAGACAAGGGAGAGATTACTCCCGAGCAGCATTTTACCACGCCGCCGCCGCGTTTTACGGAGGCCAGTCTGGTCAAAAAGCTGGAAGAACTCGGTATCGGGCGTCCGTCCACTTACGCATCGATTATTGCCGTTTTGCAGGAACGCAAATACGTCCGGGTGGAAAAGCTGCGTTTTATTCCGGAGGACCGCGGCCGTATCGTTACCGTCTTTTTGGAAAATTTCTTTAAAAAATATGTAGAATACGATTTTACGGCACAGCTTGAAGAATATCTTGATGATGTTTCCGCCGGCGAAATGGAGTGGAAGAAACTGCTGCACGGCTTTTGGGTGAAATTCATCAAAAACATTGACGCGGTCAAGCCCCTGCAAATCAGTGAGGTCATTGATAAAATCGACGAAGTTTTGTCTTACCATCTGTTTCCGCCGCGTGAGGACGGCAGCGATCCGCGGGTTTGTCCTGAATGCGGGAAAGGCCGGCTGAGCATTAAACTCGGTAAATTCGGCGCTTTTATCGGCTGCTCCAATTATCCGGAATGCAAATATACCAAGCCCTTGGTTGATACAACGGATGAAGAAGCCCGAGACGAACAAAAACCCAAAACCTCCGAAGACAATAAAATCCTCGGAGAAATGAACGGAATGACCATTTATCTGAAAAAAGGCCCGTACGGCTATTATCTTCAATTGGGTGAAGATGCCACCGCAACAACCGAGAAACCTAAACGGTCCGCGCTTCCCAGGAATCTCACTCCCGATGAAATAACGCCGGAACAGGCGCAGCGGCTGCTGAGTCTGCCGTTGGATTTGGGCGACGGAATTCAGGTTAATATCGGCAAGTTCGGCCCTTATATCAAACAAGGGGCAAAATCAAAATCGCTAACCGGCGGGGATACCGTTTTTAATATTACTTTGGAGCGGGCTCAGGAGATTTTGAAAAACGTTGCTGAGCGGCCGCAGGGAAAAGTATTGGGTCTTAACCCCAAAAACAAACAGGAGGTTATTCTGATGCCGGGGCGTTACGGTCCGTATCTTAAATGCGGGCGCACAAATTATGCTCTTCCCAAAGACTTGAAATCAAAAGAACCGAGTTTGGATGAAGCGCTTAATATTATCAACGGTGCAAAAAAATAATTCTTTATTTTAATCAAAAAAACCCGTTTTTTTCAAAACGGGTTTTTTATAAAACAAAAATATACAGGTTAAATTTTTGTTTTCAAATTGGCAATCAGCGCATCTACACCGCCGGGATTATTTTTGATAAAGGCCGTATATTCATTCCGGGCAGTGATGGCCAGACTGACATTCTCAATGATAATGTCGACAATTTTGTATTTTCCGTTCTTTTCTCTGACGCGCCAAACAACTTTGGCCGGCGCCCCCTGATCCATCGGGACCTCTGAATTCACAAAGACCTGACCTTTGGAATTGGAAGCCGTTGTTCCTTTAAATTCAAAATTTTTGCCCTTGAATTCGTCAAAACGTTTTGACCAGGTGCTGATGTTCAGCTGGCGATAAACCTGAATAAATTCTTTGCGTTGTTCCGGCGTGGCCGTCCGCCAGTTGCGGCCCAAAACGAACTGTCCGATAAAATCCAAATCCAGTGCTTCATTAAACAGCTTGGCAAACCGTTCGTCCTTTTCCTTTTGCGAAATATTGGCGTTAATAATGTTTTCAATGCCGTCATTGGTAACGTCGCGGACAAATTTGAGCGCCGCTTCGTTATTGATTTCGGCTTTGGCAATGCCGGACACCATCATCAACATTCCGGCAAACAGGGCCAAAACATTTTTTTTCATTTGTTATCTCCTTGCGATACGGGTTAAATTATTCTGCTTCCATTTCATCAAAAATTTCGTCTTCGTCCTCAATTCCAAAGTCAAAATCATAAGTCGTTTCATTGCTGTCAGCATCTTTCCAGCATCTGAGTTTGCTTTGGTTTTGAATATAGGCGGAACGCATGGTGGCGTAGAAATCAACCGAATTGCGCTCCAAGTCATCCAATAAATCCAATGCGGCTTCACGCATGGAAACGGCTTTGATTGCCGCATAGGAGTAGTTGACCTTGGCCCGGACGTTGGCGTCGTTATAGGTTGCCCAGAAGACCGGATCAAAGGCATAGTCGACTACCATTCCGGTCAGCGCCCGCGGACTGCTCGGCCCCAGGAACGGCAAAACAATAAACGGCCCGGAGGGAACGCACCATTTGGCAAGCGTCTCATTAAAATCCGTTTTTTTCTGAGGAAGGCCAAAACCTTCGGCAACATCAAACATACCGGCCAACCCCAATGTTGAATTGAGAGCAAAACGTCCGACCGAAGCCATTGAATCGACCGGTTCACCCTGCAACAACAGGTTTCCGGCAGAAATCGGTTCTTTTAAGTTTGCAATTATCGAGCTGACGCGGTTGCGCACTGCCTGCGGCGTGACGGCCCGATAACCCTCGGCTACCGGTTTGAGAACATATTTATCAAACTGGTAGTTAAAATTAAAGACAGCGCGGTTATAACTCTCCAGCGCCTCGGGTTCTCCTCCGGCATTTCCGGTGGCACAGCCCGTTCCACACATTAATAATGCCCCTAATAAGCCATAATGAATAACTCTGTTCACGTCTTCCTCGCTCTTATAATGCAGATATTGTGCTGTTAAGCATAATAACATCATAAATTACGAAATCAATAAGTTTAACTTTGTTTGCAAAAATTTTTTTGACTCTGCAGTATGTATATTTGTTACAAATAAGAAACCTTTTGTGTTTTGCATTCTTTAAGGTTATGCCTTATCATCGCCTGCAGTTGAAACTTCTATGATAAGGAAAATACGATGACGAACAAACCTTCAAAACCGATTATGTTGTTTGACTGCAAAACATCGCAGAATGTTATCGGCAGAGACAAATTTTTGAAAGCCTTTGAAAAAATTCTTGACCACGGCGCTTATTGTCAGGGGCCCGAGACCAAAGAACTTGATGAAAAACTGGCTCAGTACTGCGGTTCAAAATTCTGCTCTACCTGCGGTTCGGGAACCGATGCGCTGACTCTGGCCCTGATGGCCTGGAACGTTAAACCGGGAGATGCTGTTTTTGTTTCTTCCTTTACGTTTGTGGCTTCTGCCGAAGCACCGGTTTTGCTGGGTGCCACCCCGATTTTTGTAGATTCCGATCCCAATACTTTTAATATGGATCCGAAAGATTTACAACGGGCCATCGACGAAGTCAAAAAAGAAGGCAAGCTGCATCTGAAAGCGGTTATCCCCGTTGATATTTTCGGTTCGCCCTGCGATTATGACGAAATCATTAAAATCGCCCATGACAACGGTATGAAAGTTTTGGCGGACTCTTGCCAGGCTTTCGGTTCGGTCTACAAAGGGAAACGTGCCGGAAACATTGCCGATATGACAGCAACGTCTTTTTATCCGACCAAACCGCTGGGCGGTTTCGGAGACGGCGGCGCAACCTTCTCCAATACCAATGAAGAAAACGAGCTGGTTAAATCCTGCCGCGTTCACGGTATGAGCCCGGAAGACCATTATGACAATGTCCGCCTCGGCATGACCGGCCGTATGAACTCTTTCCAAGGCGCCGTGCTGTTGCAAAAGCTGACGATTTTGGATCAAGAACTCAAAGACCGTTTCAGAGTTGCCAGCCGTTATGATAATGAACTGGACAGCTATTTCGGCAAGCAGAAGATTTTGGACAATTGTAAATCCGCTTATGCGCTGTATACGGTTACCTGCAATGACAGAGACGAGCTTATGGCCTATCTGAAAGAAAACGGCATTCCCTGCGGCGCTTATTATCCGCGTCCGGTTAATACGCAGACCGCTTATGCCAAATGGAATACCCGCAACGTTCCGGTTTGCGAAAAACTTTCCAAGACGGCGTTGTCTATTCCGATGACTCCGTATCTGGATAATGAAGATTTGGACTATATCATCAATACGATGAACGCGTTTGCGGCCAAAAAAAATTCTAAGGCAGCCTAGGTTCTTTCTGAATTAAACAGCAAAAAAGCGCTTCTGTCATCTTATGGCAGGAGCGCTTAATTTAAATAACTATTGACTCCTTCGGACAAAATTATAATATTTTTTCGGAGGAATTTATGCTTGATAAATACGATTTGATTGTCCCCGTCGGAACTTATTGCATTGCTTCGGATTGTCTGCGTCTGGCCGGGCGGCAGTTTGAATCTTATCCGTTGGACTGGCTCAAGTTTACAACGCCTGATGACGCCGTGAGACTTTTTACGACAAAATGTTCTGATTTGCTCCGCCCCGATTTGCTTCAAAAAACCGAGCGTCTTGCCGGACTGCACAGAATTTACGTTAATTCGCAAAAAGGTGTTGAATTTCGTCATGATTTTGCCGAAGGGCTTGAGTGGGACGCTTCTTTTTTGAAAGTTCAAAAAAAATACGAGCGACGTATCCGGCGCCTCTATCGACGGATTGCAAAAGCCAACAATATTTTATTTGTTCAAGCGGACTGCTCTCAGGTTCCCGTTAATGAACGGCATCTGCTTTCGTTGTGGCAATCCCTGCAGGCTTTTTGTGCCGGAAAGCGGGTTGATTTGTTGCAGCTCAAAATGAACCTGCGCCCCGGATATCATTTGACAATCAAAGATTTAACGCCCCGGCTGCGGCTGGCCGAATTTGATGTTGACAATCTGGAAGATTACTCCGGCTACAAAAAGAACATTGCCGCTTATTTAAAAAATTATCGTGTCAGTTTCGCCGTTCGGATTAAACATTTCGGTGCCGGCCTTTTCTTCCGCCTCAGAAAAACTTTTTTGAAACTGCTGGCGGCGCTGCCCTTTTCCAAAAACAAGAAAAAGCTCTTGAAAATCCGTTATAAAGACAGATATTAACAAAAAAATTATCAATTATTGAAATTTATGCTGGACAAGCTTTGAAATATGTTTTATAAACCTTTTCGTCAATTGATGCTCGGGTAGCTCAGTTGGTAGAGCAGAGGACTGAAAATCCTCGTGTCGGCGGTTCGATCCCGTCCCCGAGCACCATTTCAAACCCCTTGGAAACGTCAGGTTTTTGAGGGGTTTTGTTTTGCTTATCTTTCCGGCTTGCGTCTTTTGGGCGGATTTTAATTCTTCCCGAAAGATTTTATAAAGCTGCGGCTTATAAAAAAAACCATCTGTTGCACAGACGGTTTTTTAATTTTAAGTTCGGAATATCCGGCGTATTTTTCCACTCTACCGATGTCCGGAAAAACGGCGTTGAGAAACTAAAGATTTTCCCTTGCCGCCCAAACGGGTGTTTTGTACGACCGTAACTTTACTTTTTGAAGAATGATACACATCGGTGCACATAATTTTTCCAAAACAACGGCTGTATTTCTGCCGATGACCACTAAATTTTCCGTAACTCATAACTTAATAATTTAATAAATTTAACATGCTGTCCGTTTATACTCCGGCAGTCCGGATTTGGCAACAAAAATCTTTTTACAATGTCAGCGGCGCAAGGTTGAAAGGAATGACTTTTTGCAAATCATTCAATGACATTTCTACCTGATATCCGATTTTTCCGGCACTGAAAATAATTGTCTGAAAATCTGCCGCCGTTTCATCTATCGTGGTCGTAAAAAACTTTTTCATTCCTATCGGAGAACAACCGCCGTGGATGTATCCCGTCAGAGGCAGGAGCTCTTTGCTTTTTAACATTTCAACCGATTTTTCTCCCACGGCGGAAGCAGCTTTTTTTAAATCAAGCTCCGCCGCAACAGGAACCATAAATACATAATTTTTTTTGGATTTGCCGACCGTGACCAGCGTTTTGAAAACCTGAGCCGGATTTTGGTGCAAGACCGCGGCGACTTCTGTTCCGCTGAGCGCCGATGCCGCATCATAGGCATGCGCCTCATAGTGTCCTTTATGCTGCTCAATAATCCTCATGACATTGGTTTTGTATTCCATTTTTCCTCCTGATATCAAAGCGGATATTGCGGCAAATTATCCCTCAAGTCAACCGCCTTCTCAAGTTTCATTTTTTATTCTTGTTTTTTCTGAAAAAAATTTTAATTTGTTAATCTTTTTTTTAATTTTTGCGTGTAATTATAATAATGATTTTTTTATTTAGGAGAACTACGCGATGTTTAACTTTAACGAAAACGATATTCAAAAAGCTGCTTATTACATTTGGAAAAACAACGGCTGCCCGGCCAACACCAGTGTTCAGGACTGGAATGCCGCCATTAATCAGTTGTCTGCCATGGCCGCACTGAAGAACAACAATAACAAATCTGCTGTTCTTTCTTCCAAGAAAAACTCTTCTTCAAAATCTTCGTTGAAGACATCTGCTTGCAAAACCACTTCTGCCGCTAAGAAAAGCAGCAGCCTGAAGGTCGTAAGCACCAAAGCCAAAACTTCTTCCAAGAAGACTTTGAAAAAATCCAAATAAGTTTATTTAAGCGTCAAAAAAAACATCCGCGAAAACCGCGGATGTTTTTTTTGTTTTTTCAGCGATTGCGCGCGCTTTTAAACATTCCCATCATCTGCATGGTCAGTATGCTGCCTTTAACACTGTGCCTTTCGGCATCCCTGAATTTTTTATAAAGACGATATTTCGGCAACAGCTCCTGATAAACGACATCTGTTCCGGAAAGAATTTTTTTCATATTATTCCGGGTTCTTTTAATATCCCAGTACGCACAGGCTTCGCTGATAAATTCACCTTTCAGAGCCGGAAAGCCCACATGGCTTTTTTGCAGGCGCGACGCATGATATTTGCCAATGCTGCGTAAAAACTTCCGATCTGTTTCGGTCATATTTTTATCTTTTGCAAATCCGGCCAGTGCCCGTTCCAACGTGTCCGGCGCCAGTCTTTCTTCTCCGTATAAAGGCAGAATAAAGTTGTCCGCAATGCCTCGGTCAAGCCTGTCGGCAATTTTTTCCGCATCAATCTGACGGCCCTGAAAATAACCGGCAACAAAATCCCGCAATGCCTCAAAATCTTCCCGGTGATACCGACGTAAATCATCCAGACAAAATTCTTGATATTCCCGTTCCTCCGATTTGGCCGCGGCAGTCAGATCCTTTAATGCCATTTTTGAAAAAAAGGCAGTCTCAAATTTATCCAGTCCTTCGGGCATTTTTTTCAGTTCCCGAATAAACGAATTTGATACGGGAAGAGACAGAAAGTAATCTCCGCTGTATTCCAACTGCATCAGATTATCTTCAAACGACTCAAACAAAATCTCTATTGTTTGCAAATCCGTTTCATCCATCGTTCCGCTTTTTTTCCTGATTTCATGCAGGTGACGAAGTTCTATTCCTTCTTCATTCAGATTCAGACCGAGATATTTGCGCCCTGCTTTCATAGAAATAAGCATTTCCCCGGCAAAGTCGAGTAAATCTTCTTTCATCTGCGCCTCAAGTCCCTTCCACTCTTCTCCGTCATCAGTTTCTTCCGTCATACGGGCAAATTTTTCCTGCAGGGCGGCAGCAGCTTCGTCTTTACTGAAAAGCCATGCCGTGGTCAGTCGCATCATGTCGCGTCGTAAAGATTTGGAATATTTTGCTTTTTTTTCGTATTCCGCCCAATAATTTTTATTTTTGACGTCAACTGTTGTCGTACTCTGCAAGGAATAATTTTCTTCCTTCGTGTTAAGAAGCGTTTCGTATTCAAAAAGTTGTCCGATTTCAGGCTTTATTTTTGACAGTTGTCTGGAGACCAGTATTCCGTCTATTTCCGAGCGGCTTCGGCTTTCGGGAAGTGCCGTCAAAACCGTTTGCAGGTAACGTTGCCGTTTTTTATTCATTTGCAGCTCGCTGCGGGAATCTCCGATAATCCTTTTTAAGGTTTGTTTAATGTGCCGGGGCAGCACAATCTTCTTCAAATTTCTCCCAACACAGTGCAGGCGGCGCAAATCTTTTAACAAACTGCTGTCTATGACTTCATCGGAAACCGGATGATTGATGCTGCCCATTTTTTTGCAAAAAGTAAACAACGCCATATCAATGATTTCAATATCCGCATTTTGCGAACAGGCGTTTTCTTGACGAAGATTTTCCCATACCTGTCGGCTGACTTCTCCGTCCACAAGCTCTTCATAAAGTCTGCCGTCGACCAGCTGTTCTTCTACCGCATTGCTCAAGCGCTGAAACTCAAGCGCTATCCGCAGACGATCGGCACCAACGGCACAATCATCCGTTC
Organism: uncultured Alphaproteobacteria bacterium; assembly: GCA_944389095.1. GTDB lineage: Bacteria > Pseudomonadota > Alphaproteobacteria > RF32 > CAG-239 > CAZU01. The sequence goes on from CALXLC010000047.1 coordinate 19,592, forward strand.
CCTCTTGTTCCGATAAGCTTTTTAATACCAGGGACACATCCTTTTCCAGCCGGGATGAATCTGCCATAAAAGAAGCTGCCTGCGGGTTTTGGCTTCGTAACGCATCGGCCGCCCGTTCAATTTTCTGACTTAATTCAAAAACGTTTCCGGCTACATCAAAAGGTGCTGTTTCCTGCTCTTTCAGAAGATCTATTCCGGTATTTGCCGTATAATTCAGTTCTGCCGCCATGCTGACGATATCAGGATACATCCGGCTCAGAGATACGGAAAAAGCAGAAACCCGGGCTTGTTCTTTCCCGTTAATTTCTGCCGTTTTCCAAAATTTTGAAATGCTGTTGACCGCACCACAAAAGATAACGGTTTCATCTATTTTTTCGTTATTCATTTCCGTTCTCCGCTGACAAAACATAAACAAAAATCATATTTTTGTCAACCACAATCCGGAAAAACATCGCCTTTTAAGTTTTGAGGTCAACCAGCTGTTGGAGCATCTCGTCATTGACCGTAAAGGAATTGGCATTGAGCGCATAAGCCCGCTGCACCATCATCATGGTTGAAAACTCCGTTTCCACGTCAACGGTTGAACTTTCCAAAGCCTGAGGCACCAGTGTTCCTCCGGTGGCGTAATAACTTTCTCCGGTGTCTGCATTTGCCTCAAACAATGTGCCGTTATAGGGCGTCAGATTTTCAGGTGATGCAAAACCGACAATGGCCAACTTGGCAAAATTGTAAGTATCTCCGTTTGTATATGTGGCCTTGACGACTCCGTCTTCATCAATAAAGCTCTCGACAAAATTTCCGCCTTCGGCACCATTTTGCTGGACGTGAGTGACACCCGTTCCGCCCGCATATTGCGTCATGTTTGAAATATCAAGATGAATATTGTTGCTGTCGCCGTCATCCCAGGCTATGGACACATCCAATACCTTGGGCTCCAAAAGCTGGCCGTCCGGACTGAACGTTACCTGCCCGACTGAGCCGCTGGCCGTACCGCCTTCGACGCTGAATGACAAATCCCAGGTATTTTGCAGACCTTCAACTTTTTTGAATATCATATTCAGTGTGGCGCCGTCATGTGTCTCTCCGTATATTGTCATGGCATAGCTGCTGCTTTCAACATCGCTGGCCGGAACATTGGCGGTAATCGTCGCTTCTGTTGTGGGAATCGGCGGAATACTTTCGGGATATTCAATCACGATATCCTGCGGATCAGCTCCGAAAACATCACCCCCATCCTGTGCGGGGAATCCCTGAACCTTCAAACCGCCGGACGATACCAGATAGGTTACGCCGTTTTCGGTTCTGGTCGCAAAATCGCCTGCGCGGCTGTAATATACGTCTCCATAGGCATCCTGCAGCATAAAAAACGCGTTGTCATTGCCGTTAATCGCCACATCATAGTTATTGCCCGTGGTTTGAATAACGCCCTGATCCAAAATGTTTGTCCGGTCATAATACCCGACGCCGGTGATATCCGTCCGGGAAGATGTTAAACCGCTGTTCTGACTCTTTACGACCGGATTGCTGCCCAATAACGAATAAAACATCGTTTGATTGGCTTTGTATCCAACCGTGTTTATGTTGGCGATGTTCGTACTTACTTGAGACAATGCATGCGACTGCGCATCCATGCCGGTAATACTTGGTATAAACATACTTAAGGCCATTGAATTTCTCCAATTTAAACAATCCTGTTCTTATGTATGCAATTTTTGTGCCATCTTAAAAAAACAGTCTCCCTTTCCAGGCGCTGCCTGGTTTCGTCCAGATATTTTAATCAGTGATTGACATGTATGCCGGATTATGATAAAATTACTTTATAATCTATAGTGTGGTGAGTGTTTGGGGGTGCGATAACCTTCAAATTTGTAGATTAGGCTTCATCATACCCGAACCGTGCCGTCAAATGACCGGAAGGTTTGGGAT
>CALXLC010000048.1 GCA_944389095.1 uncultured Alphaproteobacteria bacterium
CTTTTTCAAAAGGCTGTATAATGGCGAAACAGGGCGTTTAACTGCGGTCTCGCGCTCGGTCACGTACTTCTTTGTACGCTCGCTCGCGTTCGCCTTGTGAAACACTCTGTTTCATCCATTCTCCAACCTTTTAACGTGCTTTCTTTTTATTTTTTTTCGCTCAAAAATTTTTCGGCCTCCAGAGCGGCGATGCATCCGGAGCCGGCGGCGACAATGGCCTGGCGGAATTTTGCGTTTTGGACGTCTCCGGCAGCGAATACACCGGGGACGCTGGTTTGGCAGCTTCCGGGTTGGGTTTTAATATAGCCGTCGCCGTCAAGTTCAAGCTGGTTTTGAAAAATTTCCGTGTTGGGATGATGACCGATAGCAATAAACAGGCCTTCGACTTTTAAAATTTTAGTTTTGTCATTTTTGACGTTCTTGATTTTGACGCCGGTTACGGCCAGCGGATTGTCTGTACCGGTGATTTCCTCCACGACGCTGTTCCATTCCACCGTTATTTTGGGATTACCGAGCAGGCGTTCCTGCATGGTTTTGTCTGCCCGCAGGGCGTCGCGCCGGTGAATCAGGGTGACCGAATTGGCAAAGTTGGTGAGATAATTTGCTTCTTCAACGGCAGTATTTCCGCCGCCGACCACGGCCACGTCGCGGTTGCGGTAAAAGAAACCGTCGCAGGTTGCACAGCCGGAAACGCCAAAGCCGCGGAATTTTTCTTCCGAAGGAAGCCCCAGCCAGCGTGCGGATGCGCCGGTAGCGATAATAATGCTGTCGCTGCAGAAAAGGTTATGGTTTTCTGAGTTGCATTCAAACGGGCGCCGGCTGAAGTCTACTTCGATGATTTTATCATCAACAATCTCCACGCCGACATTGCGGGCTTGTTCCTGCATGTTTTGCATCAGCTCTCCGCCGGCAATCGGCAGCGGAAATCCCGGAAAGTTTTCAACGTCCGTGGTAATTGTCAATTGTCCGCCGATTTGCGGGCCGGAAACCAAAACCGGTTTTAACCCGGCGCGGGCGGCATAAATGCCGGCAGTGTATCCGGCCGGGCCGGATCCGATAATCAGGACGGGGGTTTTATATTCAGCCATAGTCTTATTGCTCCGTAAATTTTTTGTTTATAAAATAGCGGCTGAGAACGGGTTTTGCAAGCAATAAAACCGTTTATTTCCCGATTTCCGGCTTTTGGGGGCCGCAGTCGCATTCCGACGGCGAGCAGGTGCAGATTGTTTCTTTGTCTGTTGCCGGTGCGGTCCGGGGTGAGGTATCCTGTTTTCGGTTTGAGCCGCCGCAGTTGTAAGAACTTATGTTGTTGGGATAGCTGCAGCCGCAGTTGTCGTCTTCGCGGCAGTCGCATTTTTCAAGTCCGCAGTTTGACGGTTCGTTGTAATTGCGGGTATCCATTTTTTGTCTCCTCAAAAGGCAATAAAAAAACATCCCTGAGCAAGGGATGTTTTTTTATATAAGCTTTGTCGGCGGAATTTAAATGTATTTAATCTCGAGAATCTCAAAAGATTTTTTGCCGCCGGGGGCAACGTATTCGGCAATGTCGCCGACTTCTTTGCCGATGAGCGCTTTGGCCAACGGCGAAGATAACGATATTTTGTTTTTCTCGATATCGGCCTCATAATCGCCGACAATCTGGTAGCTTTTTTCATCGTCGGTTTCTTCGTCGGCAACCAAAACGGTGGCGCCGAAGCGAATGACGTCAGACTTGGTGTTGGCGACGTCAATAACCTGGGCACGGCTCAATACGGCTTCCAAATCCTGAATCCGGCCTTCGATAAAACTTTGTTTTTCTTTAGCCGCAGAATATTCGGCGTTCTCTGACAAGTCGCCGTGAGAGCGGGCTTCGGCAATAGCCGCGATGATGTTGGGGCGTTCGACGCCTTTCAGATTTTTTAATTCCTGCTCAAGTTCAACGAACCCCTGTTTAGTCAAAGGGAATTTTTCCATTTTTGTCACCTTTAAGTTATTTGTCAGTTATAAAAAAGAAACTGCGAGGGAATTGCTTCCGTCACAGCTCATCGTCGTTATTTTGTTGCTGTTAATGTAGCATATTTTTTTTTACAAATCAAGAAAATTATTCGGCTGTTAACACTTCTGCAAAAAAACTATACAAATGTTTTGAATGTGCTACTCTGACTTGGTAACTTTTTAACTGGAGACGTAAATATGAAAAAACTTTATGCTTCATTGATGATTGGTGCCGCTTTGCTGGCATCGGCTCCGGCTCATGCGGTTGACAGTACCGGATGCGGCCTTGGCTCCATGGCCTGGCGCGGTTCCCGCGGGCGTGCGCCGCAGATTTTGGCGGCAACCACCAACGGGCTTTTCGGAACGCAGACTTTCGGTATTACTTCCGGTACTTCCGGCTGTGATCCGAACGGCCGGGTAACCGGCGGAACCGGTAAAATGGCCTTGGCTTTTCTGGAAAACAATATGGAACAGTTTGCCATGGATGCCGCGGCCGGACGGGGAGAAACGATTGACACGCTGGCCGGTATTCTCAATGTGGACAGCGAAGTTCTTGGTGCAAAGGCCAAGGATAATTTCTCTGTCTTGTTTGCCAATGCCGATGTTGACGCGGTTGATTTGACGTTAAAGGTTATGGCTTTGGTTTAGGCTGAATTGACCGGCGGGTGTTTGGGCCTGCCGGTTTTTTTGTTTTTTTCGAAATGGGCGGATTTGGCAAAATACTGAAGCGGGGAATGTTCTCGCTTTTTTTGTTTGGCGTTGTCGGCCGTGCGGCGGCAGCCGAACCGGCGTTGTCGGCGCAATGGCTTGCTCTGGGGCATTATCAGCCGTCCGGGAGCGGATATGTCAGCACAATTGATTCTCCGGATTTTTTCCTTAGTCCGGACGGAAAGTCCAATCCCCGGGCAGAGTTGAATGCGACGCTTAATTTGTTTGCTTCTGCAGACGAGGAGAAAAAATGTTTGTTTCCGGCAAGGTACAAGTTTTTGAAACGCCGGGGGCTGGTGTCATCCGCATTTCCTGCTTGCGCGGAATACGAGCAGTTTTATGATGATTTGCGTCCGGCAGGGGTGACGCTGCTGTTTACCGATGCCTATATGAACAATCCGTCTTCTTTGTTCGGACATACGTTGCTGCGGATTGATACGGCGCGCAAAGGGACTCAGCTGCTTGCGCACGGTGCAAATTACGGCGCTTTTACCGACGGCCGGGAGAACGGCTTGTTGTATGCGGTATACGGTTTGACCGGCGGTTATTACGGCGGATTTACGGTTAAACCTTATTACGACATTATTAATACCTACAACAATATTGAGAATCGCGATATATGGGAGTTTAATTTAAATCTGACTCCGGAAGAGCTTGATTTTTTTGTTGCGCATTTGTGGGAAGTCGGCCATGCTCAGTCAAGGTATTTTTTCTTTACCCGTAATTGCTCTTATATGCTGATGGAGGTTTTTGACGCGGTGCGGCCGAGCCTGCGGCTGGCGCAAAAATTTCCGGTTCAGGCCATTCCGCTGGATACCGCAAAGGCGGCGGCTTCGGTTCCGGGACTGGTTAAAGACGTTAAATACCGCCCGTCGCGTCAGGCAAAGATAAATCATCGTTACAAACTGATGAGCGCGGCTCAGCATAAAGCTTACAGCAAAATTATCCATGAGGAAGATTACGGCGGTCTGGCAGCCCTGACAGAGGCGGAGCAGGCCGATGTTGTTGAAACCGCATATCAGTTCATTCAATATCAGTATGTGGCGGAAAAATTGTCTTTGAAAGATTACCGGCGGCAAAGCTTTAAGGCCTTGACGGAGCGCAGCCGGCTTTCCGGCAGCGGAAGCATGCCGGAGCTTTCTGAGGGAAAATCACCGCTGAAAGCTCATGAATCAATGCGGGCAACGGCAGGTCTGGGCGTGCGGAACGGGCAGGGGTTTGAGGAAGTTTCTTATCGTCCGGCTTATCATTCCCTGACGGACAATACCTATGGTCTGCTTCCCGGGGCGGAAATTAATTTTTTGAATACGGTTTTGCGGCATTATGACAATGATGATAAATATGTTTTGCAGCAATTTGAACTGGTGGGTATTCGCTCCCTGTCGCCGATAAACGAAATGTTTACACCGGTTTCTTTTCAGGTTTCTGCCGGCATAAAACGCTTTATGAATCCCGATGACGAAGACGAGGGATATGTTGCTGATTTGAAAGTCGGCGGCGGCGGGAGTTTTGCGCTCGGGGAACATATTGTTTTGTTCGGTCTGGCCAACGGTTATGGTGCTTATGGCGGTTTTCTGCCGAACAATCAACTGGCCGGTCTTAGTTTTGAGGGCGGTTTTTTGGGCGGTTTTGATCGACTGAGATTTTTGGGTGAAGTGGAGAAAATGTACGCGACATCCAAAATCGCTTCTTATCTGGAATATCGGTTGGAGGCGGCCGTTGCCCTGACGACCAACACTGCGTTGGCGGCCACTTATTTATATCGGCAGAATTACGGACATGATATAGATGAGGCGGTTTTGGGTTTTCGCGGATATTTCTGATTTTCCGCCCACACGGTGGGTGCGATTACCTAAGCGGCGGTGGAGAGGCTTCCACTTTTCTGGTGGCAGCGCCACGGGCATAACTTAAGCGGCGGTGGAGAGAATTCCACTTTTCTACTGCTATGGTGCCGGTTGAGGGTTAAATAAAGGTTCAAATCGTTTTGGGTTTGGGCCTTTTATTTTTTTGTTGCAAAATCGCCTTGATTTATTATCATAATTTCGTCGTCCGGAGAGCGGATGACGGAGTGTCGAAGCTCCTCATAGCAGAAAAAAAGAACAACTCCTTAGATGGGGAGCCGGGGGAATAAGCATGCCTGCATGACGAAGAACCCGGACTGTTCTGCTATACAGTTTCGAACTCCCCGCCTTGACGTTGCTTAAGGCGGTTTTGTTTTAATCAAAACAAATATGGAGTTACAAAATGTCAAATAAAGACGAAATCAAAGACAAAATATATCTTAACCTCGGCCGGCAGTTGCAAACGGCGCGGATATCGCGGGGCGTAACGCTGCAGGAAAGTACCTTACTGATTAAGGCCCAGCCTTCAAGGTTGACGCTTTTGGAAGCCGGGGACAGGCACCAGCTCAGCAGGCTTCACATGGGCGAGTGGATAGTCATGATGTTGCGGTACGGCAAAATACCGACTTTTGGCTGGGAGGAGCCGATGCCGTGGGAGGTTGACATTCGTCTGAACAGTTATTCCACGGAAACGTTGCGTCGCGTTTGTGATTATCGGGAAGCTCATCAACAAAGCATTATCCCGGGCAAACAGGGATAATTAAACAAAAAGGCCGGGGGTTTTTCTTCCGGCCTTTTTAATTCTCACTCGTTGTGTTCTTGCGTTTTAGGCAGCGGTTATTGCTGCTGTTGTTTGAAGTTTTGCAAAAACAGGCGGGCGCGGGCACCGGCATTCTCTCCCTTGGCCTGAACCCGGGCATTGAGGCCGTAACGGTTGTTGCCGGTCAGGTAGATGTCATCGTCGCCGTGTTCATAAACCAGAAAATCGGTGCCGTTGATGGTTTCCAGTTTGAATTGGGAAAGCGGAATCTGCCGGCCGCTCAAATCGGTTAACTGCCGGTCGGAAAGGTCTTTGCCGTTTTCTTTTTCTTCCAGCGCGGTCAGCGCGTCGGCCGTTGTTTTGAGGTCATTGCCGTCTTTGGAAAAAGTGAAGTCCAGAGTCCGGCCGTTGTTGTTGCGCGAGCCGGAAAACGTAAATTCATCTTGTTCTGCCGGAATCGGGAGGGTATCAAGTTTGGTGTTCAGCTGCTGCATGGATTGCTGCATTTCCTGCTGTATCCGGTCGGCGGCTTTGCTCAGGACCCGGTTTTGCTCAATGGCGGAAATCAGCGGCGGAAAAGCCTGCATTAAATCGTTCATAACCTGAGAAAAACTGTCGGCGACTTCGGGCATGACCTTTTGCATGGTTTGCTGCATTTGCAGGGCAGACTCCTGCATGGCGCGGTCGGTTTCTTCCATGGCCCGGCGGACATCGTCATTGATGATTTCTTCCGCGGCGGCGCTTCCGCAGCTCAGGATAAAAACGGATAAAACGGCCAAAATTTTAAAGTTCATGTTTTAACCCTCCTTGTAATCTGTTGATTTATATAATCCAAATTTGCTTCTTCGGCAATGCAAAAATTATTAGCCGTTGATTTTTTGCCGCAGGCAATGTAAAGTGATGGCAATGTGTTTTTTATAAAGGAGAAAACTTATGTTAAGAGACGATTTGCAAAAGGCCCTTAAAGAATCCATGCTGGCGCATGACACGGCAACAACCGGCGCGGTTCGTTTGATTATTGCCGGGATGAAGGAAAAAGACGTCGATGCCCGCGGCAAAGGTCAGGAAAAAGCTTCTGATGCCGAACTGCTGAGTATGATGCAGGGAATGATTAAACAGCGCAACGATTCAATCAAAATGTTTTTGGAAGGCAATCGTCCGGAGCTGGCCGATAAAGAAAAAGCCGAAATTGCGGTTATCGAGCGCTTTTTGCCAAAACAGATGAACGAGGCCGAAATTGAGGCGGCCATTAAGGCGGTTATTGCCGAGACGGGCGCTTTATCCATGAAGGATATGGGGAAAGTGATGGGCGGTCTGAAGGCCAAATATGCCGGACAAATGGATTTTGCCAAGGCAAACGGTGTCGTTAAGGCCTGTTTGGGCGGTAACTAAGCCGGATTAAGGCGTCTTTGATATATGGCACAGACGGATTTACAGCGTTTTTGCGACGAGCTGCGGGCAAAAATATCGATTGTCGATGTGGTTGCCTCCAAGGTTAAGCTTGTCCGCAAGGGGCGTGAGTATCAGGCTTGTTGTCCGTTCCACAACGAGAAGACGCCTTCTTTCACGGTCAACGAGGCCAAGGGGTTTTATCATTGTTTCGGCTGCGGTGCGCACGGCGATATTATCAAGTTTGAAATGGAGGCCAACGGTCTGACCTTTATGGAGGCGATTGAAAAGCTGGCGCATAAGGTCGGGCTGCAGGTGCCGCGCATGACGCATGAAAGCCATGAACAGGCGGAAAAGCGCAATACCGCTTATGAAATTATGGAAATGGCGGCCAAATATTTTGAAAAGCAACTGAAACTTACCGGAGGTGCCCAGGCCCGGGATTATCTGGCCCGCCGCGGTTTCGGCGAGGAAACGATTGCCAAGTTTCGTCTCGGCTATGCCCCGGCAAACAACGGGCTGAAAGCGTTGCTTGCTTCCAAAAACGTCAGTGAGCCTGAAATGGCCGAATTGGGGCTGATTGCCGTTCCGGAAGACAAAAACCGCCGGTCACACGATTTTTTCCGCGACAGGGTGATGATTCCGATTATGGACAAGCGGGGCAGGGTGATTGCGTTCGGCGGGCGGATTATGGGCGACGGGCAGCCGAAATATCTCAATTCTCCGGAGACGCCGGTGTTTAACAAACGCCGGGTTCTCTATAACATGAATTATGCCCGCGATGCCGGTTATGAAGCAAAGGCGCTGATTATCTGCGAGGGGTATATGGACGTGATTGCCATGGACAAGTTTGGCATCGGCTATGCCGTGGCGCCGCTCGGAACCGCTTTTACCGAAGATCAGATTCAAGAGGCCTGGAAAGTGGTGCCCGAGCCGATTTGCTGTTTTGACGGCGACAGCGCCGGCGTGCGCGCGGCAATTCGTTCGATTGACCGGGTGCTGCCGATTTTGAAGGCCGGGTATTCGCTGCAATATGCCTTTTTGCCGGACAAGCTTGATCCGGACGAGTTTTTGAAAGCCCGCGGCCGGGAGGAATTTCTTAAAGTTATACATGAGACGATGCCGCTCAGGGATTTGTTGTGGAAGAAAAATGTCGACGGTCAGCCGTCCGCCACCCCGGAGCAAAAGGCCCTGATTGAGAAGAACATTAAAGAAGAAGTCTCCAAAATCGCCGATGCCACGGTGCGCAATTATTATGCTCAGGATATGCAAAACCGGATTTATTATGAGCTTGGACGAGGTGCCTGGCGCAAACAAAGCGGCTTCGGGCGCGAGGAATACAGACCCCGCCGGGGACAGAAGACTGCGGAGACGCGTCCGGCAGTCAGCGCACTTTCTCCGGTCAGAACCAATCTTGACGATTTGTCGGCGCAGTATGTGGTTTCGGCACTGCTTTGTTATCCGGAACTGCTGGAAGAATACGAGGAAAAGCTGCTTAATTTTGATATAAAAAATGAGACGCTGCGGCAGATTTTTGACGAGGCCGCCGAGATTATTCATGAGGCGGAGATTGTTCCGGAAAGTGACGCCCTGCGCGAAAAACTGGTTGAAAAGGGGTTGGAAAAGCCCATGCGCGGTCTGCTCGAATTTAAGATGATGCGCAAGCAGAACCCGGATATTATCAAAATGAGGCAGAGCCTTGACGAACGGATTGCCGAAGAGCAGCTGAAACAGCTTGAAGCCGAGATTAAAGATTGTCTGAAAACCATAGAAACCAGCGAGTCGTTCCCGGAAGAGGTGTTTAGCCGTTATGAATCGCTCAAAAAGGAAAAAGAAGCCCTGCTTAATGCACAGGATGCCGGATAAAATCCCTCCGCAACTCCCCGTAAAGCGGCGAATCGCTAAAAAAGATTCTTTTTTTGATGCAAAGCACCGTGTCCGGACTTGACATTTGCGTAAAAAATATCTAAAAAGTGCACTAGCTCGAAATTTATAAAAAAACCGGTTTTTATAAGGAACGTAGATGTCAGATATCGAAAATCAGGATCTGTATGATGCTTCATCAGCAGACGCGCCGCTCATTGACTCATTGGGAAGCGCTGTTAAGCGTTTGATTGACAAGGGAAAACTTCGCGGTTACATCACCGTTGAAGAACTTAACAAGGCTTTGCCGCCCGAGCGGGAATCTTCCGAACAAATTGAAGACATCATGGCCGAAATTTCGGACATGGGCATCAGCATTATTGCGGAATCTGAGGTGGATAGTTTTGAGCCGGATGTTGTGGAGTCCGACGATGATTTGGACGAAGACGACGATGACAGCGGTAATTTTGATGAGAAAGAACTCGGCCGCAGTGACGACCCGGTCAGAATGTATCTTAAGGAAATGGGAACCGTCGAACTGCTTTCCAGAGAAGGCGAAATTGCCATTGCCAAGCGGATTGAGGCCGGTAAAACCGTTATGATTGACGGTTTGTGCGAAAGCCCGATGACAATTAAGGCCATTGCCGGCTGGCGTGATGAACTGATTAACGGGACAATGCAGCTGCGCGATATCGTTGATTTGGAAATGATGTACGGCGATGATGTCGACGATATGGCTTTTGAAGAAGACGAGGCGGCCAATGTTGATGATTTTGACAAGGTTGCCGAAGAACTGGCCAAGAAAGACAATCTGGACGATATTGACGAGGAACTGGAAGACGATATTGAACTGGATAGCGGCGTTGAAGACGAACCCGAAGAAGACGCAGATGACGACGATTTGTCTGAGGACGACGGCGATTCCGAAGGTTCGGTCGATGACGATGATGATTTGGACGGCAACGGAGGCCGCGCTGCCGCTTCCGTCGCTGCCATGGAAGAGGCTCTTAAGGAACCGGTTCTGGATATTCTGAATAAAATTTCAAGCTATTATGACGATTTGAAAAAAATCCAAAACCAACGGGTGGCCGCGATTATTGCCGGCAAAAAGATTACTCCCGCGGTTGAAAAGAAATACATTGAAGTTAAAAAAGATCTGGTCGAGTTAATGAGCTCCATTCATTTGAATGCGACGCGCGTCGAACAGTTGGTGGAACAGTTGAACACCCTGAACAACCGTTTAATGGGGCTTGAGGGCAAATTGATGCGTTATGCGCTGTCCTGCCGGATTAAACGCGAGGATTTTTTGGAGGCTTATCAGAAATCAGAGCTTGATCCCAATTGGCTGGATGCCGTTTCTCATAAAAAAGACAAACACTGGCAGGCTTTTGTTGAAAAATACGGTTTGGAGATTACCGAGCTTCGCGACTCTATTGCTCAGATGGCGCAGGAGTGCGGGCTGCCTATCAGCGAGTACCGCCGCATGGTCGATACCATCAAAAAAGGCGAGCGGGAGGCCGAACGCGCCAAAAAGGAAATGATTGAAGCAAACCTTCGTCTGGTTATTTCCATTGCCAAAAAATATACCAACCGCGGCCTGCAGTTTTTGGATTTGATTCAGGAAGGAAATATCGGTCTGATGAAGGCGGTTGATAAATTTGAATATCGCCGCGGTTACAAGTTTTCGACCTATGCAACCTGGTGGATCCGTCAGGCGATTACACGCTCGATTGCCGATCAGGCGCGGACAATCCGTATTCCGGTTCATATGATTGAGACAATCAACAAGCTGGTTCGTACTTCCCGCCAAATGCTGGCGGAAATGGGACGCGAACCGGTTCCCGAAGAGTTGGCACAGCGGCTCTCCATGCCGTTGGAAAAGGTTCGCAAGGTTATGAAAATTGCCAAAGAGCCGGTGTCTTTGGAGGCTCCCGTCGGGGATGAGGAGGATTCTTCTCTGGGTGATTTTATTGCCGATGACAGCGCTTTGCAGCCTTTGGATTCAGCCATTCATTCCAATCTTAAGGAAACCTGCACCCGCATTCTGGCGTCTTTAACACCGCGTGAAGAACGTGTTTTGCGCATGCGTTTTGGTATCGGCATGAATACGGATCATACTTTGGAAGAGGTTGGGCAACAGTTTAATGTTACCCGTGAGCGTATTCGCCAAATTGAAGCGAAAGCGCTGCGCAAGCTCAAACATCCGTCTCGTTCACGCAAATTGCGCTCCTTTCTAGATCAATAACCCCGCCCACACGGTGGGTGCGGTGCGAGCCGCACTGGCATAACTTAAGCGGCTGCCAGGCAGCGCCTGGAGGCCCGGACGCCGGGAGCGATTACCTAAGCGGCTGCCGGCGAGCCGCCGGTGGCATAACCTAAGCGGCGGTGGAAAATATTCCACTTTTCTACGGCTATGGTGTCGGTTGATGGTTAAATAAAGGTTCAAACTGTTTTGGGTTTGGACCTTTATTTTTTTGTTGCAAAATCGCCTTGATTTATTATCATAATCCCGTCGTCCGGTGAGCGGACGGCGGAGTGTCACAGCTCCCAATACCAGTAAAGAACAACTCCTTAGATGGGGAGCCGGGGGAATAAGCATGCCTGCATGACGAAGAACCCGGACTGTTCTGGTATACAGTTGTGAACTCCCCGCCTTAACTTTTAGTCAAGGCGGTTTTGTTTTAATCAAAACAAATAAGGAGTTACAAAATGTCAAATAAAGACGAAATCAAAGACAAAGTATATCTTAACCTCGGCCGGCAGCTGCAAACGGCGCGGATATCGCGGGGCGTAACCCTGCAGGAAAGTACCTTACTGATTAAGGCCCAGCCTT
>CALXLC010000049.1 GCA_944389095.1 uncultured Alphaproteobacteria bacterium
AAGGTTAATCTGTGAACGTCCTTCTGACGTTACAGAATATATGATAGCATAAAATAGTCCCTCTTACAAGGACTTTTTATTACCCTTTAGTCTATAAGGACAAATATTAAAAATTTATTAATTAAAACAAACCACAACAAATCTTCTTAAAAAAACACAAAAAGTCCGGAATTATCAAAACCGGACTTTTACGAATCAAAAATTATTTGTCGCTTTAAAGCTTTGCGGCAATCTCCTCTATTTCATAACACTCAATAAAGTCTCCCTTCTGAATATCATTGTAATTTTCAAAAGAAATACCGCATTCATAGCCTTCTTTGACTTCTTTGACATCATCTTTGAAACGTTTAAGCTGGCCGATGGCTCCGTCATGGATAACCACATTGTCGCGCAGCAAACGGATTTTGGCGCCGCGTTTAACCAAACCTTCGGTAACCATGCAGCCGCCGACCTTACCGACGCCGGTAATATTGTAGACCTCACGGATTTCGGCATATCCGAGAATCTTCTCCTTAATTTCCGGTGACAACATGCCTTCCAGACCTTTTTTGACATCATCCAGCACATCGTAAATAATGGAATAATATTTAATTTCCACACCGTCTCGCCGGGCCATATCACGCGCCTGCGGATTGGCACGGACATTAAAACCGATAACCAAAGCATGTGAAGCTTTTGCCAGTGTCACATCGGATTCAGAAATCGGTCCGACGGCCGAATGTAAAATCTGCACACTGACTTCGTCATTGGAAAGCTTGTTAATTGTTCCTTCAATTGCCTCAATCGAACCTTGAACATCGGCTTTGATAATAATCGGCAAATGTTTGATTTCGCCGGACTTAATTTTATCAAGCATTTGTTCCATTGCCGATTTGGCCGATTTAACCAGCTTGGCATCACGCTCTTTGCGAATACGGTAGCCGGTCACCTCCTTGGCCTGATTTTCATCAGCCACGACCACAAAATCATCGCCTGCGGACGGTGTTCCCTGCAAACCGAGAACCTCAACCGGTGTTGCCGGTCCGGCTTCCAAAACCTTATGGCCGTTTTCGTTAAACATGGCACGAACGTGCCCCCACTCTTTACCGGCAATGCAGACATCACCGACACGCAGCGTTCCTTTCTGAACCAAAACCGTTGCCACCGAACCGCGCCCTTTTTCCATTTTGGCCTCAATCACGGCACCTTCGGCCTTACGATTCGGATTGGCTCTAAGGTCAAGCATTTCCGCCTGCAGCAAAATTGCATCAACCAACTTGTCGATATTAATGCGTTTTTTGGCAGAAACCTCGGCGCACAAACACTCGCCGCCCATTTCCTCTACGCCGATTCCATGCTGCAACAGGGCGGTTTTGACCTTCATCGGATCAGCCCCCGGCAAATCAATCTTGTTAATAGCCACCACAATTGGCACCTCTGCCGCCTGCGCATGGCGAATGGCCTCAATTGTCTGCGGCATAATACCATCATTGGCGGCAACGACCAAAACCACGATATCCGTCACCTTGGCACCGCGTGCGCGCATTTCCGAAAAAGCCTCATGCCCCGGCGTATCAATAAAGGTAATTTTGTCACCGGTGGAAACCGTAATCTGATAAGCACCGATATGCTGGGTAATACCTCCGGCCTCCTTAGCCGCGACGTTTGTTTCCCGCAAAGCATCCAACAATGAGGTCTTACCGTGGTCAACATGCCCCATCACCGTCACCACCGGCGGACGCGGCAGCAAATCTTCGGGCTTGTCCTCTTCGGTAATGTTTTGCTCGACATCACTATCCGCTACCCGCTTAAATTTATGGCCGAATTCCTCCACCACAATTTGTGCCGTATCAGCGTCAATCGGCTGATTAATCGTCGCCATCACGCCGAGACTCATCAGTTTTTTAATAACCTCGGCACTTTTTTCGGCCATTCTGTTTGCCAATTCCTGAACCGTAATTACTTCGGGAATAACGACTTCACGGATAACCTTTTCCTGCGGTTGTTGAACCTGAGCTGCCGGTTTGGGTTGTTTTTTCTTAAACCGGCGGCGCGGCGCACCGAAACCATAATCATCATCGTCGTCATCACCTGACCCGATGTTATGAACATTCAATTTGCCGCCGCGGCGCTGTGGCTCAAAACTGCGTTTGGTAATTTTTTTGCGTTCCTGCTCAAACACCTCTTCCCGGGATAAAGATTTATGAGATTTTCTGGAATCAAAATCATCGTCATCTTCATCATCATCAAATTCTTTGCTTTTCTTATCTTTCAGCTTGGCAAGTGTCTTAGCATCAGGCTCCGGCTGCACAGAAGCAGGCTGCGCAGCTTTTTCGCTCTCCCGGAGGCGGGCCGCCTCTTCTTCCGCCTCCCGGCGCTTACGCTCCTCTTCTTCCTGTTCTTTCTGCTGCTGACGCAAACGCGCTTTTTCTTCTTCCTCTTGTCTGCGTTTGCTTTCAAACTCTTTTGCTTCGGCAATCAGACGCAGTTTGGCCGCCGTTTCCTCGTCAATTTCAACTTTAGTCTCAACTTTGGCAGCATTGGGGCTGATTATTCTCTTCTTGCGCACCTCGACCTGAACCACCTTTTTGCCGTCCCGGTTATGCGATCTGGCCGCATCGCCCAGCCCTTTAAGCGTCAGTGTCGGTTTGCCCGATAATGTCAGTTTACTTTTTGCATTATCTTCTGTCATATAAAAAACTCTCCATACATTCTCATCAAAACTCAATCATTCAAAAAATCGAATAACTTTTTGAATGTGCCACGCACGTTTTGAGCCATCTGGCCTTTTACAAAAGCGGCGTGAACCGTACTAACTTTATTAAGCGCCTTATCCAACTCCTCGCTGCTGAACAGTCTGAAAACCTCTATATCTCCGGCGGCATTCAAAATCTTGCGATGTCCGTCTTCCCCGGCATCATTGGCCTCAAGAATAAAAGCTATTTTGTTTTTTTTCAAGCTTTCCGAAACCTTTTCCATCCCGGTCACCAGCACGCCGGCCTTGCGCGCCAAAGAAACGGCCTCCAAAGCATGTTTTCTGAGCAGACCTTCCGTCTGCGCCGTCAGGGTCTCGTCAACTTTGGCCTTTTGCTTCAGCGCCTTTGCAAACAAGTTTTTTTCAACCGCCGTCTGCAAAGCCTTACGGGAATTACGCACATAAACGCCTTTTCCCGGAAGCCTCTTCTTAAAATCGGGAATTACCTGCAAATCAGGCGTCAGTGTAAAACGCAACAAAGCATCTTTATCCAGCGTTTGGCCACTGACAATACACTTTCTCTGCGTATTTTCCTGTTTCATTATCCCTCTTTCATTCTTCCGTTTTCGGTTTCTTTTTCAAATATTCTGCCGGCAGACGTTGTCTTTATTTCAACCGTCGCCGGCAGAAACATCCGATTACGCCTCTTCAGGGAACCAATGCTTTCTGGCTTCCATAATGATTTTTTCGGCTTCCTGAATCGACAGGGTATTTTCTCCCAACATTTCAATCAGTTCGTCCGAAGCCAAATCGGCCAAATCATCAAGCGTTTTAACGCCTTTGTCTGCCAACGTCAGCAGCATATCCTGATCCAATCCGGAAATTTCCTGAAGCTTCTCGTCGATTCCCAAAGATTTGCTTTTTTCCTCAAATTCTTTATTGCGTTTGGCAATAAATTCTTTGGCGCGGCTTTGCAGCTCTTTGGCAACGTCTTCGTCAAAGCCTTCAATCTCCGAGAGTTCGCTCAAATCAACCAGTGCAATTTCATCAACCGTTGAAAACCCTTCCGCAATCAACAGATGTGCAATCATTTCATCAACATCCAGAGCTTCCATAAAGCGCTGTGAACGAACCTTATTCTCGTTGGAACGACGTTCTTGTTCCTGCTCCTCTGTCAAAACGTCAATATCGCAGCCCAACAGTTGGGACGCCAGCTTAACATTTTGGCCGCGGCGCCCGATGGCAACTGAGAACTGTTCCTGAGGAACCACGACCTCAATCCGGTTATTGTCCTCGTCCAAAACAACCTTGGTAACTTCGGCCGGAGCCAGAGCGCTGACAATAAACTGAGCCTTATCCTCGGAATAAGGAACAATATCGATTTTTTCGCCCTGCAGCTCGGTCACCACCGCCTGCACGCGAATACCGCGCAAACCGACACAGGCGCCGACCGCATCAACGGTCACGTCATCGGTTTTAACCGCAATCTTGGCCTTTGAACCGGGATCGCGGGCAACGCTGACAATCTTGACAATACCGTCATAAATCTCGGGAACTTCCGCCGCAAACAGTTTGGCCAGAAATTCAGGACACGTCCGCGACAGAAAAATCTGCGGTCCTTTATTCTCGCGGCGAACATCCAAAACATACGCCCGAACCCGGTCACCGTTTTTAAATTTCTCCCGCGGAATAATTTCGTCGCGGCGCAAAACAGCTTCGGTTTTGCCGATATCCAGAATAACATTGCCGAACTCGATTCGTTTGACGGTTCCGTTAACAATCGTTCCGATTTTTTCCTTATATTCCTCAAATTGCTTATTACGTTCTGCCTCGCGCACTTTCTGCACAATAACCTGCTTGGCAGTCTGAGCCGCAATACGTCCGAAGTCAATCGGCGGCAGCGGATCTATGATAAACTCGCCGGGTTTGATATTGGCATCATAGCTTTTAGCCTCATCCAAGGTCATTTGTGTCACTTCGTTTTCAATCTGATCTGCCGATTCTACAACTTCACGATAACGCGCCAGAGAAATTGCCCCCGTCTTGCGATCAATATGAGCGCGAATATCATGTTCAAAACCGTATTTCGAGCGCCCCGCTTTTTGAATGGCTATTTCCATCGCCTCCAAAACGTCGTCACGGTCAATATTCTTTTCTCTTGCCACCGTATCGGCAACCAAAATAATTTCAGGTCTGGGCATACTTTCAAAATTTTGCATTTTTCATCCTCAATAAGTTCTGGGTTAATTAAATTTCTGTCTCGGAACAATCTTCTGCATATTGCTTCAAAAGTTCATCTGTTAAAACAAGCTTGGCCTTGCCGACATTTTCGAACGGAATAACATATTCCGTACCGTCCATGTCAAAATAAATGTTCTGTTTCTCGTCGATTCTCAGGAGTTTCCCCTTAAAACGCTTGCGGCCGCCGACCTCCGTCTTGGTCTCAAGTTTGGTCTCATAGCCGGAAAAACGGGCAAAATGCTCGGGCTTGGTCAAAGGTCTGTCCAGCCCCGGAGAACTGACTTCCAGCGAATATTCGCCCTCAATCGGATCTTTCTCATCCAAAACAGCCGAAACCGCCCGGCTGACCGCCGCACAGTCATCCACCACGATATCCTTGCGGTCTTTCCGCTCAATCATAATCTGCAGCGTCGGATTCTTTGTACCGATAGTCACAATCCGCACCACCTCAAAACCGAGATCGTCGATTACCGGCTCAACAATATCCTGCACGGGATGTTTGTCTGTCATATCCTTTTTCCTTACTAAAGAAGCGGGGTTTCAAACCCCGCCTCATCTAATATTTCCACAATATGCAACCCTTATAGCATAAAAAAATTAAAAATCCAGCATTTTTTTAATTCTTTTCTTCTCCGTAAAGCATCCGATAGGCAATAACGACCACGGCAACGGTTACCAGCGCCGCCCCCGCCACATCCGAAACAAAATGCATGCCCTGGGCAATTCGCGCCGCCCCGAGGAGCATTCCGAAACACACGGCGGCCGCCACGGCCCGCCGGCGGTACTTTTCCGGCGCAAGCAAAGCAAAACTCAGCAACCAGAAACCGATTGCCGTATGCCCGGATACAAACGAACAATCCCAATGGCATTGATCCGAAATTGCCAACGCCGGGGAAAACAACTTGTTTCCTCCCAATTCAATAATTTCATAGGGCCGTGCCCGTCCCCAAAAACTCTTGAAAACACCGTTGACAATCAACCCCGGACCGACGCACATCGTTCCGAAAGTCATCAGCATAAATTTAGTATCGACCGGACCGATTTGCCGGCCGCGAAAACGGCCCGCCAGCCACACGGCAAACACGGCCACGCCCAGCAGCACCAATAGCGCCGGAAGACCTAATTCAATCATCCAGCCGACGATTCCGTCATTCAGATAAAATTGTCCGTGATTATAAAACAACTTGGCCGCAGTAATATCCGTACCGGCGATTAAAACAAACATAACCGCCGCCGCCGCCAGCCATGTAAACCTTTTCAGTCCCATTTTCCGCTCCGCCTAGCCGTCTTCCAGATGCAGCAAAATCGCCACGCTGATAAAAGCGGCAATTAAAGTCGGCGTCCACACGGCCATACCGGCCGGAATATAACCGTTCAACCCGAAAGCATAAACCAACTGCGACAAAAAATAAAAAACAAAACCGGTCGTAATTCCCCCGACAATCAAAAACATAACACCGCCCCGGCGATTGTTGGGACGCAGCGCAAACACCGCCGCCACCAACACCATTGAACACAACATAAACGGCGAAACCAACAGCGACAAATATCGTATTTGATGCCGCAGGGCGGAAAATCCGGACATTTCATAAAACTTAATAATGGCCGGCAAATCCCAAAAAGAAATGGCTTCCGGTTCCACAAAATTTTCCTTAATCCGTTCCGGCGTCAAATTTGTTTTATAATGAAGGCTGTTCAAAACCTCGGTCGGTTTTCCGGGAATAAAAATCCGTACGTCTTTCAAATCAAAATAACCGTCTTCCAGCGTACCGGCAAAAGCCTCCAGCCGACGGGTCGGCTGCGAGCGTCTGTCCATTTCCAGAATACTGATTTCCCGCAGCAGCAAATCGTCTTTTTCCTGCCGAACCGATTTGGCCTGCAAGACCATGACATGAGTATCGTCCAAAGCCTCTCTGATCCAAAGTCCCTGATCCGAAAACAATACCGCCTTGGGATTTCTGGTTTCCATCCGGTATTCCAGCGTCTCATACCAATCGTACATTCTTGCCGAAATAGGATTAATTGCCGCCGTATTCAAAACGCCGATAACAAAAGTCGCGACCAGAACCGGTGTCAAAAAGCCCCAAATAGACACGCCGGCCGCGCGAATAATCACAAATTCATTGCTTTTGCTGAGTTTCCAGAAAGTCACCATCGCGGCAATCATCATCACAAACGGAAACACCATTTCAATCGTGCGGGGCATCTTGGTAACCGCAAGTTCCATCACCAGGGCGAAACCCACGTCATCCCGGTCGGAGGTCCGCCGCAGCAGTTCAATCACCTCAAACAACAAAACAACACCGAGCACCATCAACAAAACCATGATAAAGTTGATGATAATCTGCTTGGTCAGATAGCGTCCTAAAATCGAATTCGGCGTCATTTTTGCTCTTTGTGCCATAAAGTTCATCAGAGGAAGTCAGATTATTCCCAAACGTCCCCGAAAGCAATCAGTTTTTTAAATTATTTAATTCGGCTTGAAGGCGTTTTTCCTGCTCCGGTTGATCCTGACGCGCCTCAATAACCTCCTTCCGGATTTTCTGTGTCCTGGAAAACAGGTCAAACAACTTGTCGCCTTCGTCCCAGCGGATATTTCGCTCCAAGGCGATTAAATCTTCCACAAAACGCTGTATCAGCTCCAAAACCGTTGTCTTGTTATTCAGCAGAATATCCCGCCACATCGTCGGATCCGAACCGGCAATCCTCGTAAAATCGCGAAACCCCGACGCCGAATATTTAATAATTTCCTTTTGTTCATAACCTTCCAGGTCCGCCACCGTCCCGACAATTGAATACGCTATCAGATGAGGCAGATGCGAAACCGCGGCCATAACCTTATCATGGTGCTCAGACGTCATGGTTTCGATTCGCATTCCGGCCGCCTGCCAGATTTCTGAAATTTTTGCCAGTGCTTCCGGCGTGGATAACTTTGAAGGTGTCAAAATACACCAACGCTCCCGAAACAAATCGGCAAAACCGGCCTCCGGGCCGGATTTCTCGGTACCGGCCACCGGATGCCCGCCGATAACCGCAATCCCCGATTCTTTATCGATATATTTTTCCATTTCTTTCAGGGCATATTTTTTTACCGATCCCACATCGGTAACAATACTGCCCCGTTTCAAAAGCGGTGCGGCTTCCTTAAGCAGCGGGCCGAACGCGCCGACCGGCGTCGCCAAAACCAGTAAATCCGCATCACGGACAAGTTTTTTTATATCCGTCTCAATCTCATCTGCCAGTCCCAGCGCTTTTGCCTGCTGAAGATAAAGCGGATTTTTATCGCAGACGGCGATAATTCCCGCCTGCCGATTCCGACGCAGATTACGAGCCAGAGAAGAACCGATTAAACCGATGCCGGCAATTACGACTTTTTCAAAAAACATTGTCTGCCCTAATCAAAAAATCCCAAAGACAAATACCGTTCTGCGGCATCCGGCAGAATAACGACAATCTGTTTTCCCTTAAAATCAGCGCGTTGCCCGACCTTAATTGCGGCGGCCAGTGCGGCGCCGCCGGAAATTCCGACCGGAAGCCCTTCCAAACGAGCCGTTTCTTTGGCCGTGTTAATGGCATCTTTATCGGAAACCGCCAAAATTTCATCAACCAGATTTTTTTCATACAGGGGCGGAACAAACCCGGCACCGATGCCCGGAATATTATGCGGTCCGGCCTTGCCTCCGGAAAGGACCGCACTGGATTTCGGTTCCACGGCAACCACATACAAATCCGGATTAGACGTTCTTAAAGTCGAAGCCGTTCCCGTCAACGTTCCCGATGTTCCCACCGCACTGACCAAAACATCGACCTCGCCGCCGGTCTGCTCCATAATTTCCATACTGGTTCCGAAGCGATGGGCATCGGGATTCGCCTGATTGCTGAACTGGCTCAGAATTAGAACATGCGGATTTTTTTCCGCCAGCATATCCGCCTTTGCCAACGCGCCTTTCATACCGTCTTCCTTCGGCGTCAGAATAACCTCCGCCCCCAAATGTCGCATCAGGGCTATCCGTTCCTTTGACATATTTTCCGGCATGCAGATAACCAGCTTATATCCTTTTGCCGCAGAAATTGCGGCCAATCCGATACCCGTATTGCCGCTGGTGGCTTCCATCAAAATCGTTTCATCGTCAATCAGCCCCTGTTTTTCGGCGGCCTCAATCATTCGCAGCGCCACTCTGTCCTTCACCGAAAATAACGGATTATACATCTCGCACTTGGCCAAAATGACGGCTTTTACGTCATGAGCCGCCGCCAGTCTGTGCATTCTGAGCATCGGGGTTGCCCCGACCATTTCAGTCACGGAATCAAAAATTTTCTTCATTTTTCAAACCCTTGTTTTGTGTTTATAAGCCGCAAAATCCGCTGGACGGGCAGCAGCGTTTTTTGGTATTATGGCAATAATTTGAAAAACCTACAATAAAGAAATGAAAAGATACCAACAAATCATTCCGGCTTTTCTGTTTGCGGTTCTCTCTGTCTGTCCGGCCGAAGCCGGCAGTCTGGATGAACTGTACCGGGATATTGTTCGCTCCGAAAACCAGGGATATTTGCCGATGTTCGTCAAAAACCGCAGTATTCCGGATATTCTCCCTGACGAAGATTCTCTCGGCCAAATCAAAGAGCAGACGGCCTCGCCGTTAAAGGACCCCGTTCCCGGACCGGTCAACCTGACTAATGACCGCATGGCCCGGGAAGCAGCGCGCCAAGCCGCCGTTTTGCAGTGGGAAAACACCTTGAAAGCCGTGGCCGAAAACCGGGTAACTCCTGTCGAACTTGAAGAAATCAACTACCGTGCCCTGCAAAACGATCCCCGGGCCGTTGAAGTTCTGGCCTGGATGAATGCCCGCGGCGTCGGCGTCAAAACCGATTTAATTCAGGCGTTTCACCTTTACCAAAAAGCCGCCGCGCTAAACGTACCCAACGCCGCCGAAAATGCCGCTCAGGTCTACAAAGTCATGAAACCGGAACAACGTCGCTTTCTGACGGGAAACAGCGATAACTCCTGATTTTAAACAGCGTTTGACTTGTTGTCCGCTCTATTCCGAAGCTTCTTTCACCAGTTCTTTGACAAAGCCCTTCAAACCGACCTGCCGAACTCTTTTCATCCGTTCGCCGGAAATTATTTTTTGAATTTTGGTAACGGTTTCCTGAAGATTGACATTAACGATAACATAGTCAAATTCATCCCAATGGCTGATTTTATCTAAAATAATGCCCATTCTTTTTTCAATCACCTCCGGAGAATCCGTTCCGCGATTGACCAGTCTCCGGCGCAATTCCTTAATGGACGGCGGCAGCAGATAAATCGTTACAACGTCGTCTTTGGCCTTTGCTTTCATCTGGCGGGCGCCGGCCCAGTCCATATCAAACAAAACGTCCTGTCCGACATTGATAAAACTGTCAACCTCGGAACGCAGCGTTCCGTAACGCGGCCCGTACTGTGAATCGACATGTTCGTAAAAAGCATCCTGCGCCAAAAATTCATTATACTGCTCATCGGTCACAAAATAATAGTCCACGCCTTCAACCTCGCCTTCCCGGGGCTGCCGTGTCGTCACCGAAACCGAAAACTTAATGTTGGGGTCAGCTTTCAGCAATTCTTTGGCCACGGTTCCCTTGCCGGTTCCCGAAGGCGCTTCGATAATAAACATTGCCCCTTTGCGGACTTTTTTCAAACGATCAATAATCTCGTCCATAACGCACCTCACTCAATATTTTGTATTTGTTCTCTGAATTGCTCAATTAAGGCTTTTAAATCCATTGCCAGATTTGTCAAATCAATTTCCGACGATTTGGAACAGGTCGTATTTGCCTCCCGGTTAAGCTCCTGACATAAAAAGTCCAGACGCCGCCCCACCGGCTCGTCTGCCTCCAAAAGCTCACGGGCCGTTTTTAAATGAGCCCGCAAACGATCCGTCTCTTCGCGAATATCCGCGCGCGTCACATACAACACCACTTCCTGAGCCAGCCTGTCCTCGCTGATATTTTGCCCCGGCAGGTTCCATTGCCGCAACTGCTCTTCCAGTCTGGCTTTCTGTCGGTGGGGAATTTCCTCTGCAAAAACGCCTATTTTTCCGACAATATCTTCCATCTTACCCAAAATGTCCGATAAGGCTTCTTTGATTTTTGAACCTTCCCGACAGCGGTCTTCCTGCAGCCGCCGGCATAATTCTTCAAAATTCTCCGTCAGTATCTTGCGAAATGCCGCCTCTTCTGCCTCATCGGGCTGAAAATCTTCGGATTCCGTAACGCCCCTCACCGCAAACAAATCACACACCGACGGTTTCTGCAACATTTCGGGATTGGCCCGATATAAACTAATCGCTTTTTGCAGCAAGTCATCAAGCAGTTTTTCGTTAATCCTAACCTGCGGCGTTTCCGCGCTGCGGGAAACCTCCAGAAACACGCTCACGTTTCCGCGCGACAGATATTTGCCGGCAATACTCTTCAGCGGCTGAGCCAAATCCTCATATGCCGGCGGCAGCCTGAGTTTGATATCCAGGCTTTTGCCATTGACGCTTTTAATCTCGAAAGTCCGGTCAAATATCGATTTATTCAGGATAACTTCACCCGACATTCTTGCAAAACCGGTCATACTTGCTATATTCACAACAGGCTCCTTGTCTGACGTTTTCAGGCATTATAATCAAAAATACTTAAAAAGTTTTTACTTTGGGACAAAATAAATGGTGAAATACAAAAACATTCTGATTACCGGCGCCACCAGCGGCATCGGCGAAGCCTTGGCGCTTTATTATGCCAAAAACGGCGCTAAAAACCTGTTTCTCTGCGGCCGCGACGCCGACCGGTTAAACACCGTCCGAGCCAAATGTTCCAACTTCGGCGCCGCCGTTTTTGCCGAACAGATAGATGTTACCGACCGCACTCAGGTTAAAAACTGGATTCTGAAGTGCGAACAAACGGCGCCGCTCAACCTGGTAATCGCCAACGCCGGCATCGCCACGCTTCAGGAAACCGACGAAAACATCTACCGCACGTTCGACACCAACGTCAACGGCGTCCTCAATACCGTTCTGCCGGCCATTCACGTCTTTGAAGAAAGAACCGCCAAAGCGGCCGTTTCCAATCCCGACAGCTCGCTGGATCGTTTTATCAGCAAAATGAAAAAAGAAAAACGCGCGTTTTCGCTCAATTTGTTTACCCGGCGTTTTTTGGGAAGCATCGGCAGCGAACTGCACCGCACCGATGATAAAGCCATCGCCATCACCAGCTCCATTGCCGGTTACCACGGACTGTCCACCTGTCCGTCCTACAGCGCCAGCAAAGCCTGTGTTAAGGCCTGGGGAGAAGCCCTGCGTATTGAAATGAAACGCAAAAACATAAATGTCAGCGTCATTTGCCCGGGATTCGTACGTTCCCGTATCACCGAGCGCAATACCTGCCCCATGCCGTTTTTCATGGAGGCCGGACAGGCGGCGGCAATTATCGCCAAAAGAATAGATAAAAACGTCGGTCTGATAGCCTTCCCCTGGCCGATGCGTTTTGCGGCCTGGCTGGGCAGCGTTCTTCCGTCAAAAATCAGCGAATTTATTTACGCCCGTCTGCCATATAAGGTTTAGCCGGCAGCAGTTTCATCCGGCTGACCATATAGAGCAGCACCAGCATTCCCGGAAACGCCATCAGCGTCGTAATAACAAAGAAACTTCCCCAGGAAACACTGCCTGCCAGAAATCCCGAAGTTGACGCGAAAACATCCCGGGCAAAGCTCATCAGCGAAGACAACAACGCATATTGCGTCGCCGTATAAGCAACATTGCACAATGAGGACAGATAAGCCACAAAAGCCGCGGTTCCCATACCACCGCTGATATTCTCGACAGCCACCGTTGCCATCAGCATATAAACATTATGTCCGGCATAGGCCTGAGCCACAAACACCAGATTCGATACTCCCTGCAAAACGCCGCAAACCAACAGCGCGCGGATAAGGCCGAGCCGGTTGACCACAATCCCGCCCAACAGCGTCCCGCCGATAGTGGCGGCAACACCGTAAATTTTGGTAATCGATGCAATTTCCCGCTTGGAAAATCCCATATCGTCATAAAAAGGATACATCATCGGACCGATATAAGCATCACTCATCCGATACAAAAAGACAAAGACCAAAATCAGCAGCCAGTTTTGCCTTTTCATAAAATCGGCAAACGGTGCAACAACCGCCTTATTGAGAAAACAGCGCAGTCGCTGGTGCCAGTTTCCCTCACAACGAATTTCATTATAATTTTCCTCTTTTTGGGGTTCCTTGGAAAACAATATCGTCAGCATTCCGACCACGGCCCCCAAAGCCATGATTTTATAAACATCTTCCCAACTCATAACTTCTGCCAGGAACAAAGCTCCCGCTCCGGAAAAAATCGTCCCCAGACGATATCCGAGCACAAAAACGGCCACACCGGCCCCCTGCTCTCTGGTAGAAAAACTTTCAATCCGGTACGCATCCAAAACGATGTCCTGCGAAGCCGAAGCCACAACCGTCACCAAAGCCCACACGGCCATCGTCAGCGGCGTCTGCGCCGGATCAGTCATTGCCATACCGCAGATAGCCGACATCAGCCAGATTTGAGTAAACAGCGCCCAACCGCGCCGCCGGCCGAGCCTCCCAAACAAAGGCAAACGAAATCTGTCAACAATCGGAGACCAGGCCCATTTCAGACTGTATGGCGTCTTTGCCAAAGAAAAAAGCCCGATAACCGCCAGAGTCACACCGGCGTCTTTCAGCCAAAGATTAAGCGTCCCGAACACCAGCAGCAAAGGAAAACCGCTGGAAAAACCCAGTAGCAGCATTGCCAGCATTCGCCTGTCACAGTACACCTGCGCAGACTTAATCCATTTTTCAAACATGACCTTCGCCTTAAACTTGCTTATTTTTTACAAGTATTAACACGGCAGTCTTAATATTTCCTTTATCGGAAAAGCCCGCAAATCAAATCTGCGGGCTTTTGCGGTCAACACTTCGGGCGGCAGCTCAGTTCATTTTGTGGCTGAGGCTTTCCTTAAGCGAACAGGCCGGAACAAAAATCATCGCCAGCGCCGAAATACCTATTAACAAATAAACAATGCGGCTCAGCGGCGTCAGCGGACCGAACAGAAAAGACACCAGATCAAAATCAAAAGCGCCGACCAGACCCCAGTTGACGCCCCCGATAATCGTCAGAATCAAAGCCAGATTTCTCCAAAACATTTTACTCTCCTTGTTTAAAATTGCTTTCAGAAAGTTTAACGGTTATGATATATGGCAATTCGCCGAATTTTCAACCGGAGCAAAATCAAAATGTACAGCGAAAAATTTTTGAAATTTATTGAAATCTGGCAAACGGAATTTGCTCAGGAAGCTTCCATAGATAAAAAAATCTGCCGCGATAAAGACGGACGGCCGCTTCCGTGGTATACATACCCGGCGACGGAATATTTGTCGCAATTCGATTATCAAAATAAAAAAATCTTTGAATTCGGCTGCGGCTATTCCTCTTCCTTTTGGGCCGAACGGGCCCAAAGCGTCGTTAGTATAGAAAATGACCCCCGATGGTATGACAAATGGCAAAAAGAATTCCGCTATGCAAATCTTGACCTCCGCCTGCGGGAAGACAACGAAAGTTATGAAAACGCCGTTTTGGAAGATGCCGGATTATATGACGTCATTGCCGTGGACGGCCGACGCCGCGCCCAATGCTGTCAAACAGCCGTCCGCAGTCTGGCGCCGGGCGGCATGATAATTCTCGACGACAGTGACCGCGTCAACACGTCCGCAGACTACGTCAATGCCGTCAAAACGCTGCGAGACGCCGATTTAATCCAGATAGATTTTTACGGCTTCTGCCCGATGAACTGCTATGCCAAAACAACCTCTTTGTTTATACGCCGGGATTTCAACCTGCCCGCACGACACCCCGTTCAACCGATCTGCGGCAGAGGCAGCCTTTGGTCGATGAACCGCCGGCGACGCAAAGAATTTTTCAAAAAATTTGAAAAATAAAACCTTTAATTCGCAAACGCCGCGGCTATATCAAAAAGAGCGTTCACCTTCAGCTGGAAAGACCGATGCTCTGGATTATCAACGGACTGGTTTACGGATTCTTTTCCGCCCTGTATGCCATGGTTAACCAAAAACACCGTTTCAACGGCTATGTCCTGGGCATCTGGCGCGGTTTCGGCATTGCTGTCATCTTTTTTCCCTTCCTGTTTTTTCTACCGCTGCAAACCGACATCCGCAACTGGATTCTGCTGATATCACAGGGGCTGCTTATCGGCATTTACGATTCGCATTTGTTCTTCGCCTCGGCCCGCTACGGTGCCGGCGCGGCCTCCCGTTCCATGAGCATTACTGTTTTGTTTACCGTTGTTCTGTGGTGGAGTTTAACGCCGCAGCTGTTTTTAAACCTGCTGCGCAACGGCAATGTATTCATAACCCTGCTTTTGGTGCTGTTCGGCTTCAGCGTCAGTTACTGGTACATAATAAAAGACCGGGTCACCAAAGAAGTTATGGACTATACCGCGCCGGCGGTCTTTGCACTTGCCGGCATGAGCGTTATCACCAAAGAAATCGCCGATATGGGACAAAATGTCTGGCACAACATAGCTTATTATCTGGTGGTGGCAACTTTTGTCAGCGGCCTCTACAATACAATCATGTACATCAAAAGCGAGCGTCCGGACGTCAAAAAATTCTTCAAAACCGTTTTTGCGCCGGAAATTATCGGCGTCGGATTCTACCTCATCAGTTTCAGCGCCGCATTAATTACCTCTAAGAACATGGCCATGCGGCTGGCGCCCAACCCCGGATATGTGGTAGCTCTGGTTCTGACCGCCCCGATATTCGTTTATCTGCTCAACAAACAAACCAAAACACCCGACAACCTCTCTGTCAAAGCCGGATTTTCAATGATATTTTTTTTATTTTTGATAATGTTGCTGGTCACCGGCAATTACGGCATAAAAGATTAAGACCACAATTCCTCGACAATCCGGTCAAGCAGCAGCCGGCCCGCCGAGGTTGCCTTCAAACGGGCCGGAGAATCTTCAATCAGCCCCAGTTGCCGCAGTTGCTGCCGCTTTGAGGCGCCGATTATGACATCAAACTTCAGACCGCATATTTTTTCAAAATTCTTTTTATCGATTCCTTTCTCCAGACGCAGCCCTGTCAGCAGCAATTCTTCCGCCCTTTCCCGGGACGTTAGTTTTTCCGCCCGGCAGCGATAGGTCGTGGCAAAAAAATCACCGCCACAGGTCAAACGCCCGTGAGCACCTTCACCAATACCGATATAATCGCCGCCTTCCCAATATAACAAATTATGACGGCATTCAAAACCGGGACGGCAAAAATTAGACACCTCATAACGGGGATATCCGGCCGCGGCAGCAGCCTCTCCGGTTCTCTGATAAAACTCTGCCGCCGGTTCTTCCGCCATCGGTTCAACGCCCTTTTTGGCAAAAACAGTACCTTCTTCAATTGTCAGCTGATAAAGAGATAAATGCTTCAACCCCAAAGAAAAAACAAACCGCAAATCCTTTTCCCAAACCGCGAGATCCTGATTCGGCAGCGCATAAATCAAATCTGCCGAATGATTGTCAAACAGCCTTAAAATTTCTTCTATGGCAGACAAAGCCTCCGCTGCGGTATGTGTCCGCCCCAAAAAATTCAAATCTTCGTCATGCAGAGATTGCACACCCAGAGACAAACGATTAATGCCGGCCTGTTTCAAATCGGCGAACAGCGAAGAATGACGACTGTTGGGATTCGCCTCCAACGAAATTTCCGCTTCTTTTGCCAACCGCCATTTTTTGGAAATATAATCAATCAGACGCTCGATATTTTGCGGAGACAACAATGACGGCGTTCCGCCGCCGAAAAAAACCGAAGTAATCTCCCGCGGACCGGTCATCTCTGCATAAAAATCCATTTCCTCCAGATATCCGTCGACCAGCTTATCCTGCGGCACATCTTTCCGTACCCGGCTGAAAAAGTCGCAATACGGACATTTGCTCCGACAAAAAGGCCAGTGAATATAAACGCCGCAACCGGCCACTTTGCTTTTCCTCTACAAAATAAATTTCGACAAATCGCTGGCTTTGGTATATTTGCTGAGCCTTTCTTCAACCATTGCTGCCGTAATGACCGCCGTCTCTCCGCTGCGGTCCGAAGCCGTAAAGCTGATATCCTCCAGCAAAATTTCCAAAACCGTATGCAACCGCCGCGCACCGATATTTTCAACATTTTCATTAATGGCCACGGCAATATCGGCAATCTTGTCTATCGCTTCTTTTTCAAATTCCAGCTTAAAATTTTCAGTTCCGAGCAAAGCCGTATACTGTTCAATCAGATTGGCCTCCGGCTCAGTCAAAATACGCACAAAATCCTCATGCGTCAGTGCCTTGAGTTCAACCCGTATCGGCAGACGTCCCTGCAATTCCGGCAGCAAATCGGAAGGCTTTGACAAATGAAACGCTCCCGAACAAATAAACAGAATATGGTCTGTCTTAATCATTCCGTATTTGGTACTGACGGTCGTCCCTTCAATCAACGGCAGCAAATCGCGCTGAACCCCTTCGCGGGAAACATCGGCGCGGCCGCCTTCCGATTTTCCGGTAATCTTGTCGATTTCATCAATAAAAACAATCCCGTCATTTTCAACGGTTTTTAAGGCCTCCCGCGTAATTGCCTCATTATCGAGCAGTTTATCGCATTCCTCGTCAATCAATTGCTTATAGGCCTGTTCCACCGGCAGCTTTTTGGTTTTGTATTTAGGCGCGGAACCACCCAGCAAATCACCCAAACTAATCATACCCATAGACGCGCCGGGCATACCGGGAATATCAATCGTCGGCATGGATGCCTGACTGTTATCCAACAAAGAAATCTCCACTTCGCGTTCGTTAAGCTTTCCTTCCCGAAACAACTGACGGAATTTTTCTTTGGTATCGTCTCCGGCCGAGGCACCGACCAAAGCTTCCAACAGCCGTTCTTCCGCACCGGCCTCGGCTTTGACACTGACCTGACTGCGCATTTTCTTTTTGGTCTCGTTAACGGCAATGTCTGCCAAATCGCGGATAATGCTTTCTACATCGCGCCCGACATAACCGATTTCGGTAAACTTGGTCGCTTCTACTTTAATAAAGGGCGCTTTGGCCAAACGAGCCAGACGGCGGGATATTTCCGTTTTACCGACACCCGTCGGCCCCACCATCAAAATATTTTTGGGAACGATTTCTTCCTTAAGCCGGTCCGGCAGCTGCATACGGCGCCAACGATTGCGCAAAGCGATTGCCACTGCTTTTTTGGCCTCATCCTGACCGATAATATATTTATCAAGTTCCGAAACAATTTCCCGCGGGCTGAACATATTTGCACTCATGCTTCAATTCTCTCAATAATCACGTTGTGGTTGGTATAAACATCAATATCTCCGGCAATTTTCATGGCCTTCTGAGCTATCTCCTCCAAATTCATACCCGAAACGTCATACAGCGCCTTGGCCGCCGCCATGGCATAATTCCCGCCGCTGCCGATTCCGATGATTCCGTCATCGGGCTCCATAACCTCGCCCGTTCCCGAAATAACCAACGAAGTTTCCTTATCCGCCACAATCATAAAGGCCTGCAACTGACGCAGATACTTATCCATCCGCCAATCCTTGGCCAGCTCAACGGCCGCCCGTTTCAACTGGTAAGCATGTTTTTCAAGTTTGGCCTCCAGCCTCTCAATCAAAGTAATACCGTCGGCGGCAGCACCTGCAAAACCGGCCACAATGCTCCCGTCGCCAATTCGACGAACCTTAACCGATTTTGATTTAAAGATGATGGATTCGCCAAGCGTGGCCTGACCATCACCGGCCATGACCGCCTCATTGCCTTTTCTAATGCACAAAATTGTAGTCATTCTTTCTCTTTCATAAAAAGGTTATAGCTATTATCTAGTAAAAAAAAGTCGGCATTGCAAGCATTCAAAAAAATAAAGCCCGGACC
Source organism: uncultured Alphaproteobacteria bacterium (assembly GCA_944389095.1). Classification (GTDB taxonomy): domain Bacteria; phylum Pseudomonadota; class Alphaproteobacteria; order RF32; family CAG-239; genus CAZU01. The sequence goes on from CALXLC010000049.1 coordinate 18,899, forward strand.
GGACTTTACTTTTCGTATTTACATTCGTATTTACAAACTTTGTTATCTCTTTCTAAATCTTCTTTTTCCTGCTTCCGGTTATTCCCCGGAACGAGACCCGTCACGAAAAACAAACCCCTCCGCCACAAGGCACAAAAAAGGCCGAATGGCGTGCGTGGATAATAAGATTTTAGGGCGGCAAAGAAAATCTTAACAAACACAAGGCACGTTAAAAGGTGTTGGAGAATGGATGAAACAGAGTGTTTCACAAGGCGAACGCGAGCGAGCGTACAAAGAAGTACGTGACCGAGCGCGAGACCGCAGTTAAACGCCCTGTTTCGCCATTATACAGCCTTTTGAAAAAG